>JAXDMN010000377.1:0-14843 GCA_034666045.1 Phycisphaerales bacterium | reverse complement strand
TGTGAGCATCGGCACGACGTTGTGCACGATTAGCTCTAACATGTCTGACGCCAGCACAGTGTTCCCCGCCTTGGCGGTCGCCGTGATCGTGCGAGGCGCTTCTCCGTCGGGGTAGGTGTGGGCGGCCCTCGTGACGAAGCTGCTGAGGGTCTCGCTTGCGCCGTCGCCCCAATTCAATTCCACAGCGGTCACGTAGCTGGAGTCGATGCCGCCGATGTCGATGTCCAAGGAGTATTCAGAGCCTTCATTGACCGCGCTCGCGCCGCTGATCCCGAGCGTGACGTCGGGAGTTGTCGGGAATGTCGCCGCCGCCACTGTCGGCGACCACGCCGAGTCCTGCGTTCCGGTGATATAGGCGCGAACGCGGAACGAGTACGTGGTCGCGGCATTGAGGCCGGTAACGCGGAAGCTCGCAGTGCCGTCCGGATTGTCCTGCGCAGGAACGCTGATGATCGTGATGGCGCCGCCGGCGCCCGTCTGCTCGATCTCAAATCCGCTCTCATTTGTCGTGTTGTCGTTCCACGTCAACGTCAGCGCGTCGTACGTCACGGCCGAAACGATCGGCTGCTCCAGCGGGCTGGGGAGGTTCGTCACCGACCAGATCTTGTTTGTCGTCAGCGACTGCCCGTCGCTGTCGCTGTAGGCGCGAATGCGGTACGTGTATTTCGTACCGTCTTCCAGTCCTTCGTCGCGCCAAGCCCGCGCCGTCGGGTCGGCGATCGTGTGATGGAGCGTGAACGTGTCACCGGCGTCGAGCGAGCGGTAGATCTTGAAGCCGTCGACGTCCACGTCCGTTGGCGCGGTCCACGTGAGGTCGATGAACCCGCGGCCCGCGGCGGCGGTCATCTCATTCGGCTGATCCGGCGGCGCGGGCAGCGCGGTGCCGGCCCAGAAATCGATCGTGGCCCAATCGTCGCCGCTGATGATGCCGTCGTAATTGAAGTCGCCGTTGTGAAAGCCGTTTGCGCCGGGGATGGTGGAATTGAAGTCGATCGAGCTGTAGTCGTCGCCGCTGACGAGGCGGTCGTGGTTGGCGTCGCCGGGCTGGAAGAAGAAGCCGCTGATGTAGTCGTCGCCGCCCGTGCCGTTGCTGTCGCCGTCGAGATTTTCGTTGCCGGCGTTGGTGACGAGGTCCGCGTTCAGCAGCAGCTCGTAGTTGCCGCGCGTCAGCATCCCCTGACCATCGATCGTCTCGCCGACCGTCCAGGTGCGGGTTGCACCGGAGCCGCTCTGCGTCAGCTCCGTTACCGTTTCCGCGGTTGTGAGGTTGGTCAGCGACATTGCGCCGCTGGCAAGCGTGACCGATTGGTTAAAGGCAACATTGAGTGCTTGCCCGGGCGCGTCCTCAAAGTAGAAGTGCCCATTCGGGGATTGAATGTCATCCTCCGGCAATGGCTGCGTCGGCAGGCTTACCTGCGGCGATGCCATCAGGCGGCGCGATTCCAACACCTCAGAGACGGCCAGAACGATGCGGCGCGGACGCGTACCGAGAGCACGCGAACGAGAACGGTTTGACATCACGATCTCCAACAATTGGTGGAACGCTTTGCCTCCCCGTGAGGCGGGCTTACCCAGCATGGTGGGAAGACAGCACGGTTACGACAGGGGCGGTGCAAGGTTCTTGAAAAAGTTTTTTGAGATGAGGTGAACGACGCGTCAGCGCGAGCGCGGCGGCATCATTTGTTAACCACGCTCGGCGACGACTTCGATGAACGCGGCCTGATCACTTTCCCTTCGGCGGGCGATACGTCGGCGGCGCTCAAAGCGCTGCGGCGACGCGAAATGGGCGCTCGGCGGACATCGAAATCGTTGTTAAACAAAAAGTGAAACGGTTAGGCGGAACAGGCGTAAGTCGTTATTTTTGGCGCGCACCCGAAAAAATACAGGCCCAACTCCCGGCCCGGCCTGCAGTAAAAATCGTCGCATTAGAGACCGGCCGCCGCACGAGGCGAGCATCGGATGAGTCGCAAGTCGTCGGCGATACAAAACGCGGCCAATGCAGCGGGCGTGGCGGCAATCGCTATCCGGCATTATCGAATCGAATTCATCACCAAACCGGTCGCCAACTTTGGATAGAAGTACGTCGACTTCTGCGGCATCACTTCCTTCGATTTTCCGAGCTCTTCCAGCGCGGTCAGCGGCGTCGGGCGCAGCATCAGCGCGACCTGGTACTTCTTTCCGTCCACTTCCTTCGCGATCTGCAACGGATCGGCCGTGTAGCCCTTGGTCAGCTCCTTCGGCTTGGCGAATTCCGGTTGCAGGACTTCATCAAGCAGGTAGCGCTGGAGGATCGCGACGTCGAGGCGACGCCAGGCGTCGCTTTGGTTCGGCTCGTAGGTCGCGAGGACGCTTTCGTTCCGCAGGCGGAGATTGTAGAGCTTGCGGGTCGCGCCGACGTAAAGCCCGAACTCGTGCGGCTTGCGGTTCGTGTCGGTCTGTGAGACGTCGTCCCACTGCTCGGGACGCATCGTCGTCTCGGTGATGTCGAAGTGATGCCGGATCGCGGCGGAGAAGATCTGAACGTCGAACCCGTCCATCCCGCCGATCAATCGATGCGTCGGCAGGATCAGCAGGCCGTCGTCCTGCATGCCGACCAGGACGAACATGCAAAAATTCGCCGGATGGTTCGGAGGCAGCGGCTTGCCGCCGTTCTGGGCGATCAACTCCTGCTGGTAGGCGAGCGCGGTCGTGTAGCGATGATGCCCGTCGGCGATGTAGACGTTGCGGGCTTTCATCAGGTCGACGATCTGGATTTCGATCTCTGCGTCGATGACCGACCACAGGTCGTTCTTTACGCCGTCGAGCGTGCCGGACTGCTCAGGCCTGCCGGCGCTTTTGTAGAGCAGGGCGGTCACCTCGCCGCGCGGATCGTTGAACAGGCCGAAGATCGGCGAGAGCTGCATGCCGGTCGCACGCATCAATTTCAATCGGTCTTCGATCGGGCCTTTGTAGGTCTTCTCGTGCGGGATGACGTCTTCGCCGAAGGGCGTGAGCTTGACGAGGCAGATGAACCCGCGGCGATGAAAGGTCTTGCCGGCGTAGGTGTACGTCTGCGAATACGGATACATCGCCCGCCGCTTGTCCTGCTGAAGCACGCCGCTCGACAGCCACGCCTGCAGGGCCATGTTCGCCTTCTCGTACGCATCGTCCGGCCCGACGGTCTTCGGCGGCATCCACGGGAGATCGACCGTCACGATGTTGTTCGGATGCTTCGCCTGCAGCGCGGCCTTGTGCGACTCAGTCAACACATCGTACGGCGGCGCAATGACGTGCGAGACATCCTGAAACTGCTTCCCGTACCGAATTCCTGCAAACGGACGAATCGTTGCCAAAACATTCTCCTTTGCGCGGACGAAGACGCTTCCGGGGGAAGATAGAGCCCTCGTAGCCCCGCACGCAAGTGCGGGGTGCCTTCCCCGGTAATGAGCTTCCCCCCGCACTTGCGTGCGGGGCTACGACTGCGTCCACCGCAACTTTCAAACTTATCCGCGCGTTAGACGTATCACCGGTGCTGCCGATAGACTGTGCAGAGACACGATGAAGATCATCCTTGCCAACCCCCGCGGATTCTGTGCCGGCGTCAATATGGCGATCGACACCGTCGACCAGGTGCTGCGCACGCGCGGCTCGCCGGTTTACGTCTACCATGAGATCGTCCACAACAAGCACGTCGTCGAAGGTTTCGAGGGCCGCGGCGTGACGTTCGTGAATGACATCGAAGAAGTCCCCGCCGGCGGCGTCGTCGTCTACAGCGCGCATGGCATCTCGCCCGAGGTTCGCCGCAAGGCGCGCGAGCGGCGGCTCGTCGAAGTCGATGCGACCTGTCCGCTGGTGACGAAAGTCCACATGGAAGTCCTGCGCTACGCGCGCGACGGCTGCACGATCCTCTTCGTCGGCCATCGCCATCACGACGAAGCGATCGGAACGATCGGCGAAGCGCCGAACCAGGTGGTCATCGTCGAGTCGCCCGAGGAAGTCGAAGCGCTCGAGATCGCCGATCCTGAAAAACTGGCGTTCGTCACGCAGACGACACTGAGCGTCTCCGACGCGATGCGCACGATCACCGCGATTAAACAAAAATTCCCCAACGTCCGCTACCCGACGAAGGACGACATCTGCTACGCGACGACCAACCGCCAGGCCGCCGTCACGCAGCTCGCCAGCGACGCGGACATCGTCCTGGTCGTCGGCTCGAAGAACAGCTCGAACTCCCGGCGTCTGGTCGAGCGCGCGGTCGAGCAGGGCAAGCCAGCTTACCTCGTCGATGACGCCTCTGAGGTCGATCTGAGCTGGTTCGCCGGCAAGAAATGCTGCCTCGTCACCGCCGGCGCGTCGGCGCCGGAGCATCTCGTGCAGGAACTGATCACCCGCCTGCAAAAGGAAATCGGCGGCGGCGAAGTCGAGCAGCGCACGCTGGTCGAGGAAGACGTCTTCTTCGACCTCCCGAAATCCGCCAAGAGCCTCAGCGTTCTTGCGTAAATCGCCGATGATGGTTGAACCATGCAAGTGACGGCGACGGAAATCCCGGCGGTAAAGATCCTCACGCCCAAAAAATTCGGCGACAACCGCGGCTTTTTTTCCGAGACGTACAACCGCGCCACATTCCGCGACCTCGCCG
The DNA here is from genome assembly GCA_034666045.1 of Phycisphaerales bacterium. Lineage (GTDB taxonomy): Bacteria > Planctomycetota > Phycisphaerae > Tepidisphaerales > Tepidisphaeraceae > JAICTV01. The sequence goes on along the minus strand of JAXDMN010000377.1, from coordinate 10,225 downwards.
GCATCGACGTCGAGTTCTGCCAGGACAACCAATCGCTTTCGGTTGAGAAGGGCGTCGTGCGCGGCCTGCATTACCAGCTTCCGCCGATGGCGCAGGCGAAGCTCGTTCGCGTGACGCGCGGCGCGATCCTCGACATCGCGGTCGACATCCGCCGCGGCTCGCCGACGTTCGGCCGGCACGTCGCCGCCGTCATCAGCGCCGAAAACTGGCGGCAGATTTTCATCCCCATCGGCTTCGCCCACGGCTTCGCGACGCTCGAGCCGAACACGGAAGTGCTTTACAAGGTGAGCAACTGTTACTCGCCAAAAGACGAGCGCGGCATCCGCTGGAACGATCCGAAGCTCGGCATCGCCTGGGGCATCGACGAATCCGCGGCGGTGATGTCGGAGAAGGACCGGAAATATCCGGCGCTTGCGGAAGTGACTGATCTGTTCTAATGACAAACAACCAATGAGCAATCCGGGATCGCAATGAAAGGAATCATTCTCGCCGGCGGCGCCGGCACTCGCCTCTATCCGCTCACGAGCTGCATCAGCAAGCAGTTGCTGCCGGTCTACGACAAGCCGACGATTTATTATCCGCTGTCGGTGCTGATGCTCGGCGGGATTCGCGAGATCCTCATCATTTCCACGCCGCGCGATCTGCCGATGATCAAGGATCTGCTCGGCGACGGCGCGGACATTGGTTTGCGGCTTAGCTACAAGGTGCAACCCGAGCCGAAGGGAATCGCGCAGGCATTCACGATCGGCGCGGACTTCGTCGGCAATTCCCCCGTCTGCCTCATCCTCGGTGACAACCTTTTTTACGGGCATGCGCTCACCGACATGCTCGAGGCCTCCGCCGAGTTGAAGAACGGCGCCCGCGTCTTCGCCTATCAGGTGAAAGACCCGGAGCGCTACGGCGTCGTCGAGTTCGATCAGCAATTCCGAGCGATCAGCATTGAAGAAAAACCGAAGCAACCAAAGAGCAACTGGGCCGTCGTCGGCCTTTATTATTACGACGCCGCCGTCGTCGACATCGCGCGGAATCTCAAACCGTCCGCGCGCGGCGAGCTGGAAATCACGGATCTGAACCGCGCCTATCTCGCCAAGGGTGAACTGACCGTTCAGCCGATGGGCCGCGGCATTGCCTGGCTGGACACCGGCACTTACGACTCGCTGCTGAGCAGTTCCCAGTTCGTGCAGACGCTGGAAGCGCGGCAGGGGTTGAAGGTCGCGTGCATCGAGGAGATCGCCTTCTTCAAAAAATTCATCGATGCCGCGCAGTTGAAAAAACTCGCGGACAAAGCGGGGAAATCCGATTACGGCCAATACCTGTTGCGCGTCCTCCGCGACGCCGAAGGAGCCCGGCAGTGAAAGTCGTCGGCGTCAATCACGTTCAGGTCAACGTCACGCTGGCCGAGTTGCCCGCCGCGCGCGACTTTTACCTCGGCTTCCTCGCCATGAAGGAAGTCACCAGGCCCGACGTGTTCAAGAGCCAGGGCTTCTGGTTCCACGCCGGTGACCGCGAAATGCACATCGGCGTCGAAGAGGGCGTCGACAAGCGCGCCACCCGCGCCCATGTCGCGTACGAAGTGACCGACCTCGCCGCCTGGCGAGAAAAAATCGAGGCGGCGAAGCTGCCGATCAAGGACCAACCGAAAATCCCCGGCTACGAGCGGTTTCATTTTCGCGACCCGTTCGGAAACAATCTCGAGCTGATTCAGAGGACGTAAGACGATGCGAACGATTCTCGTGACAGGCGCCGCCGGATTCATCGGCTCGAACTTTGTCCGCATGCTTCTCAATCGCGGCGAGCCGGTAAAACTGGTCGCGTATGACAAGCTCACCTACGCCGGCAACCTTGCTAACCTCGAGGACCTCCTCGCGGCGAATCCCGACCGCCTCGTCTTCGTGCGCGGCGATGTGGCGGACCAGGACCTGCTGCAGGCGACGTGGGCCGAGCATGGCGTGCGCGAGGTCGTGCACTTCGCCGCCGAGACACACGTCGATCGAAGCATCATGTCGTCTGAGCCGTTCATCCAGGCGAACATCGTTGGGACGCAGGTGCTTTTAGATGTCGCCAAGGCGAAGGGCGTCGATAAATATCTTCAGGTCGGCACCGACGAGGTCTACGGCACGCTGCCGGAGGACAAGCCGGAGGAAAAATTCCGCGAGGAGACGCCGCTCGCGCCGAACAGTCCGTACAGCGCGAGCAAAGCTGCCGGCGACATGCTTGTGCGCTCGTATTTTCATACGTTCCACATGCCGCTGCTGACCACGCGTTGCAGCAACAACTACGGGCCGTACTGTTTTCCGGAGAAGGCGATTCCGCTCTTCGTCACCAACCTGATGGAAGGGAAAAAAATCCCGCTCTACGGCGACGGCCTGAACGTGCGCGACTGGCTCTATGTCGGAGATCACTGCGACGCGATCTGGACGGTGCTCAACAAAGGCAAGCCGGGCGAGGTCTACAACATCGGCGGCAACAATGAGCTGAACAACCGCCAGCTCGTCACGAAAATCCTCGACGCGATGGGGAAAACCTGGGACGAAGGCGTCCAGCAAGTCAAAGATCGTCCGGGCCACGATCGGCGGTACGCGATCGACGCGAGCAAGATCAAGCGCGAGCTCGGGTGGTCGCCGAAACACAAGTTTGACGATGCGATTCGTGCGACGATTCAGTGGTACAAGGACCACCAGGACTGGTGGCGCGCGATTAAGAGCGGGGAGTATCTGAAGTATTACGAGCAGCAGTACGCGGCGCGGTGAGCGACCGACAGGATGTGCAACCGCGCCGCACTCGCAGGTTGACGACTCTCCCATTTAGCCGCGTCGCTTGCGACGCGCGTTCTCGCGCATGACGCGTTTCAGCTCACGAACGCACGTCGCAAGCGACGTGGCTAAATGGAATCGCTGCGATCGTCTTAAAGCAATAGTCGCACTCAGCACAGCATGACCACGATCACCTTCGCGACCGAGTCAGACGTCCCGCACATCCTCTCGTTCATCCGCGGTCTCGCAGAATTCGAAAAGCTCGCGGATCGAATGGTCGCGACCGAGGACGACCTGCGCCGCACGCTCTTTGGCGCGCGGCCGTACGCTGAAGTGCTGATCGCGCGCGTCGACGGCACGCCCGCGGGCTTCGCGCTGTTTTTCCATAGCTATTCGACGTTCCTCGGCATGCCCGGACTGTATCTCGAAGATCTCTTCGTGCAGCCGCAGTTCCGCTCGCGCGGCGTTGGTAAAGCGCTCTTGCGGGAGGTCGCGAAGATCGCCCGGCAGCGAAAATGCGGACGGCTCGAATGGTCTGTCCTCGACTGGAACGAGCCCGCGATCGAGTTCTATCGCCGGATGGGGGCGGACGTGATGCCGGACTGGCGAAGCTGCCGGCTCAGCGCCGAAGGCATCGACAAACTCGCCGATCGCGATTAGTCGTTACGCCACGATATGAATTTGTCCCGTAACATCCTGATCACCGGCGGCGCCGGCATGCTCGCGCAGGCGCTTCGACCGGCAGCGCAGCGCGCGTTCGCCGACCACAACGTCCTCGCACCGAATCGCAAGGAGCTCGACATCGCCGACGCGCGTCAGCTCGAAGCGTTCTTCGCGCAGCATCGACCGTCGATCGTCTTCAACTGCGCCGCGTACACGAAGGTCGACCTCGCCGAGAAAGAGCGCGACGCCGCGATCGCGTGCAATGGAACCGCGGTGGGGCGGCTCGCGCAGCTTTGCCAAAACCATCGCGCGCGACTCATCCATTTTTCCACCGACTACGTCTTCGACGGCTCGGTCCAGCGTCCGCTGCGCCCGGACGATCCAGTCGGTCCGCGGAGCGCCTACGGCGAGTCAAAACTGCTCGGTGAACGATACGCTGGCGAGATGCTGGAAGCGGATCTCGGCATGATCGTCCGGACGGCGTGGCTGTACGGCGCGGGGGGGGCGAATTTTGTCCAGACAATGGTCAACGCCGCCCGCGCGGGGAAGCCGCTGCGCGTCGTGAACGATCAAGTCGGCACTCCCACGTACACCGTCGATCTAGCCGACGCGGCGGCGCAGCTCGCAGCGCGCGGCGCGAGCGGCATCTGGCACATCACCAATGCTGGCCAGACCACATGGTACGACTTCGCCGCGGCGATTTTTGAAGAGTTCGATCTCCGGCCGACGCTGTCGCCGATTTCATCGGATGAATGGAAATCGACTCGGCCGGACAGCGCGATCCGGCCGCGCTACAGCGTTCTCGACGTCGACCCCGTCTCAAAAATGCTCGGCCGGCCGATGCGCGACTGGCGCGACGCGCTGCGAGCCTTCCATTCCGAAGTCGCCCGAGGAGGGTGAAAAGTGGGCGCAAAAAAAAGCCGACCCGGGCAAGGTCGGCTTCGAATGGGGCTGGTGAAGGATTGTTCGGGTTGTGGGAGGGAACAACCCTTCACATCGGGGGGAAGAATGGGCTAAAGTTAGAAAGAACTGTCGAAGCGGCATACAGACACTTGCCGTCCCGACGAATTAGATAGAACAACCACCGTGCCGAGATTTGTGAATTTTTCCAGCAGCCTCTTTCGCCGCCGGTCGAGCTCATTCAAGTTGTTGGCAGTTCGACTTTTAGGCGCAAAATTCCTGGACGCATGCAGGCCTGTGGCAAGGATGCACAAGCGGTGGTAGGGCCGACAAGGTGGCACGCTTGTCATAGTTCAATATGACAACTGGTGATTTCTGTCGCGGTCGAGGGCGCGTCGGCTATACCGTTTAATCGACAGCAGGTTGCGGTCGCGACCGCTACGTCGCCACCCACTTGATTCTGCCCGGCGATCGAAGATCGTAGCCGCCGTCTTACTCTCTACTGTCGTCGGAGGTCGCGCGTGCGTGTGCTGGTCACCGGCGGAGCCGGGTTCATCGGGTCGAACATCGCGAAGAAGCTCGCCGCCGACGGGCACGACGTCACGGCGGCGGATTCGTTCCTCTCCGCCTCATGGAAAAACCTCAGCGACTTCGCCGGCGACGTCCTCACGCTCGCGGATCATGACGACATCGCCTCGATGACCAACCTTGGCCGGTTCGACGTGATCTGCCACCAGGCGAGCATCACCGGCGTCATCGCGGCGGACGGCTCGGCCACCTCCGATGCGCATCGCATGATGCGCAACAACGTCGAGAGCTTCCGCGCGCTGCTCGACTGGGCTGTCGAAACGAAGGCCCACGTGGTCTGGGCGAGCTCGTGCAGCGTGTACGGCCGCGGGCCGGTCCCGATGAAGGAATCGCAGCCGCCGGATCCGCTGAACGTCTACGCGTTCAGCAAAGTCTGCATGGAGCGCCTCGCCGCGCGATACGCGAAGAAACTGTTCCACCCGATCGTTGGCCTGCGCTACAGCAACGCGTACGGGCCGGGCGAACATCACAAGGGCAAGCTCGCCAGTATGATCCACCAGCTCGCCCGCCAGATGCGCGACGGCAAACGTCCGCGGATCTTCCGGCCGGGCGATCAGAAGCGCGACTTCGTCTACATCGACGACGTCGTCGCCGCGAATGTGTGCGCGATGCGGTCGGCGAACAGCGGGAACTTCAACGCCGGCGCCGGGAGGAGCTGGTCGTTCAACGACGTCGTCGCCGAGCTCAATCGAGTGTTAAAAACGGACCTCCAGCCGGACTATTTCGACAACCCGTACGGTTTCACGCAGGACTGGACGGAAACCGACCAATCGCTCGCGCGGCAGCAGATCGGTTACGAGCCGAAGTTTGACCTTCGTCGCGGCATCGATGCCTATCACGCCTCCGGAAAGCTCGGCATCAGCGCGTAGCCGCCGGTCAGCACGATTTGTATAGCGGCGAGAAATTCGGCGCGGTACTTCGGCGGCGGAAACCTCTTCGTCGTGCAGTAATCCGCGCCTGTCACTTCGCGGCACGGCACAATTTCCCCGCTTGCGGTTTCGCCCCGTCCGATTTTACGCTCACGGTGAAATCGAAAAGGACCCGGGTGCCCGCGCTACCGATCTATCCAACTGCCGAGCCCTTCCTCCCAAAAAAGCTCTCGCTCCCCGCATTGCGCGACGCGGCGAAGGACTGCCAGGGCTGTGACCTCTACAAGTGCGCCACCCAAACCGTCTTCGGCGAAGGCCCCGCCGACGCGCGCGTGTTGTTCGTCGGCGAACAGCCGGGCGATCAGGAAGATCGCGCGGGCAAACCGTTCGTCGGCCCCAGCGGCGCGATGTTCGACGCAACGCTCGAAAAAGTCGGCATCGATCGCTCGCAGGTCTACGTCACCAATGCGGTCAAACATTTCAAGTTCGAGAAGCGCGGCAAACGCCGCATCCACAGCAAGCCGAGCGCCCGGCAGATCGCCGCGTGCAAGCCGTGGCTGAAGGCGGAGGTCGCAGTGCTCCGCCCGGAGGTGATCGTCGCGCTGGGCGCGACGGCGGCGCAGGCGATGCTCGGCAACCAATTCCGGGTGACGCAGCAGCGCGGCATGCCGCTTCGCGACACGCCGTGGGCGCCGGTCGTCATCGCCACCGTCCACCCGTCGTCGCTGCTGCGCGCCCCGGACGAGGCAGCACGTCGCGAAGCGATCGCGGCGTTCGAACGCGACCTCCGCGCGGTGAAGAAGCAGATGGACGCGCTGGACGGCGGCGGCAAACGCGCCCGCCAGGCCGCACGCGGCGTCGCCGAGCACCCCGGCGCGGCCGTCCGCGAACCGCCGGAGAAGCAGCCGACCGCTGCCGTCGCGGCAGGTGCGCGTCGCCCGTCTCGCCCGCGGCGCGGGAGCGGCGCGCCGCTCTAGAACTCCCGCCGCCGCCCGGTATCATCGGCCGCTCGCGCAACACGTCGTTTCATTCGGGCGGTGATTCGGGAGGGTCGGGGATCATGATGGACGCAGACGATGAAGCACGCCGGGTCAAGTGGATGCTGGCGATCGGCTTGCTGTTTCTCGTCTCGGCGTTCTTTTCATGGCGTGAGTTCAAGTATGCGCTAGCCGGCACGAAGACCAACGCCGAGATCGTCCGCGTGTACGAGACGCGCGAGATCGGCCGCCGCGGGCGGACGCGCGAGAAGCTCGCGATCGAGTATCAGTTCACCGACGCGAACGGCGTCAAGCGCAAGGAGAGCGACACGATCTCGATCGACTCACCGCCCCCGCGCGGGAAGACCGTCGCCGTTCAGTACCTCGGTTCGCCGGGCAGCTCGCGGCTGGTGGGGAACGGGAACTCGATCTGGGTCATCATCTTCTTCGGGGCGTTGGCGTTCTTCGGGTTCAAGTTCTTCCAGTTGGTTCGCGAATCGCGGAAATAGCCGGAAATAGCGGCGTTTCGCGGTCTATCGTTGCCCCCGCGGGCGAACCGATATAGGCTGTAGGACGTAGTATTTCGTGCTCTTTCACAAGTTGGCCGCCAAGGCTGACCCCGTGCAATCCGATACGGGGGCGATCGGTTTCGACCGGATGGCTGAGGTGGTGGTGGCATGCAGGGGACGCTCACTTGGCCCCTTAAAAATGTGAGCAAACATCAACTGCCAATAACAGTGATGTCGCTGGTCGCATTGGCTTCGGCCAGGGCCAGCTCGCAATGGCTGCCTAATAAACCAGGCGGTCTCGGTACAGTGCTAACGTCCGTGAAGCGCTGACTGAAAAAATCGGGCTGGCTGCGTGATTCTGACGTCGGTCACGTGGTGAGATAAAGACGACTGGGCCGCGACGAAGGATGCTGGTGTTCGTCGCCGCGGCCGAGATTAAAACACCAGATAAGCATGTAGAGGCCGCCATTAGGTGATCTTGGGACGAGGGTTCAATTCCCTCCGCCTCCACTGGCTCCAATTGAGCCAAACCCGCAAGCGACGCATCAACGCGTTGCTTGCGGGTTTTTTTGTTGGCTTAATGCGCTGTCTGGCAGTTCGGCTTATCGCGCCTGATTGATCGTGAAGACGACGCCGACGGATTGGGGAATGACCGTTCCGCCGCCCTGGCCGTTGCCGTCGACGTAGGTGGAGATTGCGCGCGTCTCCATCAGGCTGACGTGTCCGTCGAAAAAGGCGATGTTCGCCCAGGCGTGGCGGCGGTTGGGGCCTTTGCCGTGGCGGGCGGCAAGGCCGGGCATCCAGTTGTCTTCGCCGGCGGTCGTCACCTTCTTCGGGGTGTAACCGGGACCGCCCATGACCCAGTTGATGCCGGCGGCTTCGGCGAGCATGCACATGGTCGAGGTCTTCTTGACCATGGTGATCTTGCGTTGATAGCCGGCGAAGGAGAGCTGCCCCGACATGCCGGGGCCGATGCCGCTGTTGGTAGGCTTGCTGTTCTGATTTTTGTTGAAAAACATGAACGGCATCAGCGTCGTGCCGCTGGGCCAGAAGGCGGCTTTGTCGCCGGTGGCGATGCAGCAGAGCTGATACCAGGTGGCGACGGCGTACGGGTCGTCCTTGTCGACGCGCGGATTGTTGCCCACGCCATACACCGCGATGCTGTTGGCCTGGTCGGCGGGGAATAACCCGATGTTCTGGCCGCTCGTGCCGGCGAAGGGAACGTGAAGTTCAGGATCGAGCCCGGCCGGGCAACGGAAGACGCTGTCCTTGTCGAAGAAGAATGTCCCGGGCGCTGACGCCTTGATCATGTTCGGCGCTTGCACGTATCTCTGCTTCATCAGTTCCGCCGCCCAGAACCATCCGTCCGGATAGACATCGTTCGGATCGCCCGTGTCGCTGATCATTGCGGGCGGCAGCACGCCCCGATTGGCCTGTACGTACATGATCATGCCGGCGGCGATCTGGCGCATGTTGCTGCTGCACTTGACCTGATATGCGGCGCGGCGCGCGCTGATGAGCGTGGGCAGGAGAATGCCGATGAGGATCGCGATGATGCCGATGACCACGAGCAGTTCGACAAGCGTGAACGCGGCGGCGGCGGCGGTGCGGGGCCGGTGCATTGAATTACGTTGCGGCATGAGCATCCCTCGTGGAGTCGCGTTCATGTTTTTGTAAAAGACGTGTGACGGATTGTGTCGCGTCATTGGAGCAATAGCGGTGACGGTTAAAATTTGGACAAGGAATCGTCGCCAAAATGGGCGATTGGGTTATGGGGCAGCGACCGGCGGCAGGCCAACGTCTTTCACCTCCGCGTGCGTCAGTGTTTCCCATGCCATCTGGTGGTTCCATCCCGTCGGGCGAATCGTCGGCAGCACGGCGGCCGTCTTCGGCAGGTCGCGGCCCATCCGATTGTGAAAGTGGTTGTAAGCGATTTCCCACGTCGGATGGGCGTGCATGACGACGTTCGCAACGGGCGCGGCGTTGTTCGGCGGAAGGAACTGCGCCTGGAACTCTAGCGCGGCGCAGATGCGGTCGGCCTGCTCGGCGTAGAGGTCGATCCCCTGCTGCCGCGCGGTCTCCGCGGCGTTTACCATCGATGAGAGCCCGAGATTCGCGTGACCGGAATCACGTACGCTTTCCTGCAGCAGCCCGTCGACGAACGGCGTGGTTTGACCTTTGTTTCCCCAGATCGGCATGTCGTCACAACCTGCGGTCTTGCGCGGCGCGGGGCCGTCGGCGGCGGAAAGATAGATGTACGCGGGCGCGCGGCCGCGCCACATCTTGACGCCGCGGTCGAACGTCTCCCGATCATCGTTGAACACGCCGATGTTGATCAGCGCCGCGGCCATCGACAGTTCCTTGTTGCCATTCTGGCAACTTCCGTCGATGAGCGCGGGAACGTACTGCGTCGCCAGCATCTTCTTGAATTGCTCGACGTCGGCGGGGCGCCATCCGTCGTAGGTGTAGCGGATGATTTCTGCGGCGCGAGGGAACTCCTCGGCGCACCACGCGGCCTGCACGGGGCCGTTGGAATTCTTGTGTCCGCCGGTGAGCGTGGCGGACCAGGCATTCATGATTTCGATCGATTTCTCGGCGTGCGCCTTGTCGCCCGAGATGAACCAGAGCAATGCATGCGTGTAGGCGGCGGCGCTGTCGCGCTGCTCGTCTTTGCAGCCGAGATCCGGCTTTGAAAATGGCCCGCACTCAACGATGTCGCGCGCTGTCGGCTTGTAAGAGAGTGCGCCGAGCGGGCTGGCGTTGGCGGCTTCAAATGCCGTTTTCCAAGGCTCTTTTCCGGCGGCAACGTTGCTCTTGACCAACTCGAGCTGCGCGCGGTTGACGAGCACGCCCGGGTGATAAAAACCGGCCAGAGATCTCGAGGTCTGCGCGAGCGACGGATCGGCGCACGCGGCGCACAGCAGCAGTGAAGCGAAAAAGTTGCGAAAAGTCATGATGGTCGTTCG
>JAXDMN010000376.1:0-3410 GCA_034666045.1 Phycisphaerales bacterium | reverse complement strand
GCGCCCATGTTGACGGCGGCTTCGACGCGTGAGGCGGATTGGCTGACCGCCGCGAATCCATATCCGCCGGCCGCGCCTTTGAGCTGGTGGGCCAGCGTCTTGAGCTGGTTCCAGTCCGACTTCGTCGCCGCCTCCTGGATCGCGCTGATTCGTTGCGGCAGCCCGGCGAGGAAACGTTCGACAAGCTTGGCGGTGCCGGGCTTGGCCATGAGTTTGCTCAAGGTGCTGTCGGCATCCGGCAGGATCGGGGGTGGTGGGGTGGCGGGCGTGGCGGCGGCGGGCTGCGCTTTCGCCGCTGCGGCTGCCGCGACGGCGGCTGCCGCTGCGACGGCGGCGGGGCTTTGCTCGCGCAGGAATTTCTTCAGCGTCAGCATCAGCGCCGTGTGATCGATCGGTTTGACGGCGAAATCATCGCAGCCTGCGGAGAGGCATTTCTCGCGGTCGCCGCCCATCGCGTGAGCGGTGAGCGCGACGATCGGGTTCCGATACCCCGCGGTGCGCAGCGCGGCCGTCGCGCCGTATCCGTCGAGCTCCGGCATCTGCATGTCCATGAGGATCAGGTCGAACGGATTCCCGCGCTTGAGCGCGTCGATCGCGCGATCACGCGCCAGCGCGCCGTTCTCGACTTCCTCCACCTCGAGACCCGCCTGCTTGAGGTAAAACGTGATCAGCACGCGGTTGTCCGCGCCGTCCTCGGCGAGCAGCACACGGCCCTCGAAGCGAATGCTTTCCAGGCGATTCGCGGCGGTCTCGGTCGAGTCGACGAAGGCGCGCGGCGGTTCGACCATCGCGACGTCGCGCAGCGGGCCGGTCTGCACCGTCAGCGAGAACGTGCTCCCGACGCCCGCCTCGCTGCGAACCGTCAAATCGCCTCCGAGCATGGCGGCCAGTCGCTTCGAGATCGTCAATCCGAGCCCCGTGCCGCCGAACTTTCTCGTCGTCGACGTGTCCGCCTGTGCAAACGGGCGGAAGAGCGCGCCTTGCTGCTCTTTCGTCAGCCCGACGCCGGTGTCGATGACGTCGAAGCGCAGTTGCGGCGACGGCGTTTCGCCCGTGTCGATCAGCGTGACGAGCAGCTTGATCCCGCCGCGGTGCGTGAACTTCAGCGCGTTGCCGATCAGGTTCATGAGGATCTGCCGCAGACGCGTCGGATCGGTTTCGATCGTCTGCGGAATCAGCCCGATGTAGCGCACGTCGAACGTGAGGTTCTTGTCCATCGCGCGCACTTTCATCAGCGCGGCGACGTCGTTGATGACCTGTGAAGGCGACGCGGCGATCTTTTCGACCGTCATCTTCCCCGCCTCGATCTTGCTGACGTCGAGGATGTCGTTGATGACCGCGAGCAGGTGCTCGCCATTGCGGCGGATGGTCTGGATGCAGCGCTTGCGCTCCTCATCAGTCTGCGTCGGATGCGTCAGCAGATCGGCGTAGCCGAGGATCGCGGTCATCGGCGTGCGAATCTCGTGGCTCATGTTGGCGACGAACGCCGACTTTGCACGGCTGGCGGCTTCGGCGGTCGCCTTCGCTTCCAGCAGCTCGCCCTCGATCTGCTTACGCGCGGTGATATCCTTGCCGACCGTAATGATCGCCAGCGGCCGCCCGGCCGTGTCGCGCATCGTCGACGCCGAGATCAGCATCGATCCGAGCCGTCCGCTCTGCGTGCGGTATGTCGCTTCAAAGTCGCGGCCCTGATTGCTGCGCAGCACGTCGCGGATCGGCGGGCCGAGGAAGCTCGGCTCTTCCTTGAACAGCGCCTCAACCGGTCGGCCGACCAGCTCCAGCTCCGTGTATTCGAGCAGCTCGCACGCCGCCTTGTTCACCGTTTGAATCTTCAGGTCCGGATCCGTGATGATCAGCACGTCGAACATCGACTTGATGACGTTGTCCGCGTAGCGCTTGGCGGCGACGACTTCCTCTTCCTTGATCTGCTTGGCCTCGAGGACCTTGAGCGTTCCGTGGAATTCGTTGAACGCCAGGGCGATGAAGTCGATGTCGTCGCCGGCGCCGTCGACCTTGATCGGCTCGCCCGCGCCTTTGGCGAAGTTCTCGGCCTCGCGGCGGAAGCGGCTGAGGCGGCGGGCGATCCGCAGCGTCACGAGCAGCCCGCAGAGGAAGACGATCGCGGCGGCGGCGGCGCTGAGGACGACCGCCCGCTCGACCTGCGCTTGCAGCGCGGCGAGATCGACCGCCGCGCCCGGCGCCGCCTGTGACAGGCGAAACAGCGGCACGATGCCGCTCGCGCCGGCGGCGGCGACGCCCGCAGTAGCAAGCGTGAACGTCATGAAAAGTTTCGTCCTGATCTTCATCGCGATCGTGCTCGAACTGCGCCGCCGTTCCCTGCGTGCGCACGGGTTCACCGTGCGCGCTCTCTGATGGAGCGGCCTTCATTTGATTCATCGGGCGGAAACGCAGCACGATTAAACGATACACGCAGCAAGAGACGCTCATTTCCCGCCGGCGCAGCGCCAAGGCCCTGTCCGATAAGCGCAACGAAGCGTTTCCTGCTCCAGCAGGTCGCCGCGCAGGTCGATTTGTCGGATGCACGATGTCCGAAAACCCTTATTCATTCCCTGACCTTCGCGCCGCCGCGGGCGCCGCCGACACGGCCGAAGACCGCCGCCGCTACCCGCGCGCCACGCATCGCGTGGTATTCAACCTTCGCCCGCTGCTCAACGACGGCGTGGGCGCGCCGATCGCCGTCGTGTTGCAGGATTTCTCGATCCTCGGCATGGGGATCATTCACAGCACCGCGATGCGGCGCGGCGATCAGTTCCAGATACCGCTGATGCGCGACGGCGACATCTGCAGCGGCGACGATGGCGACAGCGGCCGGCTCTCGCTCGTCGCGACCGTGGTGCGCTGCGAGCAGCTCGACGACGGGCTGTTCAACATCGGCTTCGAGTTCAACTCCTCCGTCGCCGCAGTCGACGAGGGATCGCGGCAACTGACCGGACAACCCGCGCCGCGCGATTGAGTGTTCTACGCGCGCGAGGCATACGAGAGTGAGCAACAGAGAGATCACCCGCGACGCCGCGACCATGCGGTTCGCCGAACCATCAAGATGGAGGGCCTCATGGCCAAGACAAAGAGAGTGACGGCGTACCGGACCGAATGGCTTTACCTCGCGTTCGCGATCGTGGCGGTCGGCTTCCTGGCCGTGCTGTAGCGGTTTCCGCTAAGCTGTCGCGCGCCGATGAAGAAGAGAAACCGCCGCGCGTTTTCCCTCGTTGAGTTGCTGACGGTCGTCGGCATCATCGCGCTGCTGCTTGCGCTGCTGATGCCGGCCTTGTCCGAAGCGCGGCGGAACGCGCAGGCGGTCCAATGCGCCTCGAACATGCGCCAGCTCACGCAGGCGATGGTCAGCTACGCCACTGAGTTCCGCGGCAAGTTCCCGCCCAACGCCGCCGTCT
>JAXDMN010000375.1:0-37897 GCA_034666045.1 Phycisphaerales bacterium | reverse complement strand
TCTGCTCGGGCAGGCGCGCACCGGCACCGGCAAGACCGCCGCGTTCGGCATCCCGATTCTCCAGCGCGCCGAAAAAGGACTCCCCACGCAGGCGATCATCCTCGTCCCCACGCGCGAGCTCGCGGTCCAGGTCGACGAAGAGATCAAGCGCCTCGGCAAGCACACGCCGATCCGATCCGTCCCCGTCTACGGCGGACAGAAGATCATGGCGCAGATGAAGTTCCTGAAGCACCACCCGGAGATCGTCGTCGGCACGCCGGGACGCGTGATGGATCTGCTCGAGCGGCGGATCATCAACTTTCACAACGTGCGCTTCGTCGTGCTCGATGAAGTGGACCGCATGCTCGACATCGGCTTCCGCGACGACATCCGAAAAATCCTGTCGCAAGTCAAAGGAATGTCGCGCCGCGTCCCCGCAGATGCGCGCGAAGGTTCCGACATCGCAGCCCCGAACGCAAGTTCGGGGGAAGGTGCGTCCGAACCGGAAGCAACCGGTCACCAGACGATCTTCGTCAGCGCCACGATCAGCGACGAGATCGAAAAGCTCGCGCGGCGATACATGCGCGAGCCGGTCGAAAAACTGATCGCGCCCGGCGCCGACGACAAGCCGACCGTCGAGCTGGTCGATCAGTTTTATCTCGCGGTGCAACCGTGGGACAAATATCGCCTGCTGCGGATGCTGCTCCAGCAGGAGAATCCCGACCTGGCGATCGTCTTCACCAAGACGAAGCGCGGCGCTGAAAAGCTCGCGAAGAAACTGCACGCCGACGGCATCGAGTGCCGCGAGATCCACGGCAACCTGGCGCAGAACAAGCGCGACCACGTCATGAAAGGTTTCCGCGGCGGAAAATTTGATGTGCTGATCGCGACCGACCTGGCAAGCCGCGGGATCGACGTGGCGGACATCTCGCACATCATCCAGTACGACATCAGCGAGGACCCGGAAGTCTACATTCATCGCATCGGTCGCACCGCGCGAATGGGCTCGCGCGGGAAGGCGTTCTTGTTCGTCATGCCGGACCAGGGAGACGAGCTGACGAAGATCGAAACGCTGATCAACATGGTCATCCCGCAAGCGAAGGTCGAAGGCTTCGAGGCGCGTCCGACCCCCGCGGACTGGACTGAGGGGAAACCGGGCGCGTACGTCCCGACGGGTGAAGCGAAACCGGTGGTCAACCGGTACGAGCGCGCGTATTCACCGTCGAGGGGATCGGGGTCGGGTTCGTCGTCGTCGTCGACGACGAGCGATCCGCAACCGGTGACGCTGCAAGCGCCCCCGCGAACGATCGGGAGCAAGATCCCCATCAATCGACGACATAAGCGACGTCGGTGATGCGACGCGAACCGAAGGAACCAATAGCAAACGAAGCTGAAACTTGCTTGAGCGAGTGGTTCCGTCGTGGTACGCGTTTCCATCGACATCACTTGAACGCTCAAGCGCCCGCTCGGCGACCTCATCGATGATCCCGCCTGGTTGCGCACGACGACCACAATCCACGCGACCCGCCCAATCCCCCGCGAAATAGCTCGGAAAAACCGCGGAAACTTGATCTTTCCCGCGAGTTTCGCATAATACGCAAGACCCGCGGCGCCCCGATGTCGGGTCGCCGTCGAAACTGAAACGGCCACAGACGCCATCATGACCTTCACGACGAAGACGACGACTAAGGAGACGACGGCCACGAAGTGAGCCGGGTGACGAACCCGCTACGCCTCGTGATCGTTGTCTGCTGTGTCTCGCGTCTTTCGTCCTGAATCGGTCTCCGGCATCTGTGGCCGATCGCGTTTGTAGCCTCGAACTTCTTCGGAGCGTGTCATGTCAGCCGCAGCGGTAAACGTCGCAGTCGTGGGCGCCACCGGCGCCGTCGGGCAGGAATTCTTGAACGTCCTGGCCGAGCGGAATTTCCCGATCCGGAATCTCAAGCTGCTCGCCAGCGCGCGCAGCGCGGGCAAGACCGCGACGTTCAACGGCAAGCCGTATGGAATCGAAGAGCTGACGCACGATTCGTTCAGGGACGTGCAGATCGCGCTGTTCAGCGCCGGCGGATCGATCTCGAAAGAGTTCGGCCCCAGCGCCGTGAAGGCCGGCGCGGTCGTCGTCGATAATTCATCCGCCTTCCGCATGAAGGAAGGCATCCCGCTCGTCGTGCCGGAAGTGAACCCGGAAGCGATCCAGAAACACAACGGCCTGATCGCCAACCCGAACTGCTCGACGATCATCATGAACGTCCCGGTCTGGCCGCTGCACAAGGTGAACCGCGTGAAGCGGATCATCGTCTGCACCTACCAGGCGGTCAGCGGCGCCGGCGCGTGGGGCTTGTACGAGCTCGAACAGCAGCTCAAGGCGTACGCGTCGGGCGCGGAAATCAAAAAGGAAAAATTCCCGCACCAGATCGCCAACAACCTCTTCTGCCACAACACCAAGATCGCGGAGAACGGCTACAACGAAGAAGAGAACAAAATGGTGAACGAGACGCGGAAAATCTTCGGCGACTCGAAGATCATGGTCTCCGCCACCTGCGTCCGCGTGCCGATCGCGCGCGCCCACAGCGAATCGATCAACCTCGAATTTGAACGTCCCATCACGCCGGACCAGGTGCGCGAGATTCTTCGCAAAGCGCCCGGGGTAAAGATCGTCGATGACCGGGAAGCGAATCATTTCCCGATGCCGCTGGAGGCGAGCGGGCAGGACGATGTGCTGGTCGGCAGAATCCGCCAGGACATCAGCCGGGAGGATGGTCGCGGGATTGAGCTGTTCGTCGCGGGGGATCAGATCCGCAAGGGCGCAGCGACGAACGCGGTGCAGATTGCGGAGAAGCTGATTTAGGGGTGATCCTTCGAGCTATGGGAGCTCCTGAAGCCACAACCAGACGAATGCGCCTTGGAGAACGTGGTCGCGGATGTACTTGACGGCGCGTGTTTGGTGAGTGCGGTCCTTGATCGGTTTGACTCCGCAACCACCTGCCCAGATACCACCGGGTTCTGCGAGACCTTCGCGTGATAGCGCGCGAGCGCTTTCTTTTTTTGCGAGTCCGGTGAAGTGGCGCGCGATGCGGTTGCGCCAAAGCCTGGGGATTGCAATCCCCAGGCTTTTTTCTGCGTGCGACTTGAGCATCTGCTCGATGGTCTTTCCATCGCGTGTTTTCTTCGGACAGCGAATGAGCGCGTGCCAACCTTTCTTTCCGACGCACAGCGCGAGTACTTCTACGTGATGAAACTGTAGTGCCTGCACCATCGCGCGGCACGCTACGCGCCGCGCTGCGACGGATAATTCCACCCCCTCGCGCTTCATCGAGTCTTTCGACTGCTTGAACTCCTTGTCGAATTTCCCTTTCGGGGGTGGGTGTTTGTAGTCACCGTCGCAATCTTCGCGGTGGCGTCGGCTTCGCCATCCGCGCGGGTCGCCGCGCAGCCACGTTCCGTACGTGCTCCCGTTGCAGTGGAGCCAGTCGTTGAACGCTTGCATGGGGGAGGAATTTACTTCAACCTTGGGATTGCTATCCCAAGGCTTTTTCATTCGCGACAGGCGCTTGTCGGTTGATCGCGAGCAGAACTCAGTTTGAGTCCATATGCCTCCTTCGCAGCGCTACAAGCTCACCATTGCCTACCGCGGGACCAACTATCACGGATGGCAGCGGCAGTCTGTGACGCAACATTATCGCGGGCCGGTGTTGACGGGGGGGCGGGGGATTCCGACGATACAGGGGTTGGTGTCGCGCGCGATCGAGTCGGTTGTGCGGCATCCGATCAAGCTGGTTGGCTCGTCGCGCACCGATTCCGGCGTGCACGCCAAGGGGCAGATCGCGCAATTTGACAGCGAGGCGCCGCAGATTCCGTGCGAGGGATTGCAGCGCGCGGTCAACCACGCGCTGCCGGACGACATCACGATCAAGTCGATGGAGCCGGTCGACGCGAACTTTGACGTGATCACGTCGACGACGAGCAAACGATACCAATACGCGGTCTGGAACCAGCCGCTGCGCCCGACGTTTTTTCCGGACCTGGCGTGGCATCGCTGGCAGCCGCTCGATGTCGCAGCAATGCGCGAGGCGGCGAAGCGACTCGTCGGCGAGCACGATTTTGAGAGCTTCGCGCGGCCGGGACATCGGCGGGAAAACACCGTGCGGACCGTGCTGTCGTGCGACGTATCGTTCCGCGCGCCGCTCCTGGTGATCGGCGTTCACGGGAAGGGATTCCTGTGGAACATGGTGCGGATCATGGTGGGGACGCTGGTGGAAGTCGGCCTGGGGAAATTCGCGCCCGCGGATATTGAGACTATGCTGGCCGCACGCGATCGGCGGGCCGCGGGGTCGACGGCGCCGCCGCACGGGTTGTACTTGCAGTGGGTCAGGACGAAATCCGATGGATCCGCTGAGTTAGCCGCGCCCGCGCCGCAGCGCGCGGACCGGTAACGCGCCGTCCGCCGCCCGCACATCCGGCAAAGTCACACTTTTTCAAGTTAAGTAGGTGGCGTCACTCATCCGGGATTTGTCGTCTGCCGATCCATATTGCATGTCATGTCCCGGGTCGAGATCGCTCGCCCGGGGGCTGCCTGCGTTGCGGGCGGCCTGGTTGGTGAGGGCGATCGGGTGACCCCGGCGCATGTTCCAGGAGACGTATCAATGAGCACTACCGCAACCCCAGCCACCGCGCAAACGGAAAAACCGGTGACGGCCAAGCTGATCGCGCCGCGCCCGGATGCGGTCAAGCATCTGAAGAGCGCGTGCGACCGTGGCGGCGAGATCAAGGCGTTGCGCATCCGCAATGGCGACGATCTCGACGATGCGCGCGGCCAAAAGCTGCAGTGGGTCGCGGACGTGACCGACCTGCTCAACCAGTGCTTCGACAACGTGTCGGTCGCCGATTATTTCAACGACTTCGTCGGCAAGGTGTTCCCCGAGTACGCCGAGTTCGGCAACTTCGTCGAGCAGTACTACGAAGAGATGGATCACCGGCTGAACAAGCTGCGCGCGGTCCTGAAGCGCATCGAAGATGCGGTGGAGCCGACCGGTGCGGTGCTCGCCGCCGCCGCGGGGGCGCAGGTTTCCGGCGCGGTGCCGGCGCCGGTCGAGGAAGAGGGCCGCGCCGCGCGTACGGCGGCAGCCGCTGAAACCAACAAATCGTCCAAATCGAGGAACGCTTCGCCAGCGTCGAACCGGGAGTCCGACATGCCAGCGTCAGCAGCGTCTGCGTCGTCCAACAAGGTGTTGTTCGTTTCGCACGGTCCGAAGGATCCGTCCAGCGAGGCGGTGCTGCAATTCATGCAGCAGCTCAGCATGGGCGTCATCGAAGCCGACCATACGAACGGCCTGATCGAAACGCTCGAGTCGCAGCGCGACATGGGCTTCGTCGTCGTGATGAACGCGGCGGACCATGTCGAGAACGGCAAGGCGGCGCTGAGCGAGAACTCGATCTTCAAGCTCGGCTACTGCGCCGGCAAGCTCGGCCTCAAGCGGATGTGCATGATGAACGGCCCGACGCACCCGAATGTCGGCGACAGCCAGGGCATCGCGCATGTTTCGGTCGATCCGAACGGCGGCTGGCAGCTCCAGCTCGCGCGGCAGATGAAGCGCGCGGGATGTGATGTCGATTTGAACCGGCTCGCGTAAGTGACTGTGGAATGCTGATTGTGGAATGTTGAAGCCGACGTCGCGCTCAACAATCGACAATCAACAATCGAGCACAGTCCACAACCCCCTTCCCCGCCTTCCCTCTTCCGGTTTTCGTGCCGGAAGAGGGTTGGGTGAAGGCGCCGCGGCGACTCGCGCGAAGGGGCACAGGCGACGCCAAGCTGCAGGGGCCGGGATGCTTCGGCATGCCGCCCCTGCAGCGGGACCACAGGCGCCGCGTTATCATCCGCTCACCTCCAACCGGCGGTGGGCCTCATGTCTCGAACAATCCGCTGGCTTGCATTGATCGCGTCGGTTGCGATCGTCGTGGTGGCGATCGTGTTCGTTCGTCGCACGTCTACGCGCGACTATTCGGTGAAGCCTGCTACGGCGCCGGCGACTGCGCCCGCGGCTCCGGCTTTGAGTGCGCCCGCGACGGCGCCGGTTCCGCCGCCGCCTGCCGCCGTGTCGCCGCCGGCGAATGAAGACGGCGTTGCGCTGCTGCCGGGCGTGACGCCCGCGGCGACGCCGGCCGCGGCTTCGGATGCGGCGATCTGCGTGACGTTCGCGGCGGGCGGACGGTTGCTCGTGGCGCGCGCCAGCGGACGCATCGAGCTGATCGATGTGACGACGGGACAGCGCCAGCCGCTCGATGTGAAACTGCTCGCGCCGCGCGTGGTCGCTTTGTCGCCCGCGGGCGATCGAGTGTTTGTCGCCAACGCCGACGCGGCGGAGATTTTCCACATCACCAGCTCGAGCAAGACGCGCATCGCCGGCGGCGATGTGACGGCGGCGGCGTTTTCGCGCACCGGCGGACTTTTGACCGGTCACGCCGGCGGCGAGGTGAAGATCTGGGACACGCCCGGCTGGCAGAACGTCGCCACGCTCCGCCCGAACGTCGGCGCGGTGGCGCGAATCATGCCATCGCCGGCGACGGCGCATCTCGCGGTGATCGGTGCAAGCGGCGGGGTCGCGGTGTGCGATGTGAACGATCAGCAGGTGAAGCAGCGTCTCGGCGCGCAGCAGGCGTGGACGGCGGTGGACTTCGCGCCCGACGGCCGAACGATCGCCGCCGCTGGGCCGGCGGGAATTGCGATGTGGGACACCATGCTCTGGCAAACGCGCGCCGCGCCGTCGGTCCCGGCGGATCAACCGCCGACGCACGTCGCGTTCTGGCGCGGCGGCGCGGTCGTTGTCACCGCCAGCGCCGACGGCGCCGTCCGCATCTACGACGTCGCGACGCGGCAGCTTCTGACGACGCTGGCCGCCGGCAACGTCAGCGGCCCGATCGCATCGTTGGCGCTTGGGGCCGACGATCGCACGATCGCCGTCGCCGCCGGAGCGCAAGTCACGTTGTGGGATTCCGCCGCGCGCTCCGTGTCGCGCACTTTCAACCCGTGATGCGTCACTGCCAACTCAAGATCACACCCTGATCGCGCAGCAGCTTTTGAAACTCATCGAGCAGCTCTTTTTTCTCGCGCACCGCGCGCGGAGGAACATTCTTGTCGATGCAGAACGCCGCGAGGCAGCCGGCGGATTCGCCGATGTTCCATTCGACTGGATGCAGGCGGTAGCAGCCGTTGGTGATGTGCGTGACGCCGAGGTTTTTGCAGGCGGGCAGCAGGTTTTCCATCCGCACCGGCAGCAGCGCGCCGAGCGGAATCTGGAACTGAAACGACGGAACGTCGATGTAGTTTCGTCCGCCGGTGCTCGGGTGCAGGTCGATGTTGTAGTGTCCGATGCCGACGGAATCCGCGAACTGCTCGGCGGTTTTCTGTCCTTCGCGGGCGTCTTTGCCGACGTGATTTTCCGTGACGGTGAAGACCGCCTTGATCCGCCGCGACTCGCGAAAATACGGCGCCAGTGCGAGCCCGTCGTCGCTGCCGACCAAGTCCGGGCGGAGGTAGAGGCCCGGGTATCCCGCGCCGCCATCCGGGCGCGGCGCTTCGGTTTGCAGCCAGTACATCAGCGACAGCGACAACTGCCGCGCCTCCTCGAGGTAGACCTCGACGTCCTCGGCCGGTTTGTCGATGACGTTGTGCTCCCAGTAATCGTTCTGCGGCCAGTTGACCAGCGTCACCTCGTGCGGCGCGTAGCCGTCCGAGTAGATGTCGTTGCGGACGATCTGGCGGTAGTTGAAGAAGTTGCCGACGCCCTTGGTGGCTTCCTTCGGGAAGAGCACGCGCGTGATCGGTTCGAGTGAGCGCGGCTGGCAGTAGGTCCAGCTCAGCAATTTTCCGGGCCACTTGGGCGTGAGGTGCGGCTCGTAGTCGCGCCAGCGCTCCCACTGCTTCGGCTTCTCGATAACGTGGTTCGCGCCCGGCGCCGGATCGTACGCGGCGGGGAAGCAGCAGGTGAAGCCCTGCACGTTGTCCGGCCGCGGGGTGTCGGCGGCGTGCGGCTCGCCGGTCTGTTTCTGCGACTCGGCGCCCGTGATGTACTCGGTCTTTGTCATCGGCAGCAGATCGCCGAGTTCCGTCGCGTCGAGGACGTAGGGGGCGGAAATCGTGACGGCGCTGTGGTCGCGGAGGCTGTGGATCGTGATGCTGCGGACACGGTCGCCGTCGGTCGCAGCGGCGATTGCCTTCCACCGCGTCATGATGCGTACACGGCCAGTCGTGCGATGCGGGGCGAGCATTTCTTCGATCGCCGCCAGCGCGATGCGCGGTTCGTGGCAGATCGGCGAGACGCCGCCGCCGCCGGGGTTCAATTTCGGGTCGTTCTTCGCGGCGTCGGTGAGCGGAAGATTGCGGCGATAGAAATCGCGGACGCGCTGGCGGAACTCGTGATAGCGGCGCGTGCCGCCGCCCTTGTTGGCGCGGAGCGCGCCGTTCTCGTCAGGCGGGACGGCCTGGCTGGTGAGCTGTCCGCCGATCCAGTCGGTCTCCTCGGTGAGGATGACGTTCTTGCCAAGCGCCGCCGCCGCCAACGCCGCCGCCACGCCGCCGGTGCCGCCGCCGATGATCAGTACATCCGTTTTTAACTCGCGTGCCACGAATCACACCTCAACAGTACTGTTCCACTGCGCCTGCGCAACCTTTGCCGCGCGGCCGAAATCGACGACGCAGCAGAACATGATGAACGCACCCCAGATCGGAAACAACAGCATGCTCGTCGCCCACGCGCCCATCATGAGCAAGTTCACGTTGTTCGGCACGCGGATCCCGGACGCGCCGATGGCCGTGAGCAGCAGCGGCGCCACCACCAGCGAGATGAAAAAGCCCCACGCGACGATCTTGCTGTGCTCGGCGAGGTGCGGGTCGGCGATCATCCGGGCGACGGCGCGCATGCGCACGAAAACCGCCGTCGGGCCGAGCGCGCAGGAGACGATGCCGACGACCACCACGGTCGGCAGCTCATTGCGCCATTCAAAGTACATCAAAATCGCCGCGGCGGCGGAGATGACCGGGCCGATCGGCGAGACGCGCAGCAGGAATCGGATGGCGCGGCTCGGCCGCTCGCTGAAGTGGCGTGACGATCGCGCCAGCGTCCACATCCCGATCAGTTGCGACACCGACACAACCAGCAGCGCCAAGCCGGGCCAGATGGGGCTCATGTTGATGATCTGCTGCGCGCCCGCGATCCCGACGATGGCGGCGGCGAGGTAAGTGACCAGCAGCAAGCGCGTCGCCCACGACATCGCGGAGACCCAGTTCGCGGGGTATTGCGAGAGGTTTTCCGGGGCGCGCAGGGACCAATATGCGGGCAATCCGCATTCCGGGCAGCGACCGGTTTCGTCGTGACCCGTGAGGGAGTAGCCGCAGCGGAGGCAGCGGAGATCGCGCGTGTCGAGGGGAGGGATGAGAGGGTCTACGGTGATGGGGAAAGAATAGAGTGGAAAGACGTGCGGCTAAAGCCCCGGGCTTGGCTGAGCGCGTGGAGGAACGGTATCGTGAGAATGAGCATGAGCGCGTGGAATGGGTGGCATCACTGTACCGGGTCTGCAATCTGATCATGCGCATCACCCACATCATCACGCGCCTGATCATCGGTGGCGCCCAGGAAAACACGCTCCTTTCCTGCGAAGGGCAACACGACCGCGGACACGATGTCACCCTCATCACCGGTCCCGCAATCGGACCGGAAGGCTCGCTCATGGCGCGCGCGCAAGCCTACGGCTACCGCGTCATCGTCATCGACGAAATGCTCCGCTCCATCCTCCCGGTCAAAGATTTCCGCTCCTACCGTCGCATCAAGAAGCTGCTCGAAGAGATTCGCCCAGACATCGTCCACACCCACTCCAGCAAAGCCGGCATCATCGGCCGCTGGGCGGCGCATCGCGCGAAGTCGCCGGCGATCGTGCACACCATTCACGGTCTGGCGTTCACGGCGTCGACGTCGCGCATCGCCAACGCCGCCTATCGCATGCTCGAAAAGAAGACCGCCCCGATCACGACGAAGATCGCCTGCGTTGCGGATGCGATGGCGGAGCAATCGCTGCGCGCGCACATCGGTCGCCCGGAACAATACGTGACGGTTTACAGCGGGATGGAGACGCAGCCGTTCCTGAATCCGCCGGTGCCGCGCGACGAGATGCGCAAGCGGCTCGGCCTGCGCGACGAGCACGTCGTCGTCGGCACGATCGCGCGGCTGTTTCATCTCAAGGGGCACGACGATTTGCTCGATCTCGCGCCGCAGCTCTGCGCGAAATATCCCAACCTGCGCTTCCTCTGGGTCGGCGACGGGCTGCTGCGCCAGTCGTTCGAACGGCGGATCGCCGAGATGAATTTTCGGGACCGTTTCATCCTGACCGGCCTCGTGCCGCCGACGGAGATCCCGCAGCTCACCGGCGCGATGGATATTCTCGTTCATCCGTCGCGTCGCGAGGGTTTGGCGCGGGCGATCGTACAGGGCCAGCTCGCCGGCGCGCCGGCGATCGCGTACGACATCGACGGCAACCGCGAAGGGCTGATCGACGGCGAAACCGGCTTCATCCTGCCGCCGTTCGATCAGCGGATGCTGGGGGAAAAGATCGCGCAGCTGGTCGAGAATCCGGAGCGGCGCGCGCTAATGGGCGCGGCGGGGCGGGCGTTCGCGCTCGGGCGGTTCGACGCGAAAGTGATGGTCGATGCGCTAGAGCGCGTCTACGCCGATGCGCGGGCGCACCGTTGACTAAACTCGCTGTCATCCTGAGGTACTCCGAAGGATCTGGGTCACTCGTCGCGCCGTGCCAGATCCTTCGGAGTACCTCAGGATGACAATCGTCACGGGGCGCGCTGTTCATCCTTCGGCTCGACCGTCCGGTTAAACGCCTTTTCCTTTTTGTTGACGCACGCGACCGCCTGGATCAGTGCGCGCGGATTCTCGATCGTCATCGGCTCATCCGCCTCGTAATTGCGCATGCGGCAGCCGAACAGGCTGACGGTCAGCTTTTTCTCGCCGCGCACGAGCAGGAAATCGCGCGATTTGCTCAGCGCGCTGACGGCCGGGTTCGGCCCGGCGAACGCTTCAACGTTGCTGATTGCGGTGTGCCCGGAGCCTTCGACGATGATCGGGTGAATGTTCTTCATCTCGCCGTCGGGCGAGACGTTGGCGATGATCGAGCCTTGCGCGATCTGCCAGTTGCGGTTGAACGTGTTGTCGCCCAGTTTGTGAATTCCGACGGTGACGCAATCGAAGTTGAAATTGGTCATCTGGCCGTACGTTGCCGCGCCGAGGCGGATTCCGCCGAAGGTCGCGAAAGTGAAGACGTCGATCACCTGGGCGTTGTCGGTGTGGTCGATGGCGTAGGCGAAGGTTTTTCGCGCGATGACGGAGTCGTTCACTGCTTTGGAAAACCCGCCGGCGAAAAAGCGCTGATTCGCCGGGTTCACGTGGCAATGCAGGATGCGCGGGATGTCGTAGCAGTAGTCGATCCGCACGAATTGTCCCGATAGCGGGTAGCCATAACAGTGCTCGATGAGAATCTGCTCGCAAACCACCGCCGGCGGACAATTAAAATCCATCGCGATGAATTCGCCATAAAAAGTCAGGTTGGTGAGCGTGACGCCCTGCGCCGCTTTTTCGCGTGATGCCTGGATCGTCGGCGGATATTCGATGACCTTTTTCGGGTCGGTCAGCGTCTGCTTCGGATACCAGAACTGCACGCCGCGGATCTGCGTGGCGCCTTCGACGGTGATGAACGGGTTCTTTTCGTCTTCGATGGCGAAGACGCTGCCGACGGGTTGCGCTTTGGTCGGGTGCTTCGTGCCGCGACCGACCGGACCGTGCACGCCGACGAGGGAGACGTTCAATTTCAGGACGATTCCGCCGTCGATGCGGTAGGGTTCATCGGATGCGTCGACTTCGAGCGCGGCGCCGCGCTCGGAAGCCCAGTCGATGGCTTTTTGCAGGTTTGCCTTGTTCGTTGCGGCGTCGTTGCTGGGGAGGACCTGGAAGTCGCGGATGCTTTTCGCGAAGAGGCAAGCGGCGGGCGAGGTCAGCGCCAGCAGGAAGAGGATGAGGCGGATCATTCGGGTCATGCGGATTCCTTGTTGATCATCGACAGGGCGAGCCGGGCGACGTTCATCGAGGCGCCGGGCTTTTCGATCGCTTTGATCAGCGTGTCGAGTTTTTCCCGTTGCGCGCGCAGCTTCGCGGGATTTTTGAGCAGATCGAGCGCGCAGTCGATGACCGGCTGGTTCGACCCGTACCAGGGGATGAATTCCGGCACGAGGTCGATCTGACCGGCGAGGATGTTGACCATCGCGATCTTCTTCGTGTGCAGCAGCCAGCGGGCCGCGCCGTGCCAGATGAGGGGGCTCATGCGATAGACGACGATCATCGGCACGCGCCAGGCGGCGACGTGGACGGTGCTGGTGCCGGATTTTGTGAGGACAAGATCGCAGCGGGGGATCAAACGATCGAAGGCGTCCTGATCGACCGTCACGTCGAGCAGCGGCGCTGCGGCAAGCGTCTGTTTGACCAGTGCGTTCGATGCCGCCGTGGTGGGAACGAGAAATTTGATCTTCGGAAACTCCGCGGTGATGTGCCGCATCACGTCGATCAGGTGCGGCAGGTTCGCTTTCACTTCCGAGCGACGCGAGCCTGGGATGATGCCGACGACCGGCGGCGCATCCGGGAAGCGCGGGCTGCTATCGCGCGTGCGATCCGCCGGCAGCTCGTCGAACAGCGGATGCCCGACGAACGTGGCGTTCACGCCGTGCGAGCGGAAATATTCTTCTTCGAACGGAAAGATCACCGCGAGGCGGTCGATGAGCCGGCGGAGTTTTTTCATCCGCCACTCGCGGCTGGCCCAGAGCTGCGGCGCGATGTAGTAGAGCACGGGCACGCCGAAGCGCTTCGCCCGCCGTGCGAGTGGGAGATTGATCGCGGAGCTGTCGACGCAGATGTGCAGGTCGGGCGGGGCGGCGTGGTAGCGGGCGGAGACGCGCTTCATCCAGCCGGATGCTTCGACCACGCGCAGCGCCCCGCGCCATCCCATCGCCGCCCGGCCGACCGTTTCCGCCAGCAGCTTCACGCCCGCCGCCGCCATTTTCGGTCCGCCCAAACCTTCGAATTCGATTGCAGGATCGAGCTGTTTCAGGCTGCGGACGAGCTCCGCGGCATGCTGATCGCCGCTGGCTTCGGCGGCGGTGATGAAGATGCGCTTCGCGGTCCGGCTGGGCAAGGTTGTCAGAGTCGAATAGGACGTGGCGCGCGTGTCAAGTTATCCGGACCCGCGCGGACCCGCGGGCGCGCGAGGTGAACGTTGCAAGCCGCCGCTAGCTTCCTTAGCATCCCCCGCACGATGCATTTGCGAACCGGAATTCCGCTGCTCTCTGAGCTGGAGGCGCACCTCAAAAGCGAGGAGTACAACCGCCACGTCGAATTCAACCGCGCCTTCCTCGAGCGCAACGACGCGGCGATGAACCAGTACGGAAAACTCTGGGCGAAGGACACGTTTCGCCTGTGGAGCCGGCGGTGGGAATATCCGTTCGTCGCGCAGCGTGTGATCCAGTTCGCGCAGCAGCAGCGAAGCATCGGGGCGTTTCGATTGCTGGATGCCGGCTCGGGCGTCACGTATTTCCCGTACTACATCCGCAAGGAAGTGCCGCGCTCGGAGATCACCTGTTTCGACAGCAACAAGTCCTATCATCCGATGTTCGACGCCGTGAACGCCGGCATGGGCGAGCAGAACGTGAAGTTCGTCGAGGGGATGCTGCAAAAGCTTCCCTTCGAAACGGACAGCTTCGACGCCGTCTGCTGCATTTCGGTCCTCGAGCACACCGGCAACTATGGCGAGATCCTCGCCGAGTTCGCCCGCGTGCTGCGGCCGGGCGGGATGTTCGTGCTGACGTTCGATCTGTCGCTCGACGGAAAATTCGAGCTGCCGAAAAAGGCGGCGGCGGAGCTGCTGTCGGCGCTGTCGGAAAAGTTCCAGGTCGCGCCGGGCGATGATCTACACAAGGAACTCCAGCGGATGGACGATCCCGCGCGCGAGCGGATTCTCACGACGGATTACATTCGCGACACCCAGCCTGACCTGCTGCCGTGGAAGCATCCGACGCTCAAGGCCGTCCACGACCTCGTCACCGGGCACGGCTGGACCGGCGGGTTTCGATCCAAGTCGGTATACTGCCTTGACGTGATAGCGAAGTGAGCTTTTTCAATGACGTGGGCGGTGCTGAAAGAGCGCCGGTCGGGCCGGCGTCTTTATGTCGATGACGATGAAATTGAGCCAGAATGTCGACCTGACCTGACTCCGGATGTTTCAGCGCATGACCGCGAACTTCCCGCCCACGACCGCCGTCCCCGATGCAGCGACCGTCCACGCCGCCCCGGCGCCGGCGGGCAGCGGCGCCGCGGTCGATGCCGGTCCTTCGCGCTGGCGATCGATCGCGGCGATCGGCGATCGCGTCGCGTTTGGCATCCTGATCCTTTCGCTGCTGATCCTTTACGGGCTATTGCAGAATCCCTATTGGGTGCCGGCCGGTGACAGCGAGTTGTACACCGCGGCGGCGCGGAACATGGCGCGCGGCGACGGGTACACGTTCAACGGCCAGCCGATAGCGATCATCCCGCCCGGGTGGTCGTGGATCATGTCGATGGTCATGCGCGTCACGCCGTACTTCCTGCCGCTGAAACTGCTCGCGATGACCTGCATGATCGGCAGCCTGCTGTGCGGCTACTGGATCGTGCGGCGATTCGTATCGCCGATCCAGGCGCTGAGCGTGATTTTGCTGACGGCGATCCTGTCGCACGTTTACCAGGCGACGTATTGGCTGATCAGCGAATCGTCATTCTGCCTTGCGACGAGCGCTGCGATTCTGATTGCGATGCAGATCGCCGAGGGGCGGAAGCAGTGGTGGCGCGTCGTGCTGTTGCTGCTGCTGTGCGCGGCGGCGGTGACGATCCGCTGGGCGGGCGTGATTAACATGGTGCTGATCGTCGCCGTGCTGCTCGACAAGCAATGGCGGCCGCGGCTGACGACGCCGTGGGTGTCGGCGCTGCTGGTGATCGCGATCACGACCGGCACGCTGATGGCGTGGCGCGACGGGCTGCGCGGAACGCCGGAACAAGTCGCCGCCGCCAGCGACGCCGTCACCGGCAGCGGCGAAGAGATGACGACCGTCACCACCAGCGACGAAAGCGCCCCGCAAACCGGCGCGGCCGACCAGGCGGCGAAGACGTATCAGCTTTTCCCCACCGGCAGCTACGCCGACCGGTTCCTCAACTGGGGGCGATGGTTCAGCTACCTCTACTGGCAACCCTTCCGCGCCGCCGGTGCGAGCACCGCCATCGCCGCGACGGCGACGACGCTCGGGTGGGTGATTGTCGTGCTGCTCGCGGTCATCGTGTTCAAGTCGATCCGCGAATTGCGCTGGATATGGCTTGCGACGGCGATGTACAGCGGGGCGCTGGCGCTGTTCTGGACGAACGTGAACGCGCGGTACTACATGCCGATCGCGTTCCTGATCACACTGGGGATTTTCCTTGCGACCGACCAGTTGCTCGCGTGGAGCCGCCGGCGGTGGCAGCGCGTGACGGTGCGGACGCTGTTTGTGCTGTTCGTCGCCAGCGTCGCGCTCTGCAACGCGGCGTTGTACGCGGTGGAGATGACCATCGCGCGCTCAAGCCGTTTTTATGCGCGATACGAGACCGGACTGAACATGTCGCTGATCTCATCGTGCCAGTACCTTGTGTCGCTCCCGAATCCGCCGGGCGATCGCGAAGTCGCCGTCAGCCCGCGCTACACGAACCTGAATCGCACGAAAGCCAGTCCCTTCGGCCTGCGCGCGGTCGTGCTGCTCACGGGGCGCGAAATCGTCACGCCGAAGTTCAACCAGACGAACGGCGACCCGCGCACGGGCGGGAAGATGCGCGCGTGGCTGCAATCGAAGGGGATCAAGTATTACCTGTACCAGCGCAAGATCAGTCCATGGCGCGTCTGGCATTTCCGCATGGGGTGGTATGAGAAGATGCAGACCGGCTCGACGGAGCCAGAGGACACGGGCGGGTGGCAGCTTTATCGCGTCGACGACGAGAAGCTCACGCAAATCGCGCTGCCGCGCCGCTGCGAGCCGGTGACGCGCGTGCCGGGGTTGTAGCAGGTACATTCACGTCTCTTGAGCGAAGGTATTTCTCAAACTACGCCCACGCCGCGCATCGTCATCCCGATCGTCGCCGGCATCGGCAATGCGCTGCTGGCGGTGCCGATGGTTCGGCGGATCCGCCGGGCCTGGCCCGGGGCGCGGATCACGATCCTGGCGCGGATCGGCCCGATGGCGGAGGTGTTTCACCGGCTGGGGGAAGTCGACGAGGTGATCGTCACCGGCAAGGGCATCCGCGGCATCTTGGCCATGATCCGCGCGGCGCGCCAGCGCGAGCTGGACATTTTTCTGGTGCCGTTCCCGTCGAACCGGTGGCAGTACTCATTGCTTGCGGCGGCGAGCGGGGCGAAGCGGCGCGTGCTGCACGGTTACCCGGTCGGCTACTTCCGGGCGATGCACTTTCTTCCGAGCATGCGCGTTCCGGCGGTGCGCGGGATTCACGACGTCGAGCAGAACCTGAGATTGCTCGCGCCAATCGGGATTGCGGGCGATGAACCGCCCGAAGGGCCCGTTTTTCCGGTCACCGAAGAAGACCGCGCCCGCGCGGCGACGATGCTGCGCGAGGCGGGGCTGGCGGCGAATGTGAAGCCGATCATCGTCCATGCCGGAAGCGCGCAGACCGTGCTCGCGCGGGCGAAGCGCTGGCCGACGGAGAAATACCGCGAACTGATCGCCGCCCTGCGCGCCGAGGCGGGGGATCGCGTCATCGTGGTGGAAGGGCCGGACGAAGCGGGCGTCGCCGCGGAGATCGTCGGCGTTCCGGCGCGCGCGCCGATGATTCGCCTGTCCGGCCCGCTCGGCGAGGCGGCGGCGATGATGGAACGCGCGGAACTGTACGTCGGCACCGATTCCGGCCTGGCGCACCTCGCCGCCGCGGTGGGCACGCCGGCGGTGACGATCTTCGCGCCGGCGGATCCGGACCGCGTCTGTCCGTACGGGTATCGCGATCTGGTCGTCCAGCCGCCGCCGCCCTGCGGGCCGTGCTATTTGTATCCTTGGGATGCGGCGTATCCGAAGATGCGCTGCCATGCGGATCACCGGTGCATCGAGCGCGTGACGGTGGATTCAGTGATGGCGGCGGTCCGCCGCGGACGCAACGGAGCGCGGCGATGAGCGGCGGCGACGTCATTGACTACCAAAGCCTGCCGGCGCGACGCCGGATCATCTGGATGCGTCTGGCCGCCTGGACGATCTGCGCGATCGTCCTCTACTTCGTCATCCGCGCGCTGATGCGACAGTTCCAGGCAGTTCAGTGGTCGCAGGTCGACGTGAAAGTCTTCCCCGCGTTGGCCGCGATCGCCTGCGTGTTCGGCGTGAGCGCGATGCAACTCTTCGCGCGCTGGACGCTGCTGATCGCGTACGGCTATCCGCTCAACTGGCGCGTGCAGCTTCCGGTCGCGTGGGTGC
The DNA here is from genome assembly GCA_034666045.1 of Phycisphaerales bacterium. Taxonomy (GTDB): domain Bacteria; phylum Planctomycetota; class Phycisphaerae; order Tepidisphaerales; family Tepidisphaeraceae; genus JAICTV01. The sequence continues at coordinate 20,349 of JAXDMN010000375.1, read as the reverse complement.
CGCAGCTCGGCAAATACGTGCCGGGTGGAATTGCGTCGGTCGGCGGGGCGGTTTACCTGCTGCGCAAGCATGGCGTCCCCGGCGCGATCGGCCTGAGCGTCGCCGTGCTCCTCGACGCGCTGGCGGTGATGGCGGGGTTGATCGTTTCCACGCCGCTGCTGCTTTGGCAGCCGGTGCGCGAACGAATGCCGCTGGCGTGGCTTGCCTGCGCGGCGATGGTGATCGTCGGCGTCGTGATGCTCCACCCGCGCGTCTTCGTGGCGATGCTGAACTTCTGCCTGCGGCTCATCAAGCGCCAGCCGATCGCACAAACGCCGCCCCTGTCGAAATACCTGCTGCCGGTGCTGGCGAGCTTCGGGCAGTGGCTGTTCGCGGGGTTCGGGTTGTGGTTCATGACGATGGCGGTGACGGACGTGTCGGCGTCACAGATCCCACTGTTCATCGCGAGCGCGGCGCTGGCGATGACCGTGAGCTACCTGATGCCGTTCACCCCGGGCGGGATCGGGATTCGCGAGGGTTTGTATCTGATCACGCTGGGTCCGACGATCGGACCGCGCGTCGCGATCGTGGTCGTCGCGATGCGCGTGATTCAGACGGTGATTGAAGTGCTGCTTGCGGGAATCGGCGCGTTGGTGATGCGCAGTGCGCCCCCCATCGCGCCCGCGCCTGCCCCAATCACGGAATTGTCATCCTGAGTACCTCAGGATGAAAAGTTTTCGGTCTCAGCGTTTGCGCACGACGAAGATGAACTGGTATTGCATGAACGGGATCGCGCAGAGGATTTTTCCGATCGTGCGCGCGATCAGGCGTTTGAAATTCGCGTTCTTGAAAATCCCCGGACCCCAATCCGCGCCGGTTTTGATCACCTCGAACCCGCGCGCCTCCAGCATCTTGCGCCATCCCCAATAATGCGTGCGGAATTCCATCGGCTGCTCGGTCTTCACGTAAAAATTTGGAACGATGAGCACCGCCGTCGCGCCGCGGCGAAGAATCCGCGCAATTTCGGACAGGCCCTTGCGCACATCCGGGAAATGTTCGAGCGCGCCATTGCAGAAGAGGCGGTCGAACGATCCGTCCGCGAGCGGAAGGGCGGTGCCGTCCGCCTGCACCCACAGGATCTGCGGGGAATGTTTTCGCGCCAGGACCAACGCGGTGCGGGAGAAATCGAGACCGACCGCACGACCGGCGTTTCCCTCGATTTTCGCCAGTCGCGTCGCCCAGCCGGCGCCGCACCCGAGGTCGAGAAAATCGGCGCCCGCCAGCGGTTCGAGGTGCCGCAAGGCGTGCCAGATCCGCTTTTCATCCGGACGTGTGGCGTCTTCTTCGAAATGGTATTCGGAGTCGTAAAACTCGCGCGGCGCGGGAGCGGGCTGGCTCATGCGACGTGGCTGGCGCGGGTCGAGACAGAAGCCGTGACGGTAGGCGTGACGCTGGCGCTGGTAAGGATTTCTTCCTGTTCCTGCTCGGGCGATTCAATGCCCCACGATTCCTCGAACAGCCGCGCCACCGCGCGGGCCGGCTCGACGGAAGCCATCACCGGCGGCCGCGGGGCGCGCTTGCCAGCGTAGACCTTGCGACGCGCGAGGTAGAGCAGCTCTTCGCTGATCTTGCGATGCCGCCCGAGCATGTCCGCCAGCAGGGCGAGCACGCCGAGCATGAACGAGAGCACGATCAGCACGCCACTCATCGTGATAAACGACGTGTAGGGCGTCGTGCGACCTTCCATAAAGTAGTAACCGGTGACGAACGCGCCCAGCACGATGCCCGGGATGAACAGCAGCAGCGCGATCCCGCCGAAAAACTTCAGCGGCTGAATGTCGCGCATGGCGCGGAGGATGATGGGCAGGGAGTTGGTCGCGTACTTGAAGATCGACGACGCCATGCGGCTGTTGCCGTGCTCGCGCACGCCGCGCACCTTCAGCGGCACTTCCGCCATGCGCAGCCCTTTGGCGAAGAGGTCGATGAAGGTTTCCTGGGTGTAGGTGAAGCGTCCGAAGAGCGTAAGCCGATACGCCGCCTCGCGGTTGAAGGCGCGGAAGCCGCAGCTCACGTCGGTGAACTTCGTTCCGCCGCAAACCCAGTTGATGATGTTGGTGACGGCGCGATTCCCCCAGAACTTGACGCGCGGCATGGTGGGCCAGAGATCCGGATCGGCGAAGCGCGAACAGGTGACGAAATCGGCTTCGCCCTCGAGGATGGGGTGAACGAGCTTGGCGATGTCGGTCGGGTCGAACTGTCCGTCGCCGTCGATGTTGACGATGATGTCTGCGCCGCGGCGCATGGCGCGCTCGAGCCCGGTTCCGAAGACCTTGCCGAGCCCCGGGCGGTTGTGAACCGTGACGACGAGCGCGCCCGCTTCGGCGGCGCGTTCGGCGGTTGCGTCGGTCGAGCCGTCGTTCACCACGATCACCTCGACCTCGCTGACGCCCGGGATCTTGCGGGGGACGCCGGAGATCACCTGCGCGATCGTGTGTTCTTCGTTGAGTGCGGGGATCGTGACGACGAGCTTCATAGATGCGTTTTTTTAGCGGTTTTCCGCGCTTCCCCGCGGGGCCGGCGGGAAGATAGCAACTTAAATTAGCGGTAACAAGGACGCCACGGGCCCGCGCAGCGTTTCACGCCGCAACGGAACATAAGGGAAAAGGCAGCGCAAATGGAACGTCCAACTGCGGCCGCGACATCCGATAAGTTATTGCTGTCGGGGGCGCCGGATCGGGCGATCCGGCGCCGCAAACGGGGGTTTTGCATGGCGCGATAGCTTAGGCAAGCAGGACTTCCAGCTCTTCCTTGACGTCCTCGGACTCGACCTGGGCGCTGTCGTCGCCGGTCCCGCCGTTGACGAAGTCGAAGCCAAAGTCGCGCGAGTACAGGACGTCGTTGTCCCCGCCGCCCCAGAGGTAGTCGAGCCCGTCCCCGCCGTTGAGGATGTCGCCGCCGTTGCCGCCGAAGATCGAGTCGTTGCCGGCTTCGCCGTACATCTTGTCGGCGGACGATTGGCCGGAGAGGACGTCGTGATCGTCGCCGCCCCACATGCGGTCGACACCCGCGCCGCCGATGAGCTGATCGTTGCCCGCTTCGCCGTACAGCCGATCTCGTCCGTCGCCACCGACGAGGATGTCGTGGCCAGCGGAGCCGGTGAGCCGGTCGTCGCCGCCCTGGCCGTAGACGATGTCGTTTCCGCCCGAGGCGGTGATCGTGTCGGCGAAATCGCCGCCGGTGATCGTGTCCGCGCCCGCGCCGCCGAGGACGTACGCCTTGCACACGCCCGGCCCGAGGGTGACGACGTCATTGCCACCGCCGGCGAGGATGTCGAACTGCTTGATCGTGTTCGGGTCGATGGTCTGAAGCGTGCCGTTGACGTCGACGCGGTAGGTGTTGTCGACGAACGTGATGTTGATGTTGTCGTCGCCGTCGGTGCCCTGGATGAGCAGGTGATCGGAGCTGGGCGGGATGCCGCCGCCCGGCAGCGTGCCGGTGAGCGTGTACTGACCGAGATCGCCGTACGCGCCCGCGCCGGAGACGGCGATGACGTACGTGCCGGCCGGGATATTGGTGGCCACCAGCGTCTCGCCGAGATTTCCCGTGGCCGATTGCGCGACGAGTCCGCCGAAGGCGTTGAACACCTTGATCGTGCCGTCGAGCATCGCGCCGAACGGCGCGACGTCGAGCGAAAGACTGAGCGTGCCGGCGTTGGCGTTGAAGGTGAAGGCGTCGACGTCGCCGTTGCGTTCGATCACGCCCGGGTAGCTGAAGTTCACGCCGCCGGGGGTCGTCGGGGCGATAGGCGTGCCGGAAAAGAGCGTGCCGCCGTAGTCATCGACGCGATAGCCGAAACCATTCAGGGAATTGGTCAGCAGCGCCAGGTCATCCTGGATGGCGGTCGGGCCGGGCGAGCTGGGGCCGATGTCCCAGACGCCGCGATCGGCGTAGTAGCTGACGCCCATGTTCGGCGCGACCAGGAAATTGCCCGGATCGTATTCCTGGTCCTTCGTGCCATCGGGGAAGAAAAGGCTGTGGTGCTCGAGGTCGAAGAGATGGCCCGCTTCGTGAGTGGCGGCTTCGGCGATGGACTTGTTGGTGAAGACGCCGCCGTCCGTGAAGACGAATCCGACATTGGGGGCGAAGTTGAAGAACCCACCGAGCGGCGCCACGCCGCCCGCGGGCTGGCCGAGCCAGTCGCCGTCGCCGCCGAGCACGATGACCGCCGTCAGCTTGTCGGCCATGTTCCCCGGGTCGACGGTGGTGACGTCGAGCCGGAACGGCGAATACTTCTCAGAGACGCGGCGCCAGACCTCAGTCATGCTGGCGAGCTCGCCGGCGCTGAAGTCGTTGGTGTCGCCGTCGCGATCGAAGGCGGGCGTGGCCGGGATGTCGGTCCCGAGCCAGTTCGTGATCGCGTCGCTGCCGTTAAAGTCGAGGTAGAGCTTCGCCGTCGCCGTCGGATAGCTGTGGAGCGCGGGCACCGCAGTAAGGGCGACGAACAACCGCCGCGGCTCGCACTGTTCCATAACGGGCAGGGCGCGGGGAAATGACACGGCGGCGCAAGCCGCTCGGAGCGACTGCTGCCGCTTGCGATACACTTCAATCACGACGTGAGTCCTCTGCGATTGGTTCACTCGGCCTGGCCAGCAAGCGGGATGGGCCACATACGCCCCCGCAAGTGCTGCGCATGATACAGCGTGGAACGTTCGATCTGAAATTAAAATGCCTGCAAAATCGGCGGGCGCCGCTTGCGCAGATTACCCCAGCAAAATATCAATGTTGCGCAGATCATCTTCCGGTTCGTTCCCAGCGCGGTCGGCGGTGCCGTCACCGCCGTCGACGATGTCAGTGCCGCTGCCGCCCCAGGCGCGGTCGTTTCCGCTGCCGCCGAAGAGGAAGTCGTTGCCCGCGTCGCCATAAAGCCGGTCTGAGCCGGAACCTGCGTCGAGGAAGTCATTCCCGCCGCCGCCGGACAAGCGGTCGGCGCCGCCGCCGCCGTACAGTTGATCTCGCCCGGTTCCGCCCTCCAGGCGATCATCGCCGTCTGCGCCGAACAACGTATCGTGACCTGCATCACCCTGGACCAACGCGTTGGTCACGCCGAGCCCGAGCACGAGGCGGTCATCGCCTGCGCCGCCGGCGACGCGGACGCTCGTTATCCCGCTCAGCGAAACAATTTGTGTGAAGTCGTGTCGCGTCGCCGCCAGCGTCGTGCCGTTCGTGGTGACGTAGATGCGGTCATCGCCGCTCGAGCCGCTGACGTTGATCGTGCCGTTGTTGACGGTTACGAAGTTCAGGCTGGACGGGGCGGTTGTAAGAGTGAGGCGATTGCGCAGATAGCTGTAGCGGACGTGGCCCGCGCTGTCGGCGATTTGGGCGTAGACGTAGTAGTTTCCCGTCGGCGCTTCGACGGTCGTGCCGGTCAGGCGCGAGCCGCCGTTCGCGGTCGTGTTGTATGTGCGTCGCGCGATGCGCGAGACGGTGTTGTTGTTGTACGGATTCTGATCGCGGTCGAGGAAGATCGAGACGGTGGTCTTGCTGTCGGCGTCGCCGAAGCGGAAGCCGACGCGGATCGACTTGCCGCGCGGGACGCTCGTTGCGCCGCCGATCAAACCGACCTGCGTGATGTTCGCCCACTGCGTGCCGCGTTCGTTGACGTTGTCGCGATGCGCGGCGCCGTTGAAGTTCGCGCCGACGCCGTCGGCCGGCCGCGCGCCGCCAACGATGCGGCTGAAGAGGTAGCCAGTCTGATCGCGGTGTAGATTGCTCCCCGTAAACCAGGAAGATTTCGCACCGGGTGGAAGCGGGCCTGACGGATCGACCGTGGCGATGTAGTACAGGCCCGCGCCGACGTGCGGATCGCCCGCGTTGTCCTTCTGCACGGTGTTGTTCAGGCTCACGTTGTGCGCGCCGTCGACGGGCTGGCCGTCGAAGCCGGTGGCGATGTTGTTGTCGCTGCGCCAGTAATCGTCGGCGAAGATGACGTTCTCGGTGACGCGCATCGGCCCGTCGACGAAATCGCCGAGCCCGGGGACGACGCCGCCCGCGGGGACGGGATCGATGTAGGTGACGTGATCGACCCATACGCCGCGCTCGCCGAGCGACGCCGCGAGGTTCGAGACGACCGACGCGCCGCGGCTTGGGCCGGCGAGGTGAAGCTCCTGCTCGACGAGCCCGTTCCTGGTCATGTAGTCCGCGACCGCCGCCGCGATCGTCGGCGTTGGCGCGACGTTCACGTCCGACCAATCGAGCTTGATGATCATCTCGCCGGTCGAGACGGATTTGATGTCGGGTGAGCCGGCGTCTTTCGTGAAGCTGGTAACCTTCGCGCCAAGAATGCCATCGTCGCCGACCTTCATGACGTACTGGGCCGCGCCGCCCGCGCGGTCGGCGATGAGGTCCGCGATGAGCCCGACCGGTCCGCCGGCGTCGCCGCCTTGGCCGTGGGTAATGAGCGTGACGCCACTGAGCAGACGACGATGTTCGAGTAATTCGAGAATTTGCATGGCAGTTGAAGTGTTACGAATGGCGTGCCATGACTGGCTGGTCTGAACTGCCCATCTTCACGCATGATGCAGCCTCGGCCGCAGGAGGTCGAGTGCGAACGCCGCGGTCGGTGGGATCGTCAGCCAATAGCCCAGTTGCGGATTGTCGAAAAAACCGAGCAGGCATATGGCTGCGTTGGTGAGATAGCCGGTGACAAGCAGTGTCTCGATAGCCGCAACGGACGTTCGCCGTCGGAGCCACCGCCACAACGTCAGCCCAATCCCGGCGGCGAGCGGCGCCATGCCGGTGGCGATCATGACGATCTCCTGCAAGCCCGGCCTTGATGGTTGTGGCGCTTGCGCTTCCTCCACGACCGATCGCACCATGCTGACGATCACGATGGTCGCCGGGATCGTCAGGATCACCGCGAGCGTGCCGAGCACGCCGCGCTCCCACACGCCCGGCGGCGTCGCGCGGACGAGTTGGCGGACCTTCCACGCGATGATCGGAAACGCCGCGAAGAACGACCAACCGATCAGCAACAGCCAATAGTCGCCGCTGATGCTGAAGAGGTTCAAGTCGTCGGGAAGATCTGACGCGACGTCGAGCGGCGACGTGCCGTAAGTGAACGGAACGAACGGCACGACCAGTGCCGGCAACGCCAGGACGAGTTGTACGATGCCGAGGGCCCCCGGACGCCTTCGCGTTTCGCCCGGCGTTGCATAGCTCAACAGCGGCGGGGCGGAGACGCGGGTCATGGCTCAATAAGCTAGTGACCACTTCATTCGCTGTCAATAACTTGTTTGCGAACGCTCACTTTCTTGTCGCGAGCGCGGCGCTGCGCAGCGGGAATTTGGAGCCTGTCGTGTATCTTTTGCACCGGTGATCTTCCGCATCCTCCTCGACGTTCTCGCGCCGATTCTCCTGATGATCGGCGTCGGTGCGCTGCTGCGGTGGAAGTTTCAGATCGACCTCGGCACGCTCTCGAAGCTCAACCTTTACCTCTTCGTTCCCGCCTTCGTCTTCGACAAGGTTTCGACCAGCACGCTCTCCTGGGCGCAGATGGGCGGCGTGGTCACGATCAGCATCGTGCAGGTCGTGACGCTCGGGCTGATCGTCTTCGGCGTCGGGCGGCTCTTTCGCGTCAGCCGCAAAACCCTCGCGGCGATCGCGCTGGCGGTGATGTTTTACAACAGCGGCAACTACGGACTTCCGCTGGCGGAACTCGCGTTCCCGCAACACTCAGGAGTCAGCATGCCGCACTCCGCCGCGAAAGACGGCGGCGCGGTGCAGGCGTTCGTGCTGATGACGCAGAACATCCTCACCTACACGCTCGGGCTCGCGATCGCGGCGATGGCGCATCCGGGCGGAGTGGGAAAATCGCTGCTGCGCATCGGTCGGCTGCCGATGCTCCCGATGCTCGCGGCGGCGCTGCTCGCGCGGTGGTGGCTTCAGGGCGGTGACGATCGCCATCTGCCGATTTTTCTCAGTAAGACCGCGTCGTACCTCGCCGACGGACTCGTGCCGATCGCGCTGGTCACGCTGGGGGCGCAGCTCGCGAGCAACCCGCGCTGGCCGCGCTGGAAGCCGGTCTCGCTCGTGCTCGTGCTGCGCTTGTTGTTCGGCCCCGTGCAGATGGCGCTGCTGTTGTTTGGATTTCACCTGATCGGCTGGCCGGCGCTGGATTTATGGGGCGCGTCGGGTTGGCCGGCGGAACTGATGATCCTCACGGCCGGCGTGCCGACCGCGGTCGGGACATTGCTCCTCACGCTCGAACTCGACGGCGACTCCGATCTCGCCGCCGACTGCGTGTTCTGGACGACGGTCTTCTCCTGCGTGACGATCGCGGGATGGCTGCTCGCGCTGCGGCTGTATTTCGGATCGTGACGGCGGGATCCGGAAGGTGGATTCTGAAGGGTAAAATGCGACCCGCCACCGGAGGGCGTGGTAGCGGGTCGCTGGAGGGGTGCGACGTTAGTGCCCTCAAACTACCGTCGGAAACTAGGTTCGTCCAACCCGCCGCCGCAAAATTCCATGAATTGAAGAATTTTTTTACGTTTCCGCGCGCTTGAATTGCGGCCGCTGCGACAACGCCATCACGCCGCCCCACCAGCGCATAATCTGCACCGACAAATACGCGAGCGGCAGGAAGATCAGCAGCAACAGCGCGGGCTTCAGTCCGACGTATCCGGCGGCGAAGGTGAAATCGTAAACGATCAGCCACAGCAGGCCGTACAGCATCAAGCGCTGTCCCGCTTCGCGCGGGCTTGCGCTGCGCACTTTGATCACCCACGCGAGCAGCACGAACATGAGCACGGCGACCGCGGGCGCGATGAGCGCTGGCGTGATTCGAAGCGCTTGCAGCAAATCCGGCGCGCGATCGCGACGCAGCGCGAGCAACGTGGTCAGCAGCAGCGCGTCGATGGCAACAAGTCCGCCCGGCACCGCTGCCCAATGGATCGGCGTCAACTGCGGACGTTTTTCCTCCCATCGATATGCGATCAGCGACAGGATCGTCACGTGGTTCAGCAGCAGCAGCGGGTGCCACACGACGGGAATTTGCGGCGCGGGAATGACCGCGTGGAAAAACCGGATCAGCCCCAGGCTCAGCAACCCCAGCGCGACCAGGTACTTCGCCGCGTAGTCGTAAAAGACGATGAAGACCGCCGTCCCGATCACCAGCACGAGCGACGGCCAACCTTGTCCGGAAGCTCGCGCATAATATGCGCCTGCTGCAATCGCCAGGGTGATGAGCAGCCCGCAGATGACGTGCGCCGTCGCCACGCCGATCCGTCCGCTGGGGAGCGGGCGATGCGCTGCAAGCTGTTGATCGCGACGGCGGTCGATGATGTCGTTCAGGCTCATCCCGAATCCGTACAACCCCGTTGACATCACGACGATCGCCGCCGCCCATTGCCAGGGGATGTGGCGGAGCACGTTCTCCCCCCGTTCGTACCGCGAAGCCGTCCATAATAGCAGGGTACACAAGGAGTTGGAGATGGCGGTGAAGACCAGCGCCATCCGCGTGAGCTGGAGAATCGGAAAGAGTCGTCGGGAGATGACGCCGGGCATCTTTATGGAGCGTATGACAGCGGGGGGGCGAGTTGCAAATGCGCTCCGAGCGGCGGTTTGTGCGCAGGGGTTTCCGCGACAGGGGTTGGTTCCGCCGGCGTCTTGGGTTTAACTTTCACCGCATGAGTTCCAAGTTTCCCGGATTCCAGCCGGCTGATCTGCCGGAGAGCGCGCGCGTGGCCGTGATCGCCGCGCGGTTCAATACCGATGTCGTGGACGAACTGGTGAGCGGCTGCCTCGGCCGATTGGAAGAACTCGGCATCGACGGCTCGCGCGTCGATCTGCACCGCGTGCCGGGCGCGTTCGAGCTCCCGGTCGCCGCCAAGATGCTGGCGCGCACGAAACGGTACAGCTCGATCGTCTGCCTGGGCTGCATCGTGCGTGGGGACACGCCGCACTTCGATTACGTCGCCGGCGAAGCGGCCCGGGGCATCCAGGAAGTCGCGCTGACGGAAATGATCCCGACGATCTTCGGCGTGCTGACGACTAACACCGAAGAGCAAGCCCGCGAGCGCGTCGGCGGCAAGCACGGCCATTACGGCGAACGCGCTGCCGACGCCGCCGCGGAAATGATGGCGCTGGTGCTGCGGATCAATCGCAAGTGACGCTCAGTCCTTAGACCTTCGCATTCCGCTATACTCCGCCAATGTCCAGCCGCCGCCGAGTTCGTGAGCTTGCGATGCAGGTCCTGTTCCTCTGGGACACGAGCGGGGAGAGCGATCCGCTGCTGGCCGCGCAGGTGGCGGGGGATGATCATGACGTCACCGATGACATGCGTCGCGACGCGCTGCGGCTTGCGACCGATGCGTGGGGCGCGCGCGAAAGCAGCGACAGTTGGATCGGCCGGCTCGCCCCGCAGTGGCCGCCGAAAAGGCAGCCGGGCGTCGACCGAAGCATCCTCCGCCTCGCCGTCCACGAGCTCACGAGCGGCCAGACCCCGCCGAAGGTCGTCATCGACGAAGCGATCGAGCTGGCCAAAAGTTTCTCCACCGAGCAGAGTCCCGGCTTCGTGAACGCGGTGCTCGATTCGGTGTTGAAGGAACACAAGCAGCTCACCGAGGGCGCTTGAGCCGACGCGCCGCCGCGATCGTTCTTCTCATCCTGTCCATCCTGTTGATCGTCGCGCGCCTGCGCTCGTACGACGAGCCGCCGGAGTGGGACATCGGCACCTATCAGGCGATCGCGCGCGAGATGCTGAACGGCGAGCGGCTTTACGCCGACGCGTGGGACGTCAAACCGCCCGGAATTTTCGTCACGTTCGCGACGACGCAGTTCTTCACCGGCGACGGCGCGCTGCCGGTTTACCTGCTCAGCGTGGCGATGGCGATCGTGACGATGTTCGGCGTCTACTCCGCCGCGTCAGTCGCGGGCCGCGCGGCCGGCATGTGGGCGGCCCTCTTCTGGGCGGCGATGTGCTTCGAGCCGTGGACCGGCGGGAACCTGCCGAACACCGAAGTTTTTATCAACGCATGCAGCGCGTGGGCGTTCGCAATTTGGCTGCGATCGCGCGGAACGGAGTTGTCCTGGCGACGCGCCGCCGCGATCGGGCTGCTCTTCGCAGTCGCGTCGCTGTACAAGCAAGTGGCGATCGTCATTCCGACCTGCATCGGCGTCGCGTTTCTGGGGACAGCCGTTCGCGCGACGCTCGCACGTCACGCAGCGAAACTTTTCGCCGCCGCCGCGATCGTCGTGCTGATCTGGTCCGCGGTGCTGGCCTACTTTGCCGCGACCGGTCGCGGCTGGCTCGCATGGCAGACCTTTTTCGTCGCGCCGCGCGCCTATTCCGGCAGCATGATCGGCAACCTCGCCGCTTCGATCCTGCCGCAGAACATGGTCTCGAAATACCTGATCTTCGCGCTGCCGGCGATGGCGTTGACGATCATCGGCGCGTTCGGCGGCGAACGAGCGGCGCCGCGCCGCGCGTGGGCGCTCTTCGCGGGTCTCGTGGTCGGCACTCACCTCGCTGTCGCGCTGCCGGGACAATTTCACGGGCACTATTACCAGCTCTGGTTCGTGCCGTTGGCGATCGGCGCCGGTTGGGGCGCGGCCGCGCTGCCGAAACGCGTCGGGGCGCGCCGCACGGGTCTCGCCTACGCGGTCGGGTTGCTCGCGCTGCTTGCAATGATCGTCCCGCAGGCGAGCTGGTACGCCCTCAGCGGCCGCGAATGGGCGCGGCGAAAGTACGGCGACTTTTTCATCGCGGCGCAAGACAGTTTCCGCGCCGTCGACCGCATGTTGCCGAAGGACGAGACGTTCTACACCTGGTCCGACGAGGCGTACGCCTATGCGTTGATCCACCGCCGCCCGCCTGCGACCGCCCTGTGGAAAATGCATACGACAACCGGCCCGCTCGCCGACTGGCTCACGCGTCGCACGCTGGCCGACCTGCAAAAAAATCCGCCGGCGATGATCATCCTGTACGGCGAGCCGCCCGGCCCGACGGAGCACCCGATCCTCGAATGGACCCGGCAGCATTACGAACTCATGCCGGACGAACGCCGCGAGTATTTCCCGCTCACGCTCTACGTCCGGCGGAAATGATCGAGCGCGTGTTCATTCGTCGTCCGCTTCCTATACTCCCACCGCCATGGCCTTCTTCTCGAAAACGCTCGACAAGCTCAAAAGCGCACTTCGCAAGACCAGCGAGGTGCTCAATACCGACGTCCGCACGCTCTTCATCCCGGGCCGGCAGATCGACGATGCGTTCTTGACCGAAACCGAGGAAAAACTGATCCGCGCCGACATGGGCGTCGCCAACGTCACGAAAATCATCGGCGAAATCCGCGAGCGCTGGCGGCTGGGAAAAATCCGCAACCAGGACGAGGCCGGGAAAATCTTCCGCGATGAGCTCGTGAACGGATGGGGTCCGCCCGAGTCGCGCGACATCAAACTCGCCGCCAGCGGGCCGACCGTCATCATGGTCGCGGGCGTGAACGGCGCGGGGAAGACCACCTCGATCGCCAAGCTCGCCTGGCTGCTGAAGAACCAGATGAACAAGAAGGTGATGGTCTGCGCCAGCGACACCTTCCGCGCCGCGGCGGTCGATCAGTTGACGATCTGGGCCGAGCGCATCGGCGTCGACATCGTCAAGCACAAGAGCGGCGCCGACCCGGCGGCCGTCGCGTACGACGCGTGCGAAGCGGCGAAGACGCGCGGCATCGACGTCCTCATCGTCGACACCGCCGGCCGATTGCACACGCAGGACCACCTCATGCGCGAGTTGACGAAGATCCGTGACGTCGTCGCCAAGCGCATCGAAGGCGCGCCGCACGAAGTGCTCCTCGTGCTTGATGCCACGACCGGTCAGAACGCGATCGCGCAGGCGCAGAACTTCTCTAAGGCGGTCAACGTCACCGGCATCATGCTGGCGAAGCTCGACGGCACCGCCAAGGGCGGCGTCGTCCTCGCGATCAAGAACCAGCTCAACATCCCGGTGAAATTCATCGGTCTCGGCGAAACGCCGCAGGACATCGAGAGCTTCGATCCGGCGCGGTTCGTCGATGCGCTCTTTGGCGAACTCCGCGCGGCGCCGGCTGTCTAAGGAACACACTCACACTTGGCAATGTCATCCTGAGGTACCGGGCACTCGCGCAGCGGGTACTCCAAGGTTCTGGCATCGAGCGACGGACAACGCAGATCCTTCGGGGTACCTCAGGATGACCATGCTCGACTCCGCCGCCGCCGTCAGAATAAGGCACCGCCCGCTCTGGCCGGTCTTCATCTCGCAGAGTTGCTGCTCCGTCGGCGCGGTCATGCTGACCGTCGGGATCTTCTTTTTCACGCAGCGTTATTATCAGTGGGGCCTGGGGCGGAATTTTCTGCTGGCGGCGGCGCAAGGAGCGGTCTACGTCGTCGGATCGCTCGCCGCCGATAAGGTGGCGCGACGATTCGGTCGGCGGCGCGGGCTGATCGCCGTCAACGGCGCCCTGGTCGCGCTGGCGCTGCTCGCGGCGGTCGCGCCGACGCCGGCGACGATGGTCGCGGCGCTGCTTGGGTACGTGCTGCTCGTCGCGCTCTGCTGGCCGGCTCTGGAAAGCCTCGTCGCAAGCGATGCCGACGCGCACACGATGTCGAAGCGCATCGGGCGCTACAACCTCGTCTGGTCGGCGACCAACGCCGTCACCTTCGCGATCAGCGGCGCGATCATCGCGCACTGGCGCGGCGGCGTCTTCATCGTCGCGGCGATCGCACACCTCCTGGCTGCGATCATCATGTGGCGCAATCCGCGGGTCGATCCGGCGACGGGCGACGGCGACGATCTCGGCGGCGCGGCGCACGCGGAACCAGAGCCGGAACTCCTCGCCAAGCGCACGCTGGCGATGTGGCTCGCCCGGATCTCATTGCCCGCGACGTACGTCGTCATCTACAGCCTCGCCGCGATGATGCCGTTGCTGCCAGTGGTTCGCCCACTCGACACGGCGCAGCGCACGCTGGTCGGCAGCCTCTGGATGATCGCGCGCGTTCTCGCGTTTGTGTACCTCGGCGCCACTGCCTGGTGGCACACGCGGCCGCGCATCCTGCTCGGCGCGGCGGCGGTGATGCTCGTCGCGTTCATGGGCGTCACCATCCGCCCGTCCGATCTGTTTGGCGCGACGATTCCGTACTCGCTCGACCTCGCGTCGATGATCGCCTGGCAGCTCGTGCTGGGCGCGGTGCTCGGGATGATCTATTCCGCGTCGCTCTACTTCGGAATGGTGCTCAGCGAAGGCAGCACGGAGCACGGCGGATATCACGAAGCACTCATCGGCCTCGGGTCCGTCCTCGGTCCCGGCACGGCCGCGCTGACGCAACTCATCTGGCGCGGCGATATCCGCGCCGGCGTGGCGGCGGTTTGCTGCATGATCGGCCTCAGCGTGATGGCGGCGGCGATGGCGAGCATCAAGGCGTCGCGTAACGACCAACTTCGTGCCCGCTAACGTGTCTGCAACCATCAGCAGGCGTCACTACGGCAGTTGCCGCTTCCGCGCTCAACGCTGTAGAGTTGCCCGTTGCACCACGCAAACAGCGAGATCAACCATGCGAAAAATGTCATCTACCGTCGCCGTTTCGATTTTCCTTCTCCTCGGCGGCCTGTTCGCCGGCGGATGTGCCAGCGACGCGAAGGTCGTGCAGGCCGCCGCGGGTGTGCATACCCAGCTCGAGCCGGCCGTCATCGAAGATCCGGAGCTGGCGAATTATCTCCAGTCCGTCGGTGACCGAATCATCCAGACCGCGCAGGAGCTCGACCGCCAGGGCTACGGGCCCAAGACGCACAAATCGGAAAAGACCGACTGGATGTTCAAGAACATGAAATTCCATTTCGTGAACAGCAAAACGCTCAACGCCTTCACGACCGGCGGGGAGCACATGTACATCTACAACGAGTTGTTCCAGCAGTCGCGCAGCGAAGACGAGCTGGCCGCCGTGATGGCGCATGAATACGGGCACGTCTACGCGCGGCACGTCGGCAAAGGGATGAATCGGCAATATGGTCTGCTCGCGGCGGCGGCGGCGCTGGGCGGCGCGGGATATGTTGCCGGCGGAAAAGAAAAGGGGACGCAGTACGCCACGCTCGGCGCCAGCCTCGGCGCGGCGGGCGGGCAGTTTCTCAACATGGGCTTCACGCGTAAGGACGAAAACGAGGCGGACAAGCTCGGCTTCGATTTCTACACCCACGCGGGATGGGACCCCAACAAGTTCGATGACTTCTTCCAGGCGATGATCGACAAGGGGCTCGACACTACGCCCGAGCTGGTGAGCGATCATCCATCGCTGAAGAACCGCGTCGCGGCCACGCAGGAGCGGGTGAAGAAGCTGCCGCCGGCAGCCGCGCAGTGGCGGAAACCGCCGGTCGCGACGCCGGAGCAGTTCAAGGCGCTTCAGGCCCGCGCGGCGAAGCTGGGCGAGACATTGCCGAACGATAAATCGCTGGAGAACACCCAGCAGTTGCTGGCCGCGCTGCCGCGAAGCTGCATCTTCCCGTACGTTCCGGAAGATGAAGCCAAGGCCCGCGAGGAGCTGGTGAAGCGTGCGCAGGCGGCCGAGGCGGCGCAGAAGAAGCAGCAACAGTCGCAGCAACCCCCGCCGCCGAGCGCGAAGCGCAAGCGCACCGCCGCCGCGGCAACGCCGGCGGGATCACAGGTGATTTCGTCGCCGGCGCGGTGAAGCGACGAGGAAGGTTGCGATCACAGCTTGTCAGTTCGATGATCGCCCCCACTCCGCGCCAATTTTCACAAACAATTTCTACTTCTTCTCCCGGCCATCGCGCGGCATGATGTGATTCATGCGAGGCGCTGCACAGCGTCGTTCCGCAGGTCCAGGGGGTTTCTTCGTCGGCCCGGTTTGTCCCGTCGATCGCCCGCGCGGCACAGAATCATCTGACTGCCATCATCCTTTCATACCCATCACCGCCACGCGGAGCGCCATCAACGTTACAGGGCTGAGTGAGGAGGTGTCACAAGCCCGCGCTTGATGGACGTTCTTCTTTTATGTGGTGCAATGACTGTGTTTTCTATTGACGCCATTCAACGCGCGACTTCACCGTCCCGCGCGCAGCGCTCTCACGTGCGCTGACAACGACGGCGTCATGGAGGTATGTCATGGTGCTGGAACCCCCCGCGCCCGTTCAATCCCCGGTTCTGAAGTTTCTCGCCGACTACAACCCGTTTTACCTGCTCAGCGCCTGCTGCATGCTCTTCGGCGTGTTCGCGATGAACGACTCGCTCGACTGGAGCCCGATCCCGATGCGGCAACTGCTCACGATGATCATCACCCTCAACATCTACGAGGCGATGCTCATCGCGCTGGCGGTGTTTCTTCTTCGCCGCGGCATCCGACGCGACGCGACGATCCTGCTGATTATCGAGGCGTTCTTCCTGGCGGACGTCGGATTCCTCAACATGGAAGTCTTCGCCCGCGACGTCTGGATCGGGCTGATCGTCAACACCTTCGTCCTCACGGCGGCGATCGTGAAGGTGGCGCTGGTCTTTCGGGCGGCGCAGATCCCGCTGGCGGACGGGCGGTTCGCGTTCGTCGCGATCCAACTCGGCGTGCTGTTCGCCGCGCCGGGGATTTTCGCGATCGTCGCGCAGCCGCGCGACCAGCATCTGCCGATGCTCGCGATCTACGGCGGTTGGTGGCTGTGCGGACTGCTGCCGGTAGCCTACGCGGTGCTCGTCGGTTCCGGCGACGTCTTCCGGCGGCGCCTCAACGGCCGGCCGCTGGGCGTCGAGCTCATCGTCTCGCGCGCGATGCTCGCGCTGCCGATGCTCTCGCTCATCGCGCACCTCTGCCTGGCGAACTGGGTCTACAAGGTGACGTTTCACCCGCTCAACGTCGCGCCGCTGCTGATCGGATTGGCCGTCGCGATCGGACATTGCGATCAGCACGTGGCGACACTGGCGTCGAGGATGCGCATCCAGCTTGCGCTGCCGTTCGTCGCGATTGCGCTGTCGGCGATCAAATTTCCGCCGGAGCTGGTCTTCCCGTTCGGCGGCACGGAGATGTCGCCGCTGCGGCTGGCGCTCCTTGCGTCGGCGCTGGTTTACCTCGACGGATTGTGGCTGCATCGGCACGCGTACTTTGCGGCGGCCGCGGGGTTGTGTCTCGGGTTCGCGGGGATGGGGCACAGCGTCACGAGCATCAATGACAACTCGCTTGACCTGGCGAAGTCGTCGGCGGATGCGTTTGATCGGATGATCCCCAAGACGCTGTTCGCGTGGGGATTCGTGTCGGTCATCGCAGCGTTCGTGCTGCTGGTGTTGGGGGCGATCGTCAGCATGGTGCGGAAGGATGCGTGGCCGATCGCCGTTGAAGAGACGGCGGGCGAGGGGGAGTCGTTGCAGGAGTGACCGGATCACAACCGTCCGGCGGCGGCGTCGCGGATCGGGTCGTGCGACTCGATGTACCGGGGGCCGAACCGGAGGAGCGGCGTCGCCGCGGGACGGTTTAGGAGAATCGAAATCGAAGATGTGGGCCTTTGGCTCGACCGCTACGCGCTGCTTCGCAGCATATTTGTGCCGCGTGCGATGAATTAAAAATCGCCGCCGCCGCCGGAGTCGCCGCCGCCGCCGAAATCGCCGCCGCCGCCGAAGTCGGTGGGGCCGTTGGCGAAGTCGGAGGTGGGGGGTTCGTCGAAGACGCCGCCGCCCGCGCCGGCGTTCGGGTCAGTGGGGGGCAGGCCGCCGAGGGTGGAGCCGTGGGCGGAGCTGCCGCCGCCGAACATGTGGTTGCCGATCCAGCTTCCGAGCAGTCCGCCGAGCAACCCGCCGCCGACGCTGGTACCGAGTCCGCCGCCGCCTGTGCCCGCGCCGCCGTAACCCTGATTGCCGTAGCGCGGATCGCGCGGGTCATAACCAGCGCCCCCGCCGGGCTGATTCGTGCGGCGTCCGCCGAACAGTCGGCGAAGCAGCTTGATGCCGAAGAAAATCAACACTCCCAAGATGAGCAACGTGCCGATGCCCGGTCCGCGGCGAACGGTTGGCTGCTGCTGCGGTGCGGGCGACGCTGACGGCTGCGAGCGCGCATCGTTGGGGAATCGATACGGTTGAGGCGTTCCACTCGCCGCCGCCGCCGCGCCCGGCGCCGCAGCCGCAGCCCCCGAATGTTCAACTTTCGATCGCCAGTAATCGACCGCCGCCAGCAGGCCGGCGTCGTAGTCTTTCTGCTTGAACGCATTGAGCAGCACGTCGCGCAGGCGGTCGCGATCCGCCGTGGTGAACACGCCGCTCTTCGCGGTCTCGGCGCCGACAGCCGCCTGTAGGTGCGCCGGCTCGCGCGTGATGAGCACAACGGCGCCGGTGATGCCCAATTCCTTCCCGCGCGAGGTCGCCCAGTTGGTGAAAAACTCGTCGCGCCGCGCGGCCGTGTAATTTGCGCGCAGATTCTGCGGGATCTGCGGGTACGTCTCGATCCGCAGCGCTCGCCCGGTCTTCTGCTCGATCTCGGCGAGTTGCTGGTTGGCCTTGCTGACGGCGTCCGGGCTGAAGAAGCCGGCCTCGTCAACGACCTGCGCTTTGGCAGCCCGGGCGTCGGGTTGAGCCGCAACAAATGGCAGAGCGAACGCGGCGGCGAGAACGAACGTGCTGAATTTCCACATGCGGAGCTCCTGAGGCGATTTGATGTGCAACCGCTATGCCAGCCGCTCGACCCGAATTCGCCGCCCGTGCGCCGAAATCGTCTCGAGGTGAACGTTGATCCGCTTGCTCCGCGGCAGCAGCGCTTCCACCCGAGCGGGCCATTCGACGACCAAAACCGCGTTCTCCTGCTCGAGCAATTCCGAAAACCCAATCGCATCGAAATCATCCGGCCCGTGCACGCGATACGCGTCGAGATGGAAAATCTTCATCCTCGGCGACTGGTAAACGTTCAGCAGGACGAACGTCGGGCTGCTGACGTCGTGCGTGTCGCCGCCGAGACCTTCGACCAGCCCGCGCGTGAACTGCGTCTTGCCGGCGCCGAGATCGCCGTACAGCGCGATCGTCTCGCCACCCGCAAGCGAGCGGGCTAAATGGGCAGCGATCGATTCGGTTTCGCGGACGGAGTGGGACGTCTGCACGTTCTCGTTCACAGTTTGTGCTCCCACCCTTTCGGCTCGAGCGAGATCGCGCCGTCTTCGTCGATGATCGACGTCTCGGCGGTGATCGTCCCGATCCAGTAGCCGTACGGCTGCTCGGCCGACGTGGTGAAGAGCAGTTCGTAGTCCTCGCCGTCGTGCAGCGCGTGCTCGATCGGGTAGCGACAGGTCTGTCGTGAGAGAGTGTCGGCGTCCGGGTGGATCGGAATCTCGCTGGAGTGCAGTGCCGCGCCGACGCCACTCTCGCGGCAGATGTGGCGGAGGTCGCGCGAGAGGCCGTCGGAGATGTCGATCATCGACGTCACGAGCCCGCTCTGCGCGAGCTGTCGCGCTTCGCGGACGCGCGGGATGAACGTCATGTGCCGCCCGAGGATGCTGCCGCCGAGCGGGCCGGTGACGTAGATCGAATCGCCCGGCTTGGCGGTGTTTCGCGTGATCGGCGGGATGCCGCTGCTGCTGCGCCCGAGGATCGTCACCGTCATCGCCAGCGGCGCATCCCACGACGCGGTGTCGCCGCCAACGATGGGAAAATCGAACACGTCGGCGGCGGCTTTCATACCCAGGAAGAGTTCCTTCGCGTACTCGATGTCGCGCGTCTTCGGCAGCGCGACCGTCGCGACGGCGGCGGCGGGGAGGCACGCCATCGCGGCGCAGTCCGACAGGTTGCGGTTCATCACCTTACGCCCGATGTCGCGCGGCGTGTGGACGGCGGAGTCGAAGTGCACGCCGTCGAGCACCTGGTCGACGCCGACGATGAGGAGGTCGTCGGCCGACCATTTCAGCACCGCGAGATCGTCGCCGGGCGGAACGAGAACGTGCTCGTCCCGCCGCGCGGTCTGGCGTCGTACCCACTCGATGAAGTCGAACTCTCCGGCCATACGGCAAGCCAATCTAACGTCGCGTGCGGCGGGACGTGGATAAGGTCGTGAGGTTTATGGAGTTGAAGCGGACTTTGATTTTGTTATGAATGTTATTGACATAAACTTAAATAATATTAATATCCGCGTCATGGATCGGTGGATTGACCGGATGTCGGACGAGGACCTCTCTTTTGTGAAGCGGTTCGTCCTCGCCTCCGGATCGCTCAAGGCGATGGCGGATGCGTACGGGATTTCGTACCCGACCGTCCGCCTGCGGCTCGATCGGCTGATCGAGCGCATCAAGATCTACGACAGCGAGAAGATCACGTCCGAGTTCGAGCGCATCCTCCGCGCGCAGTACGCTGACGGACGAATCGACGTCGCGACGCTCAAGAC
>JAXDMN010000374.1:0-7429 GCA_034666045.1 Phycisphaerales bacterium | reverse complement strand
GCCGCCGCGCGCTCGGGCGTCAGCGGCGCGTAGCCGCCGTCGTTCATGCCGTAACAGGTCGTCGCCGCAGTGACGGGGAAACGGAGCACGTTGCTCATGCGCCCGAGGAACCCGCCGGCGGTCTCGCCGCCCCAGCCGAACTGCATGGCATGGAGGTTCGCGGTCGGCTTGCACATGAGCAGATAGTTTTCGATGTAGACCGAATAGAGCTTTTGCTCGGTGATCGAGTCGCCGCAGATGGCGAGAAAATCTTTCTCGTTCAGCGTCGGCGTCGCGGGCGCGCTTGTCGTCGCGGGCACCGTGGCGGGCGCGGGCGCGGGAGCAGGCACGGGAGCGGCGATCGCTGCGAGGGTGAGGGAGTACGTCAGGGCGAACGTGGCGATGAAACAGCGCATGGTGTGGGTCCTTCGGCGTTGCGGATCCGACGCAACAGGGTGCGGCGGCGTCAGGGTAGCGGAAGCGAGTTGGAGCATCCAGAAGCGCGGGAATGCACCCGGAAGATGGCGGTGGGTTCGTTTTGCCAAAATGCGTGTTGAGGTCAACGGGCGTCAACTCCTGTCAACTGGTGTAAACCTGCGTCAACCGCGCGACGGGGTCTTGCGCACGTTTTTGGCGCGGTGGGTTCGTTTTTCCAGGGCGACGTGCGACCGGGCAAAACCGGGCATTTTCGGGCATGGTTCCCTTCTCCCCGCAAGGGACAGGGGGGAGCGTCTCCTGTTGGGACGCGCCACTTCGCAGGTCGAAAAGAGAAGTACTCGCGACGGGGCGCAATTCGACCCCACGCGCTCGGCCCTCACCCCCTATCGAAAACCTCTCCCCGCCGGGGAGAGGGAGGATGTCGATCGGCGTTTTCATGCGTCGCTCCGTTCCTGCGCGCGGGCGCGGAAGGCGCGCCCTCTATCTCTTCCGGCGCGCTGCGCGTTCATCATCACGCAGGCGCAGCGCGCGAATGCAGCATGGGAAAATCTCGTCCAAAAGCGATGAATTCATTTTCACAGCTTGTGATTTCTGCCGGACGGCGCGCTGCGCGAGGGTCGTGACGATTGCGCAGCGCGCGTTTTTCGTCACGCATTTCGCGGCCGCGCGTGCTGGCGGTATCTTTGCACTGCCATGACCACCCCCCCGCCCGATGATTCGCCACGCCACGCCAATCGCGAGGACGCACTCGCGGTCGTGCGCCGTCTGCGCGACGCGGGCCACGCCGCCTACTTCGCCGGGGGGTGCGTGCGGGATCAGTTGCTGGGCCTCGAGCCTAAGGATTACGACGTTGCGACCGATGCCCCGCCGGATCGGGTGCGGCAGTTATTTGCGAACACGCAGGCGATCGGGGCGGCGTTCGGCGTGATCCTGGTGCGGCAACGCAAGAGCCAGATCGAGGTGGCAACGTTTCGGACGGACGGAAAATACCTCGATGGCCGCAGGCCGGAAGGCGTCGTGTTCACGACGGCGGAGGAGGACGCGAAGCGGCGGGATTTCACGATCAACGGGTTGTTCTACGATCCGATCGAAGACCGCGTGATCGATTACGTCGGCGGGCAGGCGGATCTTCGGAACAAAATCCTCCGTGCGATCGGGAATCCCGAGGAGCGGTTCGAAGAAGATCACCTGCGGCTGCTGCGCGCGGTGCGTTTCGCGGCGCGGTTTGGCCTTCAAATCGAACCGGCGACGGCGGCGGCAATCGCGCGGCACGCGGAGCACCTGAAACGCATCAGCCCCGAACGGATCGCCGACGAACTGCGGCTGATGCTGGGCGACCCGACGCGGACACGCGCGTGGCCATTGCTTTGGCAATTCGCATTGGTCGACGTGATTTTCCGCCACCTGCCGACGCAAACCGCGGATGCGCTGAAGCCGGAGCAATCGGTCCTCATGCGACTTTCGCCGGACGAGCCCATGGGGCTGGGCGAGCCGCTCGCCGCGGCGATCCTGTGCTACCGGTGGCAGCGCAGCGGCGGCCGAGATCTCCGGGAATTCCTCGGGCGGCAGCCGGCGATCGAAGCCGCGAACGCGATGCGACTGGCGCTGCGCATCAGCAACGACGAGGCGGAGGAAATTCGCGAGATCATCGAGAGCCTTGCGCCGCTGCTCGCTGAAGAGCCGCCGGCGTCGCTCGCGATGAAGAAGCGCTTCATGGCCAAGCGACACCATCCCGCGGCGATGGAGGTGATGGAGGCAATCAGCGAAGTCGGCGTGCTGACCGATCGCATCGGCCCGCTGTACCAGGAGCTTTCACTGCTATACGAAACGGAGTTCGCGCCGGCGCCGCTGGTGACGGGGGATGATCTGTTCGCGGCGGGGATGACGCCGGGGCCGGTGTTTAAGCGGGTGCTGGATGCGGTGTATGACGCGCAGTTGGAAGATCGGGTTCGGACCAAGGAGGCGGCCCTTCAATTGGCGCTGAAGCTCGCGCAGATGTCATCCTGAGGTACTCCGAAGGATCTGCGTTCCTCGTCGTTCGGTGCCAGATCCTTCGGAGTACCTCAGGATGACAACTCCTTTATTTGTCGCTACGCGCGAGCGCGCACCGCTCTGGATCCTTCGGAGTACCTCAGGATGACATTGCTTCGGATGCGATGACAGATCGGCGAGGGGAGGCGGCTAGATCTTCTTCATCACCAGGCTGGCGTTGTGGCCGCCGAAGCCAAAGGAATTGCTCATGGCGACGTCCACCCGCTTGTCGCGCGCTTTGTGGGGGACGAAGTCGAGGTCGCACTCGGGGTCGGGGTTGTCGAGGTTGATGGTTGGGGGGATCAAATTGCGGCTGATCGTCATCGCGGTGATGACCGCTTCGACGCCGCCGGAGGCGCCGAGCAGGTGACCCATCTGGCTCTTGGTGGAGCTGACGGCGACTTTCTTCGCGTACTCGCCGAAGGTGCCCTTCACTGCTTTGGTTTCGGCGAGATCGCCCAGGGGCGTGCTGGTGCCGTGGGCGTTGATGTAGTCGACTTGCTCGGGGTTGAGCTTGGCGTCCTTGAGGGCGAGCTTCATGGCCATCGCGGCGCCGGCGCCGTTTTCGTCCGGGGCGGTGATGTGGCAGGCGTCGCCGCTCATGCCGTAACCGACTAGCTCGGCGTAAATGCGTGCGCCGCGCGCTTTGGCGTGCTCGTATTCCTCGAGCATGACGACGCCGGCGCCTTCTGACATCACGAACCCGTCGCGGTCGCGATCCCACGGACGCGAAGCCCGGGTGACATCGTCGTTGCGCGTCGACAAGGCACGGGCGGCGATGAAGCTGGCCATGCCGAGTTCGCACAGGGCGGCTTCGCTGCCGCCGGCGATCATCATGTCGGCCATGTCGTGCTGGATGAAGCGGGCGGCATCGCCGATCGCATTGGCGCCGGTAGCGCAGGCGGTGGCGACGGCGGTGTTCGGCCCCTTGATGCGGTAGCGGATCGAGACATTACCGCTGGCGGCGTTGACCATCAGGCGCGGGACGGTGAACGGGCTGACGCGCTGCACGCCGCGCGTGACGAGGATCTTGTTCTGCTCCTCGAGCGTTTCGATGCCGCCGATGCCGGAGCCGATCAGCACGCCGGCGCGATACGGGTCTTCCTTGGTGAAGTCGATCCCGGAATCGTTGACGGCGCTGACGGCCGCCGCCAGGCCGAACTGACCGAAGCGGTCGAGCCGGCGGGCTTCCTTCACGTCGACGCCGTACTTCGTGACGTCGAACTTCGTGCACTCGCCGCCGAAGCGGACAGGGTACTTGGTGAGATCGAAGCGCGTGACCGGGCCGATGCCGCTCTTGCCGGCACAGAGGTTTTCCCACAGCTCGTCGACCACCTCGCCGAGGGAGGTAACGACGCCCATACCGGTAATGACGACGCGACGATTCATGCGAAGGGTTAGTTGTAAGTTGTTAGTCGTTAGTTGTCAGTCGAAGAGACGGAAGGGGTCTCGCTACAACTAACCACTAACAACTAACCACTAACACCTACTTGTTCTGGTGTTCCTTGATGTAATCGATCGCCTGCCCGACGGTCTGGATCTTTTCCGCTTCTTCGTCCGGGATGGACAGCTCGAACTCGTCTTCGAACTCCATGACGAGTTCTACGGTATCCAGGGAGTCGGCGTTCAGATCGTTGATGAAGTGGGTTTCGCGCGTGATCTCGCTCTTGTCCACGCCCATCTGCTCGCTGACGATCTCGATGACCTTCGTATCCGTTTCGTCCATAACGCTTTCCTACCCGTTAATTGTAGTCTGTCCAACCTGTCGAGAACGTCTCGCTCCGAACGGGGCCCCAACGGCCCTGAGAGGCAGAAATATAGCGGTAGCAGGGTCTAATGCAACAACCGCAGGGCCTGTGCACGGCCCGCTGTAAGGCCGTTGCCGACCCTTGCCTACATCACCATTCCGCCATCGACGCAAATCACCTGCCCTGTGACATAACTGGCGTCCGGGCTGCACAGGAACGCGACGCAAGAGGCGATCTCGTGCGGCTGGCCGAATCGCTTGAGCGGGACGAAATCCTTGACCGCGTCCTTGATCTGCTGCGGCAGCACGTCGGTCATGTCCGTCTGGATGAACCCGGGCGCGATCACGTTGCAGGTGATATTCTTGCCGGCGAGCTCCTTGGCGACGGTTTTCGACAGGCCGATCAGCCCCGCCTTGGCCGCCGCGTAGTTCGCCTGCCCGGCGTTGCCGGCGACGCCGGCGACGGAGCTGATGTTGATGATCCGACCGCCGACCGGGCCCTTGATGCGCATCATCGGCCGGGCGGCGCTGCGGATCGCGACGAACGCGCTCTTGAGGTTCGTCGCGATCACGACGTCGAAGTCCTCATCGTCCATGCGCAGGATCAGGCCGTCCTTGGTGATGCCGGCGTTGTTGACGAGCACGTCGAGCCGGCCGTGCGCGTCGATCGCTTTTTCGATCGCTTCGGGGAACGCCTGGAAGTTGGAGATGTCGACGGTGACGCTTTCGGCGCTGCCGCCTTCTGATTTGATCTCGGCGACGACGCGGTCAAGCGCTTCGGTGTTGCGCGCGATGGCGACGACGTGCAGGCCGTCCTTCGCGAGGCGTTTACAGATTGCGGCGCCGATCCCGCGGGATCCCCCGGTGACGATGGCGACTCGTTTCTCGGTCATGTCGTGCTCCCTTTCAGTGCGTCGGCGGTGCTGAGCGTTTCTACGGGAATACGACGATTGATCTTCTTGAGCAAGCCCGTCAATACCCGGCCGGGGGCTAATTCGACGAAGCGCGCGTCCGGCGTCGGCGCGATCTTCTGCATGGTCTGCTCCCAGCGCACCGGCTTGACGATCTGGTCGACGAGGAGCTTTTTGATGCTCGCGGTATCGGTATGCGGCGCGGCGGTGACGTTCGAATAAACCGTCGCGCGCGGCGCGTTGAACGGGACGCGCTCGAGCTCGGCTTTCATCCTGTCCGCGCCGCGCTGCATGATCGGGGAATGGAACGCCCCGGCCACGACCAGCGCGACCGCCTTGAAGCCGCCAGCGGAAGCTGCGGACAGCACGCGATCACATGCTGCTTTCGACCCACTGACCACGATCTGCCCCGGCGCATTAAAATTCGCGGGAACGAGCACCTCCCCCTGCGCATTTTCGTCGCACAACTTCGTCACGGCCGCTTCGTCCGCGCCCATGATCGCGACCATGCTGCTCGGGGTTGCGACGGCGGCTTCCTGCATGTATTTGCCGCGGGCGGCGACGAGTTTCAGGCCGTCTTCGAAGCTGAACACGCCGGCGAGGTGGAGGGCGGCGTATTCGCCGAGACTGAGGCCCGCGTACTGCGTGTTTTCGCCGGATTCCTTGATCACGCCCGCGGCGACGGCGGCGCGGTGGGCGGCGACGCTTGTGACGTAGATCGCGGGTTGGCTGATGTCGGTTTGGTTGAGGCGTTCGTCGGGGCCGGCGAAGCAGAGGGAGGAGAGGTCGAAGCCGAGGATTTTATTCGCGCGCTCGAATGTCTCTTTCGCAGCGGGAGAACTCTCGTGGAAATCTTTGCCCATGCCGACGGATTGGGCGCCTTGGCCGGGGCAGAGGATGTAGGTGATGTTGGGCATTGGAAGAGTGGGCCTTCGGCCCGACCGCTACGCGGGCGTTAGATGCGGACTACCGCGTTGGCCCAGGTCAGGCCGCCGCCGAAGGCGACGAAGATGATGACGTCGCCTTTGTTGATCTTGCCGGCCCGCCAGGCTTCGTCGAGGGCGAGCGGGATCGACGCCGCGGAGGTATTGCCATATTTCGCGATGTTGACATACGCCTGTTCCGGCGGCATGCCGAGCTTTTCCATGGCGCTGTCGATGATCCGCTGGTTGACCTGGTGCGGGACGATGTACTTCACCTGCTCCTTCGTCAGCTCGCACGCGCGCATTGCGGAGTCGATCAGCTCGCCGAACTTGCTGACCGCGAACTTGTAAACCTCGCGGCCGCGGATCTGCATGAACTGCTGCTCCTGCGCAATCAGGTCCGCGCAGATGGGGAAGCGGCTGCCGGGCATGCACTTCATCACGTCCCCGCCGCTGCCGTCGGCGTGCAGGGTGCTGAAGATTAACCCGCGCTTGGTGTCGTCGACACGCTGAAGAACGATCGCGCCCGCGCCGTCGCCGAAGAGAATGCAGCTGTTGCGATCCTTGTAGTTGACGATCCGGCTGAGCGTCTCCGCGCCGATCACGAGCACGTTCCGATACATCCCCGCCTTGATGAAATTCGCGCCGGTCACCAGCGCGTAGATAAACCCGCTGCACGCCGCCGACATATCGAAGGCCGGCACGCCGGGGATCAACAGCTCCGCGCCGATGAAGCAGGCGGTCGAGGGGAAAACCATCTCCGGCGTAATCGTCGCGCAGATGATGAGGTCGATATCCCGCGGCTCCAGCCCCGCCGCTTCGATCGCGCGCCGCGCCGCGGCCGTGCCGAGCGTCGCGGTGGACTCACCGACGCCGGCGATTCGCCGCTCGCGAATGCCCGTCCGCTGGACGATCCACTCGTCGTTGGTGTCGACCATCTTCGACAGATCGTCGTTGGTCAGCCGGCGCTCCGGCACCGACGAGCCGGTTCCCGCGATAATGGCCCCGAAACTGGACATCGTGCTCGATAAAGTTGAATGGAAAGTGGTTGGCAAAACAAGCCGCGCGACTGCCGGCGGCGAGCTAAACAGCGAACTTCACGCGGCGCTGTCCTGGGGTTCTTCGACGTCGGGAATGGCGCGGGCGATGCGATCGATGATCATCTGGTTCACGCCGCTCTTTACGAGCTGCTTGCCCACGCGGATCGCGTTCTTGATCGCTCGGCTGTCGGATCGGCCGTGACAGATCAGGCAGTATCCGCTCACGCCCAGGAGCGGCGCGCCGCCGTATTCCTGCCAGTCGTGCTTCTGGTAAATCTTTTTCATGACCGGCTTGAACTGCTCGAGCAGATCCGGCGCGAATTCCTGCAGCTCCGCCATGATCGTCTGGAACAATCCCTC
>JAXDMN010000373.1:0-7366 GCA_034666045.1 Phycisphaerales bacterium | reverse complement strand
CATGCCACGTGAAAAGCGATTCTTAGACACCCTCTCAGGATGACACGTGCGCGCCGGCGCTGATTTTCGGCGGTTAGTTGGTTCCCAGTTGTTCCATCAGCCCGCGCATCCGACGCAGCGCTTTGCCGCGGTGACTGATGGCGTGTTTCTCATCCGGCTCGAGCTCGGCGGTCGTTTTGCCGAGTGACGGGATGAAAAAAAGCGGATCGTACCCAAACCCGTTCGCCCCGCGCGGCGAGCGGAGCATGATCCCTTCCACCGCATCCTGCGCCGTCAAAATGATCCGCCCCGCCGGATCCGCCAGCGCGAGCGCGCAACAAAAGCGCGCCGTCCGCTGCGCCTCCGGCACATGGTCGATCTGCTTCAGCAACAGCGCGTTGTTGTCCGCGTCCCCTTTTCCCGCGTCGTGCATCGCCGCCCACCGCGCACTAAAAACACCCGGCTTGCCGCCGAGCGCATCGACCACGAGCCCGCTGTCATCGGCAAGAGCCCACGCGTCGAGCGCCGTCGCATAGTGCGTCGCTTTCAGGCAGGCGTTGGCGCGAAACGTGTGGCCGGTCTCCTCGACGGACGCGACGCCGCGATGCTCGGACAGATCCGACCATTCAAAACGATCCCCCCCGAGCATCTCGCGGAACTCGCGCGCTTTGCCGGAATTGCCAGTGGCGATGACAAGCCGCATCGGTCGACAACGAGAATCAGTCACCCAGCGACTTCAATTTCCCGCCGCCCGGCGTCGCATTCGTCGGCGGCGCGAGCAGCGCGGGCGCCTGCGCCGGCTGGTTGAGCAGCCCTGCCTTGCGCGTGGGAATTCGCATGATGTAAGACGAATCCTCGCGTTCCTTCGGCTCCTGGGTCACCGGATCGACCGATTTCGAGACGTACACGACGCCATTCACGGCGTGCGTCGGATACTTCGCCATCGTCGCGATCAGCGACGGGTCGATCGGATCGAAGCGCGGCGCAAACGTTTTCACGCGCTCGCCCTTGGCGTTGCGGACGTCGACTTTTTCGTTGTTCGGCAGCGGCGTCGGGAGCACGAGGATGTCCTGCGTCTGATCGTTCGCCCGCGCGGTTTCTTCTTCCTGCTCGCGGACCGCGCTGCGCGGCCAGGCGCCGATGCAGACCGAGCTGACCGTCTCACCGTGGTAGTAATAGGCTTCGATCCCCTGCGCCCGCGCCTCGCGCACCGCTTCGACGGCCGCTTCCTTGCGCTTCGTGTCGTCCTTGTACGCCGCGATCTGAAGCGTGAAGTAACCGGTCGCATTCAATAAATTCCACTCCGGCGGCGCGTTCGGATCCGGCGCGGCGACCTGCACGAAGAAGACGTGATCGAAAATGCGATTCCCCTGCTGGTCCTGCATTCCGCTGATCGCCAGCCGGTCGCGCTTGGCGCGCTCACCCTCCTTCTTGTCCTTCGGATCGCTGTCGCTGATCGTGCGATAGAAGCCGTAGTAGAGAACCGACTCGGCGTCCTGATGAAGGACGTACCAATCCTTCATCTTCGTCTGAACGAGCTGCTCCTTGACCGCCTGCGCCTGCTCGACATGCGCCGGCCCCGCGATGGCCTGGCAATAGAGCGTCCACTGCGCATCGCGCGAAGCCGCTCCCGCGCCCGCGCCGCCGGCATCGCCCTTCTTCGGCGCCGCCGCGCTCTTGGCGGCGAAGAGCGGCGCGGTGAGGAGCGCCATGAGAATCAGGACGAGAAACGACCGACAACAGGTGCGACGGCAAAGGTGCATGGGGCAGGATTCTACCCGCCGCCCGCTTGCGGACGAAGCGAATCCGGTGATTTCGCAGCCCCATAAGCGGCCGATAAATGTGCCTTCGTGGGTTTCTGCTTGCAGCGCTCGCCGCGCGCGAAAACCGCGGAGGGTCATTGCCGCCACGCCCGACCCGCCTGCCGCGTTTTCGTTCGCCGACGACTTGCGACTCGTCCGAGGACTGAATCGTGCGGCGGCCGGTCCGGGCCGACGTGATTTTTATTGCTGGCCGGGCCACGCGTTAGGCGAGAAAATTTGCAAGCCCGCGCGAAGAATAAGGAGTTACGAACGTCGGCCGGAGTAGTAGGAATTCCCCACCGACCGCTCGGCGACGTCGCGGCATCGTCCGCCTAACCGTTTCACTTTTTGGTTAACAAGGACTTAGGCCAACGCCGCGAGTGAAAAACCGCTCGCCCCCGCACGCCCAGCGCCGCCAGCGTCTTGTCCGCCGAGCGGAAAGTGTCGCGGTGCGCTCGGCCGAGCGCGCACGGCGATGCCTGCGGAAAGTGGTTAACAATCGTTGCGGGCTAATTTGATTCTTCAATGCAAACCCCCCGGTGCGATAAAACCAAGGAGTCAGCAGTGATTGCGAGCGCGTGAAACCGCGCGGTCAATTTATTTCTCGCGCCGCTTTCCGAGCTACTTCATGAAGTGTGATCGTTGCTCATGACGTAATGACGTTGCGGGAGGATCTTTCGGCGTCGCTTCCGGAATCAACGCGGTCGCGCGACGAAATTTTAGCATAACTCGATGAAGCAACGTCGTCGCGCCAAATAACGGGGTCGTTTATACAATCAGGAATGTCCCAATAGAGTTCCCCTCGCGGGGCAGTCACGCGGCGCCCACTGCACGTGCACCTCGCGCCTGTTACCATGTCGCCGCGAGGAGCATTGCATGAATGAGTCGGAGATCACGGCCGTTGGGAGCTTGATCGTCTTTCCGTCGCTCGCCGCGCTGAATTGGCCGGGAATTGCCAGCGCCGTCGCGGCAGTGAGTGGCGTCTTCACCACGGTCGCCCTCGTGGCGGCCGGGTACTTCGAGATGGTCGCCAAGCAGAAGGGGTCGGCAATCGAAGATGTGGCCGGAAACTACCAAGTCTCCGCAGCGGACTTGAAGCACATTCTCGCGACTTTTACGGACGACGACAACCGCCTTGAGGCGCTCGACCTTCTGCTCAAGGGAAATCGCGGCCGCGCCAAGGACGTGCTCAAGGAACTGAAGTCAGCCGCGCCGGCGGTGCAACGGCTCTACCGGCACAAGGCGACCCAACTCTGGGTTGTGAGTGCAGTCACGGCAGGCTTCTGCCTCGCCGGCGTCGTCGCCGCTCGGCAGCAGCCGGGTCCCATGCAACCACAAACTCCCCCGGCCGCGGCAACGACCGCAGTGACGGCCCCGCAGCAGGGATCGCCGCAGCCATCCGGGCCACCGCTGGCTCAGGATAGAAATGACATTCAGCTCCACTACAACGGCACGCAGGGGTCTGCTAATCCCCTCTTTGACGCCGGCGGCGTCGCCCATCATCAATTCGGACTGAGCGAGCCGACCGGACTCAACGAATCAGTGCGTCCCGGGACCGAATTGAAACGCGCCTTGGGTACGCTGAAGCTGGCCTCCGGCAGCGTGCTTGAAAAGGCTTGGCTGGCGCGCGACGACACCAGCGCGAAACAGCCGATGCGTACACTCGACATCGTTGACGTGAAGCAGGAACTCGGCTCGTCCGTTTACACCCTCAAGCTCGTCGAGCCCGTCACGTTCCCGGAGGGTGGGCGCGTGATCTTCCACCTGATCCGGAACACCAGTGAGGGCGCCGCGGAGTTCAGCATCACGGTCTACGGGTCGCAGCCGGCCCACTAGACCACGACATGGTTACAGGGGCGCAATCGCGGGGCATGTAAAG
This sequence comes from Phycisphaerales bacterium, assembly GCA_034666045.1. Classification (GTDB taxonomy): domain Bacteria; phylum Planctomycetota; class Phycisphaerae; order Tepidisphaerales; family Tepidisphaeraceae; genus JAICTV01. The sequence goes on along the minus strand of JAXDMN010000373.1, from coordinate 3,706 downwards.
TGCGGCCGCAACAGTATGCAGGGCCTGATCCATTATACGCGCTATCTGTATTTATCGTGTCTCCGAACTCTTCTCCGTGTCCGACCGCGGCGAACACTTGCGGCCGCGCCTTCGCGATTGGTGTCCGTTTCCTGGGCGTGCCGTTCCTCCAGCTCGACATCAATCGCAGGCGGAGCCAAGCGGGCAGCCACGTTTCCGCCGCGACGTTTGGTGAGTTGTCGGAAAAGGAGTTCGTTCCCAACACTACCGATCGAATTGTGCGTCGAAAGCGATTGAGCTCGGTTTGAAATCCTTCGCCCTCACGAACGCCGCGGCTTCGGTCGCGCCGTGTTCGCGGTCCATTCGGGAATCTTCCCACTCGACGCTGAGCGGGCCCTGGTAGCCGATGTCATTCAGCGCGACGATGATTTCCTCAAAATTGACGTCGCCGTGGCCGAGGGATCTGAAATCCCAGTAGCGGCGTGGGTCGGCGAAGGTGACGTGGCCGCCGAAGACGCCGACGGTGCCGTCGCCGTGGCCCCACCAGGCGTCCTTCATGTGGACGTGGAAAATTCGGGCCGGGAAGGTGCGGATGAATTTGACGTAGTCGACGCCCTGGTAGCCGAGGTGCGAGGGATCGTAATTGAAACCGAAACGTTTGTGGCCCTTGATCGCTTCCACCGCGCGCTGGGCGGAGGCGGTGTCGAAGGCGATTTCGGTGGGATGCACTTCTAACCCGAAATTGACGTTCGCTTTGTCGAACTCATTCAGAATCGGCGTCCAGCGTTTGGCGAAATCGTCGAAGCCTTTCTGCCAGTATTTTTGATCGGTCGGCGGGAAGGCGTAGATGCTGTGCCAGATGCTCGAGCCGGTGAAGCCGTTGACGACCGCAGGGAAGCCGCCCTGGCCGCCCTTTCCGGGCTTGCCGGGCGCGGCGTCGAAAAACTTGCGGCATGCTTTGGCCGTGTCGATCATCTTTCGCGCGGCGCGTTTTCGCACGCCTTCCGGGTCGCCGTCGCCCCAGACGTCGGGGGAAAGAATCGCTTTGTGCCGCTCGTCGATCAGATCGCAGACGGCCTGGCCGACGAGGTGGTTGCTGATGGCGAAGCATTTCAGCTTGTTGTCGGATAAAACTTCCCAGCGCTGCTTCGCGTAGTTTTTGTCTTTGAGGCATTGGTCGACGTCGAAATGGTCGCCCCAGCAGGCGAGTTCGACGCCGTCGTAGCCGAAGCTTTTGGCTTTCTGGCAGATGATTTCGAAAGACAGGTCGGCCCATTGGCCGGTGAAGAGGGTGACGGCTCGCGCCATGTTTTGGTGCTCCTTCGCGTTGGGACGAGGGAGATGAAAACGTGGCGTGGGGTGGATGTCAAACGGGATGCGTGGTGATTGAAAAGTGGTGATTGAACGGAGAGCGGGTTTTCAATCACCACTCGTCAATCACCCGCTTTCACCGGGTCCCACCAGTGCCCCGGCGCGACCGCACCTTCGTCTCGACCGTCTCCCGCCACCGGCGTATCATCCGTTCGGCGCAGGAGTGGCGGAATTGGCAGACGCGCTGGCCTTAGGAGCCAGTACCGAAAGGTGTAGGGGTTCGAGTCCCCTCTCCTGCACGTGATTTTGGTTTTGTCCTCCGCTGGTTTCCATGGTTTCCAACCGATCTCTGGTCATCGCGCTTCTCGCCGTCTTTGCGACGACGACATCGTTGCGCGCCGACACGATCTGGGCTGGCGGCGGCGCAGGAGGGACGGGGCTGGAAGTCGGGGGGGTGCAGATAAAAAGCATTCAGGACGGCAAGCTCGTTTTCATCACCGGCGCCGGGCGGGAGAGCACGCGCGAGGTGCGGCAGGTTTCGCGGGTGGCGGCGGACGGGGAACTTTCTCTCAACGCGGCGGAAGAAGCGCTGGCGAGCGGAAAATTCGACGTCGCGACCGAGGGATTCCGTAAGGCCCTTTCGTCGTCGGCGAAGGATTGGGTGAAAACCTGGTCGGCGCAGCGGCTGACGAGTGTGGCGCCGCGGGCGAATCGTTTTGATGCGGCGGCGAGCGGGTACATCGCCCTGCTGGTGCGCGATCCCGTCCGCGCGGCCGACTACAAGCCGGCCCCGCCGCCGGCGGGTTCGACGTTTGTTACATCCGCGATCAACGAGGCGAACGCCGCGCTGGCGACGCCGTCACTGGCGGCCGGTTCGAAGGAGGCGTTGCAGAAGTTTCTCGACGAGCTGCAACAAGCGGGAACTGAAGTTCCCGCGGCCGCTGCTGCCTCGAACCGACCCGCGCCCGCGGCCGCTCAAGCGGGCGCACCGGTTCAGACCGTCGCGGCCGCCGCGAGCGACGCCGCTGCGAGCGCCGCGAATCAACAGGTCGCCCGTCAAAAACTCGCCGCCGCCAATGCCGCCCTCGAGCGCAAAGATTTTCCCGCCGCGATCACCGAGATCCGATCGAACGCGAAAATTTTCCTCGAGCCGCGCGACCAGGCACAGGCCCTATACTTCATTGCCGAAGCGCAAACCGGGATCGCGACGGCGAAGAATGATGTGCCGTCGTGGCAGGACGCGGCCCTGGCGTACCTGCGCGTGGTCGCTCATTTTCGCGATGGTCCGCCCGCGGCTGGCCCGTTCGCGGCGCGGTCGATGCTCAAGGCGGCGCAGATCAACGAAAGGCTGCAGGATCCCGCCGCCGCCGATGCCCGGGCCGCCGCAGAACGCTTGAAACCGAAACCGTGAACGGCGAAGCTTGCCGTTGCGCGATTCGTTCCGGCCAACCTTCTTATTGAACTGACGCATTGAACTGACGCAGGATTGTCATCCATGTATCGACTCTTCCAGAAGCACGGTAAGAAACTGCTGGCGGTTTTTTCCGCCTTCCTGATGGTCTCGTTCGCCGCCAGCGGCATGATGGGCCAGGGCGCCAATGCGCGGAACAACCCGGTCGTCGGGCACATCGGCAAGGAAAAAATCCGCGGGCACGATGTCTTCATCGCACGGCAGGATTGGCAACTGCTGAGCAAACTGCCGGACGGCCGGACGGGTCGCCCGCTCACGGCGCAGCTCGGCCCGCAACTGTCGGCCGAGATCAACCGCCGGCCGATCCTGTTTCTGCTGCTCCAGAAGGAAGCGGAACAGCTCGGCGTCACCGTCAACAACGACAACCTGCAGATGATGCTGCAGAACACGCCCGGGCTGGTCACGACCGATCCGGATCGCAACGACGCGATCGCCCGCGCGGTGCGCAGCCTGCAGCTCGTCCTCGGCGGCGCGAACCGCGCGGCCAGCATCGTTAAAGTCACCGACCCGATCGTGAAAAATCGGCTGGCGCAGGTGCAGCAGTCAATCACCGTCAACCTGCTCGACTTCACCACGGCCAAATATCTCGACCAGGCGAAGGCGGACGAACCGACCGCCGAGCAGCTCAAGGCGCATTTTGAAAAATACGCCGACACCGTTCCGGGCGACATGAGCGAGAGCAACCCGTTCGGCTTCGGCTACAAATATCCGGACCGGGTGAAGCTTCAGTATCTCGCGATCCCCAAGGCGGACGTGCGCAAGGTCGTCGAGGCGTCGCGCACGCCGTACGACTGGGAAGTCGAAGCGCGGAAGTTTTATCGGCAGAACCAGATCCAGTTCCGCGCCGATCCGACGACGCAGGGGGCGCAGGCGTTCGATCTCACCGCTCCGAGCACGCGGCCGACGACCAAACCGTACGAAGCCGTTCAGCAGACGATCAAGGAT
>JAXDMN010000372.1:0-7759 GCA_034666045.1 Phycisphaerales bacterium | reverse complement strand
CGCGCCGACGTCGCCGTAAGTCCTTATTTTTCGCCGGATCGCCCGGAAAACCGCCGCAACTGTCGGGCGGGCCGGGGGTAAAAACGCGCCATTAGAACCCGGCCGCCGCACGATTCGCACCGCCCCTGAATCCAAAGTCGTCGGCGACGCAAAACGCGGCCAATGAAGCGGGCCTGGCGGCAATGACCATCGGGCGGATTTGTCAGATTCGACGCGCGCGGCGCAGAATAGCGCGCAAATGACGACCGTTCGCGCGACCAAAATGCTTTGCTCCGGTGTGCGCTCGAGCGGAAGTCGACGTCTCCCCGCGCGGAGGGAGAGAGCCGGACTCTGTGAGTCCGGATCGCTGCGGAGCAGCGAGTTCTTTGAATTCGAACGATAGAAATCACGCGACTGCGTCGCGTACCGGACTCACAGAGTCCGGCTCCGTCCGTTCTGCAGTTATGCGTTCGGTGTTCTAAGAGTCCGCGAATGGCGCGGCTTCAAGGGCGCAGGTTATTATCCAACTGATCACACGGTTCGTCGCACCTCGCAAGGAGACGTACCCATGTCCGACGACGCAACCGCGCTCGCGTTTCACATCACTTTTGGAACTTACGGAACGCGCCTGCACGGCGACGAACGGGGCACTGTCGATCGGCGGATGAACGCGCCGGGCGAGCCAATCATTGGACGCTGCGACGAGTGGGAGCGGATGGAACGACACCGGCTCAACTTTGAGCCGCGCGTGTTCACGATCGAACAGATGAGCCTCGTCGAATCACTCGTCCCCGCGGTGTGCAAGCGTGGCGGGTGGACGCTACACACCTGCGCCGCGGGTCCCGACCACGTGCACAACATCCTCACTCCGCTCGATCCCGCGCGCGGCAGAGACAGCAACGCGATCCGACGATGGTTGAAAACCTGGCTGGGACAGTCGCTCGCGAAGCACATCGTTCTTCAGGAAGGTGAAACCTTCTGGGCTGAGTGCGGATCGGTGAAGTGGATCTGGACGAACGATTATTTTTTTCGCGCACTGAAGTACGTGAGCGATCAGCGCGCGACAGAACGAAATCTGCGAACGTGAAAGACGCGCTCTTCGCGCACCTTTAGAGCACCCAAACGCATAACTGCAAGAGGGACGGAGCCGGACTCTGTGAGTCCGGTACGCGACGCAGTCGCGTGTGACGGTTGCTCGACCGCGCGCGAGAAGAATTCTTACAGCGCATTCTCCTGCGCGATAATAATGTCGAACGCTTCCTGCGCCGTCTTCGCCTGCAGCAGCGCGGCGCGGAATTTGTCGATGGTCATCAGCCGGCTGATGCGCGCCAGCGCGTGAATGTGCGGGCCGGTCTTGTCGGGCGGGCTTGCCAGCATCCAGATGATCGAGACCGGGCGGCCGTCGATGGCCTGGAAATCGATCGGCGTCGCGGCGCGGCCGATGGCCATCACGAGGTCTTTCGTGCCGGCGCACTTGCCGTGCGGGATGGCCAGGCCGTTGCCGATGCCGGTCGTGCGCGTCGCTTCGCGCTCGAGGACGGCGTCGAGGACTTTTTTTGAATCCGTGACGTCGCCGCTCGCGGCGAGCACTTTTACCAGCTCGCCGATGGCTTCGGCCTTGGTCTTGGATTCCAGCGGGATCTTGATGTTGGCAGGCTTGAGGATCTCGATCAGACGCATGGGTACGAACTCCGGCGGTCACGCCTTTGTTTCTTTTCGGGGTATCGGGATGTCGTCCGCGGTTGAAAAAATCGTAAGTGGGCAATCGTACCGCGACCATGGCGGGCAGGCAACGAACGACAGAAATCTGACCGGGCGGCGGAGATTACGTTATCAGGCGGATTTCCCCGATTTCGACCCAGTTTCCGCCCGGGTCGAGCAGCCGCAGCGTCTCGCGACCGGGCGTGACCCCGCGCTCGCGGGTGAACTCGAGCTCGGCTTCGACGAATTTCTTCTCGAGGTCGACGAGCGCGACGTCGACTTCGATGCCCTGCGGGCGCAGCGTGTCGTGAACGAGCGGCGAATCGGTGAGCTGAAAGCGAAGATTAAAGGTTTCCGAGCGGTAGACGATTTCCTCGCCGGCGGCGCGGGCGTGCGGCGCTGCGCGATCAAAGCCGAGCAGGCCGACGTAGAAGAAATCGAGTTGCTCCTCGACGCCGCGCGGCGCGCGCAGCCGGACGTCTTCCACCGCGACCAGGCGGACGGGCAGCGGCTCCGGCAGGCGCGGGCGGCGATCGGCGCCGCCGTCCTGTGCGCCGGCGGTCACGTCGGTCTCGAGCGGGATCGGATCCTGGTCGGCGGCGGCGCTCATGGCGGCGACATTGTACGCATCCGGCCGGGGACTTGAGGAGAGCTGTCATCCTGAGGGAATCCGAAGGATCTGGCATCGGACGACGGATGACGCGGATCCTTCGGGGTGCCTCAGGATGACAATGCTGTGGACTGGAACGTGGCGTTATGCCCCGCCGCGCGGCAGCGGCGCGAGCTTCGTCCGCATCGCCGGCGATGTCGTCGCCGGCGGCGGATCGAGGCGCATCACCTTGACCTTCTTTACCTTCTCGCGAATCTCGACCGGAAGTTTCTCGACCTGCTCATCGGTCGCGATCGGTCCGTCGAAGATGGTTTTTCCCGATTTGTCCTTCGCGACCAGGTGACGTTCCTTGTCCTGCGTGAACTCGAAGGTGTGCTCCTTGTCCGACCAGACGAGTCCGTACGTCGCGTTCCGCGCGGGGGTCCAGCGGGCTTCGAAAACATCACTATTAGCGCCGCCAGCGTCCCGCCCGCCGGGCGGTTTTAGCGTGTTTTGGTAAGGGTGAATCTTGGTAATAACGTCGTACATCCGGCGCGAGCTGTCGCCGCCGGAAAGCTCTTCCAGCGGCGGAACGTCCCCCTCGGCGAGCGTCGCCGACAGCGCCTGCGGCTGCGCTTCGCGGATGATCGAGAGTTTGATTGCATCGCCCGGCTTGTGCATGCGCACGAGGATCGCGAGCTGCTGCATGCTGACGAGCAACTGATCGTCGAATTTTTCCAGGATGTCGTTCGCCTTTAATCCGGCGGCGGCGGCGGGACTGTCGGGACGGACGAAGTCGACGACCAAGCCGAGCCCCGGACGCAGGCGAAGCTGCGCGCGCACCACCGGCGGGACGGGCGACGCGGTCAGGCCGAGATACGACCCCTTCTCCATCGTCGGCTGGAAGTCGCGGAGGATGAGCTGACTGGCGGTGAACGGGTCCGGGCGCGTGATGTTCAACGCCGCGCCGTCGACGGTGACGTCGGGTGGCTTCGCAACGCGTGACGCATCGCGCGTCGCTTGCGCGCATGCGGGTACGGCGGTGAGCAGGCTCGCCAACAGCGCTAGTGATCTCGTTCTTGTCATGATCGGACTCCTAAAATGTCTGCTGCTGAACCAGGACGACCTGTGCGACCGGCACAGAGAGGCGGATGGTCGCCTGATCGACCGGGTCTTCCCATTCGATCTGCTCGAGCGCTTCGTAGCGCACCTTGCGCACGGGCGTGGTCGCATCGACGACCTGCGCGCCCTCGTCGACGGCACGCCACAACACGAATCGCTCGTAATTTGGATCGGGAGCCGGCGAGGTCTTTGTGGTCGCGGGCACGACCGCGATGTCAACGGGCTGGCGCACGGGCGATCGATCGCCGAGCATCGGCCACGCGACGAGGATCGCGGCGGCGATCAAACCGCCGACGCCCAACGCGATCGGGATGAACAATCGCGGCGAGCGCTTGTGCGGCGTGGGCTGCGGCGTATTCCCCGCCGCCTCGAACGCCGCCGACGCGCGGCCGAGTTGCGGATCGAGCCGGCCGCGAAGATGTTCGCTGATGAGCGGATCGAGCGGATCGTGTTCGTCATCGAGATTCATGGTTCACGTCCTCACGCGCTCGAGCGTCGTGCGCAACCGCTGCCGCGCCCGCGACAATCGCATGTCGACTGCCGTCGCCGTCGTCGCCAGCACGTCAGCGATCGCGTGGCTCGACAGCCCCTCGTAGTACCGCAGCACGACCATCGTTCGCGACACGTCATCGAGCTGCCACAACGCCTCGTCGACGCGATCGGCCGTCTCGCGCTGATCCAACTCCATGACTGGATCGGCGACGCGATCTCGTTCGTCTCCGCGCGGCTGGCGGGCCGCGTGAGACTTTCGCCGCAGGTCGAGCGCGACGTTGCGGACGATTCTGCAGAGCCAGGTGGCGAATTTTCCGTCTTCTTTCAGTGCGGCCAGGCGTTGCCAGGCGCGGAGGAACGCTTCCTGCGTCGCGTCGCCGGCGGATGACGCGTCGGCCGTCGCTGCATACGCGACCGCGAGCGCGGTCCGCTCGTACAGGCGGATGAGCGCGCCGAACGCCTCACGATCCCCGTGCTTCGCGCGAAACACGAGTTGCGCGGTCGTCGCCGGCTCCAAATACGCCTCCATTCGCCATCCGTTAGACGCCGTCCGAACCGCCGACCTAACAGCTTAATTGTCGAGAGCTTCGATTTCGGCGAACGCGGCGCGGATTTTTTATGTCCTGCCTGCCTTGATCGGCGGCAACTGATCCATGAACGCGCTGTGGAGGAAGCTGTGCGGTACCTGATTGTGATGACGTTGCTGGCGGTGTGGGGAACGCTGACGCTCGGCGGCATGGGGGAGGTGCCGGATTATCCGCCGTTCACCGATGCGGAAGTCGCGGCGTTTGTCAGGGAATCGCGGATGGTCCCAGCGGCGAGGGCAGCGACCTCGCGGCCGACGACGTCGCCGTCACCGCGGGTACTCTGTCAACGCTGCAAAATCGCGTCAAACCGGCCGGAGGACCGGCCGGCTCTCCTTCGCGCAAGGGGAGCCGGCCCGTCCCCGGGCCGGTGGCGCGCAATCCAGGACGATTGACGCGCTCCCAGCGGCTACTTCACTTCCTGCCAATTCTTCCCCCACCCGACTTCGACCTTGAGCGGAACGTCGAGGGTCATCGCGCTGGTCATCTCTTCGCGGATGATCGCCGCATCTGTTTCCGCGGCTTCCGCGGGCGTTTCGAAGACCAATTCGTCGTGAACCTGAAGCAGCATCCGGCTCGGGCGATTTTCGCGCGCGAGGCGGTCGAAGACTTTGCGCATCGCGAGCTTGATCAGGTCGGCGGCCGAGCCTTGAACGACGCTGTTGATCGCCATGCGCTCGGCGGCGTTGCGCATGGAGAGGATGTTGGACGAGATTTCCGTGATCGGCCGGCGGCGGCCCATCATGGTTTCGACGTAGCCCTGCGCTTGCGCTTCCATCACGCATTTTTCCAGGAACTGCTTGATCGAAGGGAAACGCTTGTGATACGCGGCGATCAATTCCGCGGCCTGCTGCACGTTCAGCCCTTCGATTCGCCGCGCCAGGCCGTATGCGCTGACGCCGTAGATGATGCCGAAGTTGATCGTCTTCGCGTAGTTCCGCTGCTGGCGCGAGACGGCTTCGAGCGGGACGTTGAAGACTTCGCTGGCGACGGTGCGATGGACATCTTCATCTTCGCGGAACGCTTTAAGCAGCGCCGGCTCCTGCGTGAAGTGCGCGAGGAAGCGCAGCTCGATCTGGCTGTAGTCGGCTGTCAGCAGCACGTTGTTTTTCGCATCGCCCGGCACGAACGCCAGTCGAATTCGCCGGCCTTCGTCGGTGCGGATCGGGATGTTCTGGAGGTTCGGGTCGTTCATCGACAGCCGGCCGGTCTCGGCGCCGATCTGGTTGAAGCTGCCGTGGATTCGGCGCGTGATCGGGTTGAGATATTCGGTGAGGTTGTCGAGGTAGGTGTTCTTCAGCTTCACCAGGCTGCGGTACTCGAGCACGAGCTTGGGGACCGGGTGAACGTCGGAAAGCTTGTCGAGCACTTCGACGTCGGTGCTCGGGCCGGTCTTGGTTTTCTTGATGACCTTGAGCTTAAGGCGGTTGAAGAGCACGTCGCCGAGCTGTTTGGGCGAATCGGGATTGAACTCGACGCCGGCGGCTTCGATGATTTTCGCGCGCAGCTCTTCGATGCGCTGGTCGAGCACGCCGGATTGCTCTTTCAGCACGGCCGGGTCGACGGCGATGCCGTTGCGCTCCATCTCGACGAGGACGTCGATGAGCGGCGTTTCCACGTTGTCCGCCAGCTTGCGCAGCGTCGGCAACTCTTCGAGCTTTTTCTCGAACAGATCGCACAATCGCAGCGCGATGTCCGCGTCTTCGGCGGCGTAACAACTGATGCGATCCATCGGGACGCGGTCCATCGTGATCTGGTTTCTTCCTTTGCCGATCAGCTCCGTCGTCTCGATTTTTCGGAAGTTGAGCAGCTCGAGCGCGAGCTGGTCGATGCCGTAGCGCATCCGCCCGGCGTCGATGAGGAACGCGGCGATCATGCTGTCCATCGACACGCCGCGCACGTGGATGCCCGCCTGGCGCATGACGAGCAGGTCGTACTTCAGATTGTGCCCGACCTTTTTGATTGTCCCGTCTTCCAGGATCGGCTTGAGCTCGCGCAGTACGCGCTCGCAATCGACGAGCTTGCACCCGGCCGGGCCGATGATCGGGACGTAGTAGCCGGTCCCTTCCTTCCACGAAAAACTCATGCCGACCAGAGGATGCTGCATCGCGCCGAGCGAGATCGTCTCGGTGTCGAACGCGAAGCGTTTCTGCTGGCGGAGCAGGTCGAGGAAGATGTCGAAGTTCTCGTCGGTATCGACGCATTCGTACGAGCAGTCGAGGCACGTCTGCGGCTGCGGGCCGTCGCCCTCCGCGGGAGGTTGTGCTGAACCGTCGCCAGCGCCGCCCCCGCCTATCGGGCCGAAGAGACCTTGCTCGAGCGGCTGATATTTCACCCGCCGCGGCGGCTGCGGCTTTGCCGGCGCGGGTGCTTCGCCGTCGTCGCCGAGGCGCTTGAGCAGCGTCGTGAAGCCACATTCGCGCAGATGCCGCTTGAGCGCGTCGTCGTTCAAGCCGGTGAAGCGGCAGGTTTCCGCGTCGAAATCGAACTCGACGTCCGTTTTGAGCGTCACGAGCTGCCGCGCGATCGGCAGACGGTCGGCGAATTTCTCGAAATTCTCCCGCATCTTCGGCGTCAGCTCGTCGAGATGCTCCAGAACGGCTTCGGCCGTGCCGTATTTCTTGATCAGCTTCGCCGCGGTCTTTTCGCCGACGCCCGGGATGCCCGGGATGTTGTCGATCGCGTCGCCCATCAGCGTCTGCACTTCGACCGCCTCGCGCGGCGAATAGCCGACTTTTTCTTCCATCTTTTTCTCGTCGATCACCTCATCGACCGCCGGGTCGTACATGTGAACGCACGGCGTGAGCGTCTGGCGGAGATCTTTGTCCTTGGTGACGAGAAAGACCTCAAAATCCTCCTCGCACAGCTCGCGAGCCATGGTGGCGATCAGATCGTCCGCCTCGAACCCCGGCTTGGCGAAGATCGGCACGCCGATGTCTTTGACGATCTCGAGGATTCGCTTCTCCTGCGGGAAGAAATCATCCGGCCGGGCGGAACGAGTCGCCTTGTACTCGGGATAGATTTCCTTGCGAAAGACCGATTCGTCGCCGGAGTCGATGACCATGGCCAGGTAGTCCGGCTTGCGCTGGTCGATGAGGTTGAGCAGCATCTGGGTAAAGACGTAGGTCGCCTTGGTGGGCTCCCCGGTCACCGGGCTGTTCAAGTCCCGGAACGGCGCAAAGTAAGCCCGATAAATGTGGGCGTGTCCGTCGATGATGTAGAAGGATTTGGCTTTGGGCATCCGTGCAACCAATCTTATGCCTGTGGATGAAGAGGTCTATACAATGGGCGG
>JAXDMN010000371.1:0-7509 GCA_034666045.1 Phycisphaerales bacterium | reverse complement strand
AGGGTGTTTAAGAAGTCCGTCACCTCAGAGACCCAAGCGTTGTCATCCTGAGCGTACTCGCGAAGGATCTGCGTTTGACGACGAGGAACGCAGATCCTTCGGAGTACCTCAGGATGACAAAATGCTCGTTTTTGGCGCAGCAGGACTTCTTAAACACCCTCTGAGGTATTCCGAAGGATCTGCGTGACTCGTCAATCGGTGCCAGATCCTTCGCAGTACCTCAGGATGACAACCTTCGGTCGCTACACCCATGCGCGCACCGCTTTAACCTGCGACCGCGGACACCTCTGATGAGCATCTCGCGTGCACTTCGGTTGTTGCTCGCGCTCGCGGCGATCTCGATCATCGCCTGGTCGTTCTTTGACGTCACCCGACGCAGCGTCCATCACTGGCGCGCCGCCGATGGACGATCGACGACGCTCACGATCCTGCATTGGGGCGAGCAGGCGGAGGATACGGTCGTCCAGCGGCTCGTCGAGCAATACACCCGAGAAAATCCGAATGTCCGCATCGTGCGCATCAATGCCGGCAACGATTTTCGGCCCAAGTTGAAGACGATGATGGCGGCCGGCACGCCGCCCGACATGTTCTACCTCCCGCCGGACATCCTCCCCGAGCTCGCGAACCTGAAGCTCATTCGCCCGCTCGCGGACCTTATCGACGAGGACGTCCGCAGCGGCGGACCGGCGGCGAAAGCCCTCTACGACGATTTCTTTCCGATCCTCCTCGACGCGTACCGGTTCGATCCGGCCAGCGGCGAGGTCGGCAAGGGGGCGCTCTACGCGCTGCCGAAGGATTTCACCACCACGGTCTTTTACGTGAACCTCGACCTGTTCGAGGCGGCCGGCGTGCGCGTGCCGTACGACGGCTGGACCTGGCCGCAGTTCGAGGAGAGCTGCCGCAAAATCGCCGCGCTCGGACAGCGCCCGGAGTTCGCAGGACGGCGCGTGTACGGCGCGAGTTTCGACCTCTGGCCCGACACGCTGCGGCAGATGCTCTGGAGTTTCGGCGGCGACTTCTTCGGTCCCGGCGGATTCCGCGACGTCGCGCTCGACGCCCCGCCCGCGCAGGAGGCGATGGAGTTCATCCGCCGAATGCGCTTCGACGAGCGCCTCGTCTACAACAACACCGGCATCTCCACCGAGGCCAAGCAGGAGTTTTTCACCGGCAACGTCGGGTGCATCGGCCCATACGGGCGATGGATGACGCCGCGATACGCGAGCATCTCCGGTTTCCGATGGGACGTCGTCCCGGTGCCGCACAAGAACCAGCGGACGCGGGCGAGCCAGATCTTCCACACGGGCTGGACGATGTCGTCGGCGACGAAACACCCGCGCGAGTGTTTCCAACTCATGAAATATCTCTGCGGCGGGGCGGGCGCGCTCGAGCAGTCACGCCTGGGCCTCGCGATCCCGCCGCTCAAGAGCGTTGCCTACAGCGATGACTTCCTTGCGCCGCCCGGGCTGCCCAGGATCCACACAAAGATTTTTCTCGACTCGATCGGAGACGCGCGTATTCAGCAACTGCCGCGCGACGCGCAGTTCTGGCTGCGGCTGGTCGACGACAAGAGCAAGCGCTCGCTCGCACTGAACGAGATGCCGGTCAGGCAAAACGCCGAGGAGATCGAGCGACTCTGGCTCGCTGAGCTCGACTCGCCGCTGCGGCAGCGTGAATGGTCGCCGATGCGGTGGGACGTTGTCGTGTCCATCACGCTCGTAGTGCTCGCGGCGATCGGCACGATGCTATGGTGGAGCGCGCCGCGCAGCAGCCTCGGCCCGCTCGACCGGTCGATGACCCGCGCGGGCTATGCGTTCATCCTGCCGTGGGTGATCGGCTTCGTCGCGCTGACGGCTGGGCCGATGGTCGTTTCGCTGCTGCTGAGTTTCACGAAGTGGTCCGGCCTCACGCCCATGAGCGACGCCCTCGGCGTCGGCACGGCGAACTACCGCGAACTGCTCACGCGCGATCCGAAGTTCGGGCAGTCGCTCAAGATCACGCTCTACTTCGTCCTGCTCGCGGTCCCGTTGTCGCAAGCGGCCGCGCTGGGGGTGGCCATGCTGATGAACGTGAAGGTGCGCGGGATCGCGGTCTACCGCACGATTTTCTTCGTGCCGTCGCTGATCGTCGCCAGCGTGGTGGGCGCGGTGCTGTGGAGGCAGATGTACAACAACGAGTACGGGCTCGTGAACGCGCTGCTGCGCCCGCTGCTCGCGCCGTTCGCTGCGGCGCCGCCCGATTGGCTCGGCACCGACGCGCGACGATGGGCGATCCCCGCGTTCGTGCTGATGAGCCTCTGGGGCGTCGGCGGCGCGATGATCCTGTACCTCGCGGGATTGAAGGGCATCCCCGTCTCGCTCTACGAGGCCGCCATCGTCGATGGCGCCGGCAGGACTCGCCAGTTCTGGAACATCACGCTCCCGATGCTCTCGCCGCTGATCTTCTACAACGTCGTGATGGGCATCATCGCCAGCTTTCAGGTTTTCGTGCAGGCTCTGGTCATGACGGACGGCGGGCCGAACGACCTCACGCTCTTTTATGTCCTGAACCTCTACCGCCAGGCGTTCCAGTTCCACAACATGGGCTACGCCAGCGCGATGGCGTGGGTCCTGTTCCTGATCTTGTTGGGCGTCACGATCGCGATCTTCCGAGCGTCGAAGAACCTGGTGTATTACGAGGGGCTCAAGACGTGACGACGACGATCCAGTCGCCTCCGAAGGGTTCAACCGCCGCTGCCTTGAGCGCTCGGCCGGTGCTGCGCGCGCCGACGAAGGCGCCCGGGTTCCGCACCATCGAGTCGATCTCGCGCAGCGAGCGTGTCATCGCGCACATGGTGCTGATCGCCGGCTCAATCCTCTTCCTCGTCCCGTTCTACTTCGTCGTCAACGCCTCACTGAAGAGCGAGGCGCAAGTCAGCGCCGGCGAGATCGTCTCGCCCGCCAGCCCGCTGGGCACGCGCGTCACGGTCGGCGGCACGACCACCGTGCAAGGCGGGCTCGGAAATTACCCGCGGGCCTTGGCGCCGGACAAGATGAACTTCTGGCCCGCGCTGTCGAACACCGTCGTCATCACGGCGGCCAGCGTAGTCGGGCAGGTGCTTTCGTGCAGCCTCGTTGGCTTCGGTTTCGCACGGTTTCGATTCCCCGGTCGTGGCCTGCTCTTCATGGTGATGCTCTCGACGCTCATGCTGCCCGCACAGGTCGTGATGATCCCGGTGTTCATTCTGTTCCGCACGATGGGCATGATCGACACCTTTTGGCCACTCGTCATCCCGATGTGGCTGGCCAGCCCGTTCTTCGTCTTCATGTTCCGCCAGTTCTTTGCGCAGATCCCGGAAACGCTGATCGAGGCGGCGCGGATCGACGGGGCGGGAAATTTTCGGATCTACTGGCAGCTCATGCTGCCGCTCTCGATGCCGGTCGTGGCCATCGTCGCGATCTACACCTTTTTGTTTGCGTGGAACGATTTCCTGAGCCCACTGATCTACCTCAACTCGCCCGAGAACCGGACGCTCGCATTGGCGCTGAACGCGTTTCGCGGGCAGTACGGCACAAGTGACGCACATCTGCTGATGGCGGCGAGCGTCGTGTGCATGGCGCCGTGCATCCTCCTGTTCTTCGCCGCCCAGCGCTACTTCGTGCAGAGCGCCGCAATGACCGGGATGAAGGATTAGCCTGTCGCGGGGCGGAGCGGTCCTCGGCGCGATCGATCAACGTCAATCGGAATCTTCGGACGAGACCGCGCGCCGGCGTGCTACGTCTGCCGCGCCGCGCGGGCGACTTCTTCTCGCGCGTGGCGCTTGACCGCCATGTCGATCGCCATGTCGATCGCGGCGCGCATGCTGCCGGGATTCGCTTTGTTGCGGCCAACGATGTCGAAGGCGGTGCCGTGGTCCGGGCTGGTGCGGATGATCGGCAGGCCGATCGTGATGTTGACGGCCTGGTCGAACGCGAGCAGCTTGACCGGGATCAGGCCCTGGTCGTGATACATCGCGACGACGCCGTCGAATTTTTTGTCGCGCGCGGCGAGGAAGACGGTGTCGGGCGGATAGGGGCCGGTGGCATCGATGCCTTGTTCGCGGGCCATTCTTATCGCGGGCTCGATGATGCGCTCTTCCTCGTCGCCGAATTGTCCGTGCTCGCTCGCGTGCGGATTGACGCCCGCGACGGCGATGCGCGGGTTCGGGATGTCGAACTGCGTCACCAGCGCTTCGTGAAGCAGCTCGATCGGGTGAAACACCGCGCCGATATTCAATCGGCCCCACAGGCTGTTCAGCGGGATGTGAACGGTCGCGAGGACCACTTTCAGCGGCCCGCCGGCGAACATCATCGCATAACGCCGCGCGCCCGTCCGCTGGGCGAACAATTCCGTGTGGCCGGGAAAATGGTAGCCGGCGAGCTTCCAGCTTTCCTTGGCGATCGGGCCGGTGACGACGGCGTCGATCATCTTCCGCTGCGCCGCGTCGATCGCGTCGAGACAAAAGCGCATGCTCGCCTCGCCGCCCATCTTGCTCGGGGCGCGGACGGCGTGTCCCAGCATGGAATAATGGTCGTAGTCGACGACGACGACGTCGTGCGGGTAGGTCTTCAATCGCCCGTTGAATTGATCGCGCCACCAGAAGACGTCGAACTCCGCGAGATCGGCCGCGTAGGCGAGCAGCTCGTTCATGCCGAAGATGACGTAACGCGCCCGATGGCGCAGCACCGGGTCGGCGAGTGCCTTGACGATGACCTCGGGGCCGATCCCCGCGGGGTCGCCGAGCGTGATGCCGATGGTGGGACGATAATCCGTGTTCACTGTAATCCTCCGGGCAACTTCCGTGCCGCGCCGGTACTCATCATTATCGACAAACTTCCTCGCGCCGCTCCAGCCACGAGATGATCGTTTTACTTAAGACATCCGCCTCGAAATTGAAAGGCCAGCCCATCGGGCGCGAGCCGAGCGTCGTCAGGTTCAGCGTCGTCGGGATCAGCGCCACCTCGAAGCGGTCCTTGCTGACGGCGGCGACGGTCAGGCTGACGCCGTCGAGCGTCACTGAGCCTTTCGGCACGACGAACTTCATCAACTCGAGCGGCGGATGAACTGTCAGCCGCCATTCCTTTTCGCCGGTGCTCTGATCGACCAGCCGCGCGGGGCCGTCGACGTGGCCCTGCACGAAATGCCCGTCGATGCGATCGCCCGCGCGCAGCGAGCGCTCGGCGTTGACGAGATCGCCCGCCTTGAGCAGGCCGAGGTTCGTCTTGCTCAGCGTCTCGGGGATCACGTCGAATCCGATCATCGGCGGCGCGATCTCGGCGACGGTCAGGCAGACGCCGTTGATCGCGATGCTTTCGCCGAGCTTCACGTCGCTCCAGTCCGCCGGTGCGGCGAGGTTGAGGCGCACGAAGCCGGTCCCGTCGCTGACGGCGGCGATTCGAATGGTGCGCTCGACGATGCCGGTGAACATTTGCCCCCAAGCATAGACCTCAAAAGCCGCCGCGACAAAAGCATTCGCGACGCTTTGCCACTGGGGGTGGTGTGGGGTATGTTTTGGGTCTCACCCTTGCGATGAATTCGTCCCAGCAGATTGTTCTTGACGAGGGCATGATCGCGCGCGTCGCGAGCGACGCGGCTAAATGACATCTCGCGCAGCAGCGCGTAACCTTTGTTGCGTGGCGCGACAGCTCAAGGACATGGTAGTTGCGATCACCGGCGCCAGCGCCGGGATCGGGAGGACGCTCGCGGAGCAGCTCGATGCGCGCGGCGCGAAGCTTGCGCTGTGTGCGCGGCGGATGGATCGGCTGGAAGCGCTCAATCGCGAGCTGGGGAATCGGCATTTCATTATGCGCGCGGATGTCGCGTCGCAGGCCGACTGCGAAATGTTCGTGCAGCGCGCGATCGAGCATTTCGGGCGGATTGATACGCTGGTCGCCAACGCGGGATACGGGCAGTACCGCCTGACGCACGAGATGAGCGGCGAGGACGTGCGGAAAATGTTCGCGACCAACGTCTTCGGCACGACGGACCTGATTCACGCCGCGGTGCCGCACATGCTGAAGCAGGAGCCGCGCGACGGGGTGCGCGGGCAGATCATGATCGTCTCATCCGCGGCCGCGCGGCGGGGGGTGCCGTACCTCGGTCCGTACGCGGCGACGAAGGCAGCGCAGCTTTCGATCGCGGAGGCGCTGCGGGTCGAACTGAAAGACCGGGGCATCGCGGTGACGAGCGTGCATCCCGTAATGACGAAAACGGAGTTCGGCGAAGTGGCCGAGACGGGCGGCGATGTCGTCCTGCCGCGCGGCGGGGGGCCGAGGCAGACGGTGGAGCATGTCGCGGGGAAAATGATTCGCGCGATTGAAACTCCGAAGCGCGAGGTGTGGCCGCACCGGTTGACGCGGGTGCAACTCGCGTTTGCGGCGCTGTTTCCGGGCTTGGGGGACTTCGCGATGGCGCATTACCTCCGCGCCGTGCGGAGATCGAACCGCGAATCTTCGGGATGAATCCCGCGTTTCCGCGCATCAGCTCAACGCGAAGAAAAAGCCCGGGGATTGCAATCCCCGGGTTTTGCGTTGCGAACACCTCTCCCAACCAACAGCGATCGTTACACCAGCTTCGTCGCATACCCAAACGGGTCGCTCGTAAACGTCGACCCGCTCGAGACCGTGTGACCGTAATAGCTCGCGGTCGTGCGCACCAGCGACTTGTCCAACGGCTGAAGCCGGATCTTGTAGTAACCGGTCTTCAGGTTGCTGAACTTCCAGTTGCCGTTCACGTCGCTCGTCGCGATTCGCTCGCTGGCGTCGCGCCAGCCGTTGTTGTTGGCGTCGATGTAGACGACCCAGCCGGATAGGCCGGCTTCGCCGGTGTCGCGCTTGCCGTTGCGATTCGGGTCGCGGAAGACGCTGCCGGCGATGGCGCCGTAGCGGGCGACGCCGAAGTTGGCAGTCGTCGTGCTGCCGGGCGGCTTGATGCCGGTCGTGAGCGGCGCCTTCGTTTCGTACGAGCCGGTCGGCACGATCTGGCGGATCGTGTAGGACGAGCCGCTCGCGAGGTTGAGCGTGTAGCGGCCGGCGGAATTCGTCAGCACGTACGGCTCGTTCGCGTCGCGCCGCTTGTCGAAATCGAGGTCCGCGAAGATCGTGCGGCCCGCAACGCCGGTGTCGCCGGTCTCCAGGTTGCCATCGCCATCGCGATCGTTGAAGACGACGCCGGTGAAGGTAACCGTCCCACCCGACGGCGGTGGCGGTGGTGGTGGTGGCGGCGGCGGAGGAGGCGGCGGTGGCGGTGGCGGCGGTGGTGGTGGCGGTGGTGGCGGAGGCGGAGGTGGCGACGGCGGGTTCGTCGGTGGCGTCGTGCCGTTCCACTTCGCGAATTTTTCCTGCCAGAGCGTGTGTTCCGCTTGCTCCGTCGCGCGCGTCACCGTGCCGGAAAACTTCACGTTGTTCTGCATCGTGGACGCATCGTTCGTCCAGTAGTCGTTGCGCGATCCGCTTGCTTTGGTCCAGCCGGCGAGGTTGTTGTGGCCGAGGTTGT
>JAXDMN010000370.1:0-18173 GCA_034666045.1 Phycisphaerales bacterium | reverse complement strand
GACGTTCCTGCTCACGCCGATGGTCTCGCGGCTCGAGCGCTGGCGCGTCCCGCGCGCGGCCGCGGTCGTGCTTGTGGTCCTGATCACGTTCGGCGGATTGGCGATGCTCGGGTACGTCGTCGGACGGCAAGTCATCGAGCTGGCCCGCAACATCGACACGTACAAGGTCAACATCCTCGCCAAGGTCGACCGTCTCAAGCCAGGGCGCAGCGACGTGATGGACAAGCTCGCCGACGCCGCCGCCGACGTGCAGGAGAAACTTGAAGGCCCCGCGACGACGCAATCGTCCACCGCCGCGACCAAGCCGACAGAAGTCGTCGCCGAAGAAATTGCCTCGCGCACCGGCACGCCGCGCACGGTCACCGAAGCCACCAAAGGCACGGTGCCGAATCCCGCGACGCAGCCGACGCGCGAGAACCCGATGCCGGTCGCCGTCGTCGAGCCGCAGCCGTCGCCCATGCAGACGCTGGCGCGATATCTCGGCCTGGTGCTCGGGCCGCTCGGGACGGCCGGCATCGTCATCGTCTTCGTCATCTTCATGCTGCTTCAGCGCGAGGACCTGCGCAACCGGCTGATTCGCCTCATCGGCTACGGGCAGCTCACGCTGACCACGCAGGCGCTCGATGACGCCGCCAGCCGCATCAGCCGATATCTCGTCGCGCAGGCGATCGTCAACGGCACATACGGCGCGGCGATCTCGCTGGGGCTGTGGTTGATCGGCAAGTTCGTCGCGCATGATCAACCGCCCTTCCCCAACGTCATCCTCTGGGGCATGCTCTGCGCGCTGCTGCGCTTCATCCCGTACATCGGCCCGTGGATCGCGGCGGCGTTTCCGCTGATCATCGCGCTGGCGGTCTATCGCACGTTCGACGTCTTCGTCGCCACGCTCGTGATGTTCGTCGTCATCGAGCTGCTCAGCAACAACCTCATGGAGCCGCTGCTTTACGGCTCGAGCACCGGCATGAGCGCGGTCGCGGTGCTGGTGTCGGCCGTCTTCTGGACGTGGTTGTGGGGACCAATCGGCCTGCTGCTGGCGACGCCGCTGACGGTCTGCCTGGTCGTGCTCGGCAAGTACGTGCCGTCGCTGCAATTCCTCGACATCATGCTCGGCGACGAACCGGTGCTCGCGCCGCACGAGCGGCTCTACCAGCGCTGGCTTGCGCTCGACCACGAGGAGGCGGCCGACCTCCTGCACGAGTTCTTCGCCGAGCGCTCGCTCGAGGACGTCTACGACACCATCCTGATCCCCGCGCTGGCGCTGGCGGAGCAGGACCGTCACAAGGGCCGACTCGACGATCAGCGCTGGCAGATGATTCGCCAGAGTATGCGCTCGCTGATCGACGAAATCGGCGACGACCACCGCCTGCGTTTCGCGCAGAGCGGCGCGAGCACCGCAACCGTGCCCGGGAAGCATGCCGGCACCTCCGATGCGCCCGCCGAGGTGCCCAATCGCTTCCCGCTCCAGAAAGACTGCACCGTCAACGTCGTCATCCTTCCCGCACACGACGAGGCGGACGAGATCGTCGGGCTCATGCTCGAGCAGGTGCTCGCGTTCAACAACTACTCCGCCGTCGCCGCGTCGCAAAGCACATTGGCCGGCGAGATGATCCAACTCGTGCTCGAGCGCAAGGCGCATGTCGTCTGCGTCTCCGCGCTGCCGCCGTCGGCCGTCACCCACTCGCGCTATCTTTGCAAGCGCCTGCATCTCAAGCTGCCGGACCTGAAGATGGTCGTCGGCCTGTGGGGCTGGAGCGGCGACCTGAAACGCGCGAAGGAGCGCGTGGCGTGCGAGGGCTCGGTCAGCGTCATGACCAGGATCGCGCAGGCGATGGACCAGATCGAACAGCTCACGCAGGCGGTCGTGGTGCAGCAACAGGAAACGCAGCGCACCGACGACAAGGCGGCCGTCGTCGCCGCGAACACCGCCGCCGCCGCCGCCACCCCGGCGCCGGCGAAGTGACCGAGACGGCTGCTTCCTGACACAATTTTCATCTCGCCGCTTCGGCCATAAGGTTCCGACTGCCCGATTCTCTCCCCCCATCCCCGCCTACGCCCCCGCCCGTTGATTTCTTTTGCCACCTCGCGCGGTAAACTCCGCGGCCGCGTGCCGCCCGAGCGCGCACGCGCAGGTTTTGTCGAGCTGAAACCGAATCATCCCTCGCGAGGCAGTGATGGCCCCATCGTCAACCGCATTGACTTCCGCCGACATCGCCGCCGCCGTGGCGGCCGCCGTCGAACGTCAGCCCGTCGTCGACATGCACACGCACCTTTACCCGCCGAGCTTCGGCACCACGCTGCCGGGCCGCACAGGGAAGAGCGATCCGAATGGCATGCTCCTGTGGGGCGTCGACGAGCTGCTCACGTATCACTATCTCGTCGCCGAAGTGTTTCGCGTCGTCACGCCGGACAAGCTGCCCTACGAGCAATTCTGGAAGATGAGCAAGCGCCAGCAGGCCGACCACATCTGGCGGAATCTCTTCATCGAGCGCGCGCCGATCAGCGAAGCGTGCCGCGGCGTGCTCACGACGATCCAAAAACTCGGCCTCGACCCGTCCGATGCGACGCCGGACGGCTGGCGCAAGTGGTTCGATCAGCAGGACCCCAGCGAATACATCGATCGCGTGATGCAGGTTGCCAACGTCAAGTCGATCACGATGACCAACGCCGTCTTCGACGACATCGAGCGGCAGCGCTGGATCGACAACCCGAAGGTCGGCAACGATCCGCGCTTCACCGCCGTCCTCCGCATCGATCCGCTCCTGCGCGATTGGCCCACCGCCGCGCGCAAGCTCACCGCCTGGGGCTATCCGGCCGATGAAAAACTCGGCGCGTCATCGATCGAGTCTGCGAAAAAATTCCTGCGCGACTGGATCGACCGGCAAAAGGCGATTTATCTGGCCGTCAGCCTGCCGCCCGATTTCCGCTACCCCGCCGAGGGAAACGATCCCGTAGCGCGGGCCGGGCAGACGGTAATCGAGCAGGTCGTCTTGCCGGTCTGCGCCGAACGAAACCTTCCGTTCGCGATGATGATCGGCTCGAAGCTACGCGTGAATCCCGCCCTGCGCGAGGCCGGCGACATGGTCGGCAACGCCGACGTGCAATCGGTCGTCAACCTCTGCCGCGATTTCTCCGCCAATCGCTTTTTCGTCACGTTCCTTGCCCGCGAGAACCAACACGAAGTCGCCGTCGCCGCCCGAAAATTCGGCAACCTGATGCTGTTCGGCTGCTGGTGGTTCGTGAACAACCCGAGCCTGATCGAAGAGATCACGCGCATGCGCGTCGAGCTGCTCGGCACCAGTTTCATCCCGCAGCACTCCGACGCGCGCGTGCTCGACCAATTGATCTACAAGTGGGACCACAGCCGAAAGATCATCGCCAAGGTGCTGACCGACAAGTTCCAGGACATCGCCGCCGCCGGCCGCCCGCCGACGAAGGAAAGCATCGACAGCACGGTGCGCCTGATGCTGGCGGAGAATTTTGAGCGCTTCCGCACGGCAAAATGAGGAGAGTGGAACCACGGATGAACACAGATAAACACGGATGAAAGCGAATACAGAAATTGCTCTGATCCGTGTTCATCTGTGTTCATCCGTGGTTCCAACCTCTTCGATGGAGGATCAATGAAAACGTCGCCCGTTCCTCTCGGCCTCGCCCCCAGCTTCGGCTTCGGCGATCGTCTCGGTCTCGCGACGCCCGGCCACGTCGCTTCGATGCGCCGCGCCGGGAAAGGCATCGCGCCGATTTATGCGCAGCAGTCGATTCGCGAGATGACGCGCACGGTGCGCTCGCCGGAGCAGGTAATGGGCGATGCGCTGCGCGGCGCGAGCGAGAGCGGCTGGACGGAGCCGCAGGGCGCGGATGCGGATCACCTCAAGACGCCGAGCGACGTCGATCGCACCGCCGCCGCGGGGTTCTGTTTCTTCACGATCGATCCCTCCGATTACGTCGACGGCCACGCCGACACGTATGACGCGGACACGCTGGCGACGAAAGTGAAAGCGATCGGCGACGAGGCGAACTGGGTCAGCCAATACAAAGGCCGCACGATCGACCTGCCGACCGGCGCGAAGATTTTGATCGACGACCGCGCCGCCGCCCGCGCCGCCGTCAAGTATGGCCGGGCGGTCAATCACGCGGTCAGCCTCGCGCGTCACATCGCGCAGGTGAACACGCAGCTCGGCCGCGACTATGAGATCGAGCTGAGCGTCGACGAAACCCCGCAGCCGACGACGCTGGCCGAGCATTTCATCGTCGCCGACCGCTGTCTGCGCGAGGGGATGAAGCTGGTCAGTCTCGCGCCGCGCTTCATCGGCGAATTTGAAAAAGGCGTCGACTACAAGGGCGACTTGAGCGCTTTTGAGCGTTCACTGGCCGACCACGCCGCCTTGGCGAAGAAGCTCGGGCCGTACAAGCTGAGCCTGCACAGCGGGTCGGACAAGCTGTCGATTTATCCCGCATTCGCCCGCGCGACCGCCGGCCTCTTTCATGTGAAGACCGCCGGCACCAGTTACCTCGAAGCCGTGCGCGTCGCCGCACGTCACAACGTCGCGCTCTTCAAACGCATCATCGAGCTGTCGCGCAGCCGCTACGATCACGACCGCGCGACGTATCACGTCTCGGCGACCTTGAACTCCGCCCCGCCGCCGGACAAGGCCGGCGTCGTCGAGCTCGAACAAAAATACCTCCAGCGCTGGCAGGACACTTCGAACGGTCGCGGCTTCACCGAAGAAGGCCGGCAGATCCTGCACACCACCTTCGGCTCAGTCCTGACGCACACGGCGTTAAAGGACGAGCTGCTTCAGGTCCTCCGCGAGCATCCGGACACGTATCGCGACGTGCTCGACGAACATTTCTCGAAGCACCTCATGGCCCTGCGCGCGGGGATGTAAATGCGCAGCGCGCACCCACGATAAAATCCGAAATTTCCCCGACCAAAAACCGCGATGCCTCGTCGCCACCGCGGTTTCCCCGCGGCGCGCTGCGCATTCGTCGCGCCAAAGGCGCAGCGCGCCGGAAGAGATAGAGGGCGCGACTTCCGCGCCGGCGTCTTGAAAGGAGGTCAGCGTGAAATCGCCAAACACGATCCCCCGCTCGCTCGATACGCCGTGGGAGCGCGAACCAGATCACCCCCGCGCGGTTGACGCAGGTTTACTGTGGTTGACGCCAGTTGACGCCTGTTTACCTCGCGAGCCGTTTTGGGAAAACGAACCCACCGTCTCCAAATCGGCCCGCCGCATGTCCAGAAATGTCCGGTTATGCCCGGCGCGAACACGCCTGGAAAAACGAACCCACCGTTCCAAAATCGACCATATCCGCCTTTCCTAACAACACTTACAGCCACATCGCGCACCAAAATCCACGCCCCTGCAACTTGTTCCTCTTAGCTTTATGATGTAAAGTACATGCCCGCCATGCAGCAACACCTCGACCACGCACTCGACCAGATCGCCGAGATCCGACGCGCGGTTTCACGCGGCCAGGTCTTCCGCGGCTACCGCGCACAAACGACCGCGCTCACCGGCGTGCTCGCGATCGTCGCGGCCATGTTGCAGTCGCGCATCATCACCAACCCGTGGCAGCAGTTGCCCATGTACCTCTCGCTCTGGGGCGGGCTCGCGGTCGTCAGCGCGGCCATCTTCGGCACGGAACTTTGGATCCGCACGCGCCGACTCGCTTCGCCCTTGCAGACCGAGCGAACGATCGACGCGGCCGAGCGATTCATTCCATCGCTGGCCGCAGGCGCGATTCTCACCGTCGTCTACTTCCGATTTATCCCGGCGCAGACGTGGATGCTGCCAGGCCTCTGGGCGGTCTGCTTCAGTCTTGGGATCTTCGCGTCGCGCACGCTGCTGCCGCGCGGGATCGCGCCGGTCGCGGGGTATTACCTGATCGCCGGTTGCATGAACCTGGTCCTCGCGCGCGGCGTGCACGCATTTTCGCCGTGGGCGATGGGATTGACCTTCGGCGTCGGCCAACTGCTCGCCGCCGCGGTGCTGTACTGGAATTTGGAGCGACGACATGGCGGACAATAAGCGCAGCGAGCGCGGCGAGAAAAAATCTTCGACCTCGAGCGGCAGCTTCGCCTACGAAGGTCTCGACCGCCTGATCCACGAACGCGCGCGCCTCGCGATCCTCTCGTCGCTCGCCGCGCACGAGCGCGGGCTGACATTCAACGATCTCAAGGACCTGTGCGCTCTGACCGACGGAAATTTGAGCCGGCAGCTTCAGATGCTCAAGGAAGCGACGCTGGTCGACATCGAAAAAGGCACGAGCGGCAACCGCCCGCAGACAATCTGCCGCCTGACGCGCACCGGCCGAAAACGTTTTCTCGAATACGTCGCCGAGCTGGAAAAAGTCGTCTCCAACGCGTCAGACGCCGCCAAAACGGCGCCTGCGCTTGACGATGACCGCGGACTTTCACCCGCGTAGCAAGAGGAGTTTGGGAGCAGCATTTCAGGGGTTCTTTATGACAACCACCATCTTCCGATCCTGGCGGCAGAGTTACACGTTCCTTGTCCTCGCGACACTCGCGGTCGTCGCAGCCGCCGACTTCTTTCTCTACAACCATCGCATCGGGTGGACCGCCGCTCTCGTCGCCGCGGCGATGCTGATGGTGCTCGCGATCCGCGACACGACGTTCCTCGGCATCTCCGGCGGACGCATCGCCTGGCTGGCGACGATCGGCCTGCTCTTCGCGCTCGTCGAGCAGCCGACCTGGCTCAACATCCTCTACATTTTCGTCTGCCTCGGCGTCCTCGCGCTGATCAACACCAAAGGGTGGGACAACGATTTCGTCCGCTGGCTGCGACGATTCGCGCGCTGGCTCGCGACCGGCTGGACGCGGCTTTTTCTCGACAACGGCGTCGCGATGAAATGGCTCATCCGCCGCGGCTTTTCACCGGCGCTGGCGCGCGGCATTGCGGCGTGGATCATCCCGCTGCTCTTCACCAGCATTTTCGTCGCGCTTTTCGCGTGGGCGAATCCGATCATCGCCGGCTGGCTGTCGCAGCTCGGCACGCTGCTCTCGAACCTGGTCGAAATACTCCCGGAGCTGCTGAACCCCGCGCGGATTTTCTTCTGGCTCGGCTTCGCGGTGGTCGCCTGGGCGCTGCTGCGCAGTCGGACGTGGGGATCGCGCAAAGCAGCGGAGGCCGCGATCGTGTCGGACGATTTCACCGCCGCCGTCACCGACGCCCGCGATCACGATCCGCTGCCGGCATCGATGGTGATCCGCTGCCTTTTTCTGTTCAACCTCGTCTTCGCGGTGGAGATCGTCCTCGATCTGTACGTGATGTTCAGCGCGAAGTACGGCACGGACGGGACGGCGTTCAAGATGTACGTCCGCCGCGGCGCGTATCCACTCGTCGCCGCCGCCCTGATGGCGGGCGCGTTCGTGCTCGTCACCTTCCGCCCGAACAGCGACACCGAACAATCGCCCTGGGCGCGCCGGCTCGTCTACTTGTGGATCGGCCAGACGATTTTATTGACGCTGTCCGCGGTCTGGCGCCTCGTGCGCTACGTCGATCTCACGGAGATGACGCGCGTGCGCGTCGCCAGCACCGTCTGGTTCATCCTCGTCGCGCTCGGGCTGTTCTACATCATCTGGCGAATCGTCCGCGGACGCAGTAACACGTGGCTGATCAACGTGAATGCGATCACCGCGCTGCTCGTGCTCTACCCGTGCTGCTTCATCAACTTCGACGGCATGATCGCCAGCTTCAACGCCCGGCACTGTGAAGAAGCCGGCGGCGGCGGATCGGCGCTGGACATCGAATACTTCGAAACGCTCGGCACACCGGCGCTGGCCGCGCTCGATTCGGTGAAGGAAAAAGTCACCGCTGCGTCGCGTCGCGACTGGGCCGAAAAGGTCTCGCAAAAACTCCACGCCGAGCTCGACGCCGATCTCAGCGACTGGCGCGCCTGGACGTGGCGCCGGCATCGCACGAAACATCACGTCGAGCAGCTCCAGTTCGCCCGCGCGCGCGACCAACAAAAACCGGCGCGCGAGGGCGGCGCGCCGTCCGGAATCGCATGGACACCGCCGGCGCACGCCGCTAAAGTGGGCGGCACGTTCCCGTAGCTCAATTGGACAGAGCGTCGGCCTCCGAAGCCGAAGGTTATAGGTTCGACCCCTATCGGGAACGCTTCCAACTTTTGTTACTCCGCCCTTTCCGGAAATGAGCGAAATTGGTTGCGACCTTTAAATGACCCATTGACGGCAACTCATGCTCACAGCGGCAACCGCGGAGGCGCGGAAGCCGCCGATTGGCGGCAGCGCGAGCTGTTCCTACCGGGAACGCTGTCCCAATTCTTTAGTGATCAGTAGTGATCAGCCGCTGCGACCGAAGCCGACCAGCGCAATGTCGTCATGCAGGCTGCGGCCGGTTGAGAATTGCTTGACCGCCTTCACCACCTGCTCGACCAATGCGCGGGGCGAGTGGCCTTCGCCTTGCACGGCGGCGAGGACGCCCTTGGTTTCGAGCTGGAGGTCTTTGACGTCCATCGCCTCGGTGACGCCGTCGGTGAATGCGAGGATGCTGTCGCCGGGCTCGAGGGCGACGTCGCACGACGTGTATTCGACTCTGTCCTGGACGCCCAGCGGCAAGCCGGCCAGGTCGTTGGCCATCGCCTCTCCGACGGTGCGCGTGGCGTGTCGGTAGATCAGCGGGGGCGGATGGCCGGCGTTGACGAGCGTCACGACATGGCGATCCGGGTCGAGGATTGCCGCCACCAGGGTGACGAACTGCCCTGCGACGCCGGGCTGGCTGATGAGGGAGCTGAGTTTTGTGATTGCGCCCGCCAGGTCCGACTCGGTGAGCATGCAGAACCGGGCATCGGCGCTGAGCTTGGCCATCAGCAGCGCCGCCATGACGCCCTTGCCGGCAACATCGCCCAATAGTACGGCCATCCGCCGTCCCGACAGCGGGATGAAATCGTAATAATCGCCGCCGATCTCGAAGGCGGATTCGTAGTAGCCGAAAAAATCATAGCCGGGGAGTTGTGGCATTCGCTGCGGCAGCAAACTGCGCTGGACGCCACGCGCCAACTTCAGGTCGTGATCGATCCGCGCGTGGGCCAGCTCCAGGTTGCGGCTGTGTTCCTCGAGGTCGACCTGCAGGCGGCGCAGCTTGAGGTGGGTTTCGACGCGGGCATGCAGTTCCTCCATCTGGAACGGCTTGGTGAGGTAATCCACTCCGCCGGTCGCGAAGGCTTTCACTTTGTCCAGCGGCTCGGTGAGGGCGCTGATGAAGATGATCGGAATGCCCTTGAGCTTGTCGTCGACCTTGAGGTGCTCGCAGACCTGGTAGCCATTCATCTCCGGCATGTTGATGTCGAGGAGAATGAGGTCGGGCGGATCGCGCTGTGCGGCGAGCAGCGCGAGCTTGCCGCTGGGGACCGGGCGGACTTTATATCCGCGGTCCTTGAGCATGCCGGCCAACACCTGGAGATTGGCGGCGGTGTCGTCCACGACGAGGATGCTGGCGGGTTGGGTGACGCCATTTATCGGCTTCTCAGGATTCAATGGGAGTCCCTGCGCTGAAGAGGTCGAGCAGTTTCTGATATTGGAAGCCCTCCGCCAAACGGCGCAGGCCCTGGGCGACGATGGGATCGCGCGCTTCGACATCCTGAATCGTCGCCAGCAACTGGTCCAGATCGGCGCGGATGACTGCTTCGCGCATCGGCGCGATGAGCTCCGGCGGCCAGCCGGACAGGGATTCGGGCGTGAGCTCGGTCGCCGCGCCATCGACGCCGGCGGCTGCGGGCGGTTCGGCATAATCGTACGTCACGCCCGTCTGGACATGGATTTTCTGGAACAGCTCCGCCTCGCGGAACGGCTTGCCGATGAAATCGTCGGCGCCGATCTCCATCAGCTCCTGGCGGTTGTCGTCCATGGCGCTGGCGGTCACGGCAATGATCTTGGGGTCCTTTCCGCCGTCCATTGCGCGGATGCGGCGGATGGCTTCATGGCCGTCCATTACCGGCATGCGGAAGTCCATCAGGATCAGGTGGGGCCGCCATTCTTCGAACGCCTGCACCGCTTCGAGCCCGTTGACCGCTAGCCGGATCTCGAAACCGATCGGACCCAAAAGCTGCGCCAGGAGCTGGCGGTTTTCGTCGATGTCGTCGGCGATCAACACCCGGCACGTTGCCTGCCCGGGCTGGAGCCTCACGACATGCCGAGGCTTGTCTTCCGCGTGAATCGCCTGGGCCTGGCCTTCCTTCAGGGGCAGGCGAATCTCGAAAACGCTGCCCTTGCCGACCTGGCTCTTCACGGTGATGTCTCCGCCCATGAGGCGGACAAACTCGCGGCTGATCGCCAGCCCGAGCCCTGTGCCGGTGCCGGCCTGTTGCCCGGTTTTGGTCTGCTCGAAATGGCGGAACAACTTGTCCTGCTCGTCGGGCGAAATGCCCGGCCCGGTGTCTTCCACTTCAACGTGCAGACACGGGCACGGCGCAGTGGTGCTTTCCCGGTCCGCGCGCACGCGCAATGCGACCACGCCCGCGTCGGTGAACTTCACCGCGTTGCCGAGAACGTTGATGAAGACCTGGCGCAGCTTGTTGATGTCGGTCACGATGTACTGCGGGACATCGCCGATGAGCTGCACCGAGAAGGACAACTTCTTCTCATCCGTGCGGACGCGGAACATCATCTCCAGGTCTTTGAGCAGGACGAGCAGGTCGAACGTGGAGACGTTCAGGGTGGTTCGGCCGGCTTCGATTTTGGACATCTCGAGGACGTCGTTGATCAAGGCAAGCAGGTGCTCGCCGCTGCGGTTGATCGTGGCCAGGTACTGACACTGCCGCGGGGTGAGGCCCTGGTCGCGCTGCATCAACTGGGAGAACCCGAGAATGGCGTTCATCGGTGTACGGATTTCGTGCGACATATTCGCCAGGAAGACGCTCTTGGCGCGGTTGGCCTGCTGAAGCGACTGCTCGTAGCGTTTGCGTTCGGTGACATCGCGCGCGGCGGCGAAGACGCCCTGGAGTTTGCGGTCGCGATCATGGAAGGTGGTTGCGTTGTAGGAGACGACGGTTTCTTTGCCGTCGCGGGCGCGGGCAGTGAGCTCGTAATCGGTTACTTTCCCCTCGCCCAGCACGAGCTTGATCGCCGCCTCGGCCCGTTCGGGGTTGGTGAAATAATCCTTGAACGGCGCGCCGATCAATTCGTCGCGCGTGCAGCCGGTGAGCGCTTCCATCTGCTTGTTCACGTCGGTGATGATGCCGCGCGGATCGGCGGTGATCAGGGCATCGATATTCGATTCGATGAGCGAGCGCGTATAAAACTGCTGATCGCGAACGCGCTGATCGAGCAGCATGCGCTCCGCTTCCACCTGCTTGCGTGCGGTGTTGTCCGTACCGATCAACAAATAGCCGATGATCCCGTCCTGGTCATCGCGCAGCGCGGTGACCGACACGATCGCGGGAAAGCGACTGCCATCCTTGCGGATGTAGGTCAGCTCGTAGATGTCCTCGATCCCGCGCGAGGCCTTGAAGACCAGCGCCTCGAAGCCGGGCGTGATCGGTGTCCCGAGCTCGATGCTCAGGGCTTTGGCGCGCGTCACCACTTCCTGCGGGTCAGAAATGTCGGCCGGCGTGATCTTGTTCATGACGTCGGCGGCGATGTAGCCGAGCATGCGCTCGGCGCCCACGTTGAAGATCTGGATGACGCCCTTCTCGTCGGTGGCGATGCTCGAGAAATTCGCGCTGTTGAAGATCGCGCTCTGCAACGCCCCGGCCTTGAGCAACGCTTCTTCCGCTTTCTTGCGCGCGGTATTGTCGGTGCCGATCAACAGGTATCCGATGATCGCGTTTTGATCGTCGCGCAGGGCCGTGACCGAAACGACTGCCGGAAAACGGCTGCCGTCCTTGCGGATGTAGGTCAGCTCGTAGATGTCCTCGATCCCGCGCGCGGCCTTGAAGACCAGCGCCTCGAAGCCGGGCGTGATTGGCGTGGCCAGTTCCACGCTCAAGGCGGCGGCGCGCGCGATCACTTCCTGCGGATCGGAAATGTCGGCGGGCGTAATTTTGTTCATCACGTCGGCGGCGGTGTAGCCGAGCATGCGCTCGGCGCCGACGTTGAAGATCTGGATGACGCCCTTCTCGTCGGTGGCGATGCTGGAGAAGTTGGCGCTGTTGAAGATCGCGCTCTGCAACGCCCCGGCCTTGAGCAGCGCTTCTTCCGCCCGCTTGCGGGGCGTGACGTCTTCCATCGCCAGCACGAGCAGCTCGCCGTGATGTCCCGCCTGCAGTTTGCGCGCGTTGAGCAGCATCACCCGGCGGCCGATGACGGGGAAGGTGTGCTCGAGCTCGAAATCGTTGAAGACCGAGCTCTTTGGCACGACGTCTTCGAGCAGGGTCCGCAGCGCAGGGATGTCCCACTGCCCGTTGCCCAGCTCGTAAATCAGCCGGTCCTCGGTCTCATCAGCCGTGACGTGAAAGGTCTGGTAGAACGCGCGGTTGGCGGAGCGCACGCGCAAGGCGGTGTCGAGAATCAGCAGCGGCTCGCGCACCGTGTCGACGATGTCCATCGCGTAGCTCTGAATGTCCTCGTTGATCGGCTCGATTTTCATGCGAACGGTCCCCAGGTGGTGCAAAAAAAACCGACGCGATCGAGCACCCTGAGGTGTCTGACGCGTCGGCTTACTCATCGCCGGACGTCCCGGCCGAGCCGGGGCTGCCCATCATCTGGTATCCGGAAGGTGCTGATTAAGCCGGGAAGTCTCGCAGTTTGGACGTGCGACGTCCGAATCATATCGCGCCAGCGCCTTTGGCCACAACGGGTAATAAGCGCGCGCAACCCGTATTCACGCGCGCGCTGGCCAAATCCGCTCTATGCGAGCACGCCTTTGATAACTTCGCCGTGTACGTCGGTCAGGCGGTAGTGTCGGCCCTGGAAGCGATAGGTGAGCTTCGTGTGGTCGATGCCCATGCAGTGCTGGATCGTCGCGTTCAGATCGTGAACGTGGACGGGATCTTTGACGACGTTGTATGAAAAGTCGTCGGTCTCGCCGTAGGTGATGCCGCCCTTGATGCCGCCGCCGGCCATCCACATGCTGAAGCAGCGCGGGTGATGGTCGCGGCCGTAGGTTTCGGCGGTGAACTTGCCCTGGCCGTACGTGGTGCGACCGAATTCGCCGGACCAGATGACCAGCGTCTCGTCGAGCAGCCCGCGGGTCTTGAGATCTTTGATGAGCGCGGCGCTGGCCTGGTCGGTGTCGCGACATTGGCCGCGGATGCCGTTAGGCAGGTCGTCGTGCTGGTCCCAGCCGGTGTGAAAGAGCTGGACGAAGCGCACGCCGCGCTCGCTGAGCCGGCGCGCCAATAAACAGTTGGCGGCGTAGGTGCCGCGCTTGCGGGCATCCGGGCCGTAGGAATCGACGACGTGCGCCGGCTCTTTCGATAAATCGGTCAGCTCGGGCACCGCGGTCTGCATCTTGTACGCGAGCTCGTACTGCGCGATGCGCGTGGCGATTTCCGGATCGCCCATCGCGTCGAGCTGGTGCTGATTGAGCTTGCCGAGATCGTCGAGCATGCGGCGGCGGCCCTTCTCGTCGACGCCGGGGGGATTGGAAATGAACAGCACGGGATCGCCGACGCCGCGAAATTTTACGCCCTGGTGCTGCGTCGGCAGAAAGCCGCTGCCCCACAGGCGGTCGTAGAGCGGCTGATCGAGCGGTCGGCCGGTGCCGCGCGAGATCATCACGACGTAGGCGGGCAGGTCGGCGTTCTCGCTGCCGAGACCGTAACTGCTCCACGCGCCGATGCTCGGCCGGCCCGCTTGCTGCGAACCGGTGTGGAAGAACGTCATGGCCGGATCGTGGTTGATCGCTTCGGTGTGCAGCGATCGGATGACGCAGATGTCATCGGCGACACTCGCGGTGTGCGGCAGCAGTTCGCTGATCCACGTGCCGTTCTTCCCGTGCTGCGCGAACTTGAACATGGAGTTCGCGACGGGGAAATTCGCCTGACCCGAAGACATGCCGGTCAGGCGCTGGCCCATGCGGATGGAGCCGGGCAGATCGGTGCCGCGGAGTTTTTCCAAGCCGGGCTTCGGGTCGAACAATTCGATCTGCGACGGCGCACCGGACTGGCAGAGGTAGATGACGCGCTTCGCCTTGGGGGCGAAATGCGTGTGCCCGAGGATGCCGGGTACGGTCGTCGGACCAGCGGCGCCGGCGGCACCGAGGAGAAGCTGCGGATCGAGCAGGCCCGCCAATGCGGCGACACCCAATCCGCCGGCGCTGCGGCGAAGGAACGTGCGGCGCGTGAGGGCTTCGGCAAAGGTTTTACGGTCGATCATGACATCCTCGTGAAGCGGCGGTCACTCCCGCGTGATCGTCTGGTCCATGTTGAGGATCACGTTCGCGACGGCCGTGTACGCGGCCAGCTCGCGGGGATCCAGATTTGGATTTCGCGGCGATTCGCCGACCGACAGCAGCTTCGCCGCCGACTCCGGATCGTTGAAGTAGGTCGCGAGGTGATAGTTGAATCCGTCGACGACGATCTTCAGCTCCGCGTCGCTCGGCCTGCGCGAGACGACGAGACGGAAAGCGTGCGCGATCCGCTCCGCCGGCTTGGCGCCGCCTTCATTCATCATCCGCTCCGCGAGTTTTCGCGCGGATTCGACGTAGATCGTGTCGTTCAGGAGCGCCAGGGCCTGCAACGGCGTGTTCGTGCGCGAACGCTTCACCCAGCAGACCTCGCGCGCCGGCGCGTCGAAGACCGTCATGTTCGGCGGCGGAACGGTGCGCTTCCAGAACGTGTAGAGGCTGCGGCGATAGAGCGCTTCGCCGTGGTCCTGCGTGTAGACGACCGCGCCGCCGCTGGTGACTTCCTCCCAGATGCCGGGCGGCTGATACGGGCGGACGGAAGGCCCGCCGCGCTTTTCGACGAGCAGCCCGCTGGCGAGCAGCGCGGTGTCGCGGATCATTTCCGCTTGAAGCCGAACGCGCGGGCCGCGCGCCAGCAGGCGATTCTCCGGGTCCTTCTCGAGCAGCTTGGGCGTGACCTTCGCCGCCTGGCGGTACGTGCTGCTGGTCATGATCAGCCGCTGCATCGCCTTGATGTCCCAGCCGCTCTTGACGAACTCGATGGCGAGCCAGTCGAGCAGCTCCGGATGACTGGGCCATTCCGCCTGCGAGCCGAAATCCTCGCTGCTCTTGGCGATGCCGGCGCCGAAGTACATCTCCCAGAAGCGGTTCACTGTGACGCGCGCGGTGAGCGGATGCTTGCCGTCGACGAGCCATTTCGCCAGCGTCAGGCGATCGAGCTTCGCGCCCGTCGGCAGCGGCGGCATGCTCGCCGGCACGCCGGCCGTCACCTTCTCGCCCGGCTGGTCGTACTGCCCGCGCTTGAGGATGAACGTCTCGCGCGGCGTGGGCATCTCGGCCATGATCATGACGGTCGGCGTCGCGGCGAGCACTTTTTGGCGCTCGGCGGTTGCGGCGGCGAGATGGGTCGAGACATCGCGCTGCTCCGGCGGCGCGGCGTTCGCGAGATAAAGTTGTCGCAGCGCCGCCATCTGCTCGGCCGAGCGCTTCGCCGGTGGAAGATGTTGCACCAGCACCTTCGTCCCGCCGAGCTGCTCGACTTCGTCGCCCGAGAGCACGCGGTTGTAGATCCGCACGTCGTCGATGCGGCCGACGAACGGCGCGCCCTTGTGCCGCGCGCCGATCTGGAACGGGACGTTCGCCACGATCGATTTCGTCAGCGTGTCGACGCCAACGTTCATCGCGAGCGGCTTGCCGTTGAGATAGACCTTCGCGCCGGCCGCTTTGCCGGAGCCGTCGTAGGTCGCGAAGACGTGATGCCACTGGTTCGCCGGGACCGGCGAGGCGCTGACCAGCGTGATCATGTTCTCCGGCACCTTGTGCATGAACTGAAGGTGGATCGCGCCGCGCTGCCAATAGAGGTTGTAACCCTGCTGGTTTTTCTTCTCGTCCATCCGCGCGATGAACGCGCCGTCGGTCGCATCCGTGGGGAAAACCCACGCGCCGAAGCTGAAGGCGTCGGTCCGATCGAACCGGCCGATGTCGCCGAGATCGATGACGCGCTTGCCGTCGAAGTCGCCCGCGCCCTTGAGCAATCCTTCGATGTACTCCGGCTCGCCGTCACGAAATTCGCCGCCGCGGCAGGGGGAAACGTCATCGTTCGCAGTGCCGTCGAGCGGGAAATAGCCGACCAGCCCGTTGCGCAAGCTGCGCGGCTCGGTTGCGCGCGGGAGCGACTCTTCCCACGCCGCCGCACCCGCGGCGATCGCGGGTTGAATCGCTTTGAGCGCCGCGTCCGTCGACGCGACCTTCGCCTCAACGTCGGCCAACTGCTTCTGCGCCGCGAGCCCGATCGGCGCGGGAATCTGCGGCGGGGAATTGAGGTTCGCGCCGTCGATGCCGTTCTCCGGCACGTTATTGAAGAACGCGAAGAAGCGATAAAACTCCTTCTGCGTGATCGGGTCGTACTTGTGATCGTGGCAGCGCGCGCATCCCATCGTCATGCCGAGCCACGTCGTCGCCGTCGTCTCGACGCGATCGACGACGTATTCGACGCGGTACTCTTCCGGGATGACGCCGCCCTCGAGCGTAATGCGGTGATTGCGATTGAAGCCGCTCGCTATCTTCTGTTCGAGCGTGGCGTTGGGCAGCAAATCGCCGGCGAGCTGCTCGATGGTAAACTGATCGAATTTTTGATTGCTGTTGAAGGCTTCGATGACCCAGTCGCGGTAGCGCCAGTGGGCGCGTTCGGTGTCGATCTGGTAGCCGTTGGTGTCGGCGTAGCGCGCGAGGTCGAGCCACTTCATCGCCATCCGCTCGCCGTAGCGCGGCGACGCCAGGAGGCGGTCGAGCAGGCGGTCATACGCTGTCGGCGATTCATCGGCGACAAACGCATCGACTTCCGCGGGTGTAGGTGGCAATCCTGTCAGGTCCAAAGTCGCGCGTCGAATGAGCGTGACGCGATCGGCTTCCTGACTGGGCTTCAACCCCTCCTTCTCCAACCGCGCCAGCACAAACTCATCGATCGGATTTCGGGGCCAAGCCCGGTCGTTTACGACCGGGGGTTTCACATCAGCCGAAGGAGGAATCAGCGACCAATGCGCCTGATACTCCGCCCCCTGCTCGATCCATTTGCGAAACAGCTCGACCTGCCGCGGCGTCAGCACCAGCCCGGAATCCGGTGGCGGCATCTTGTCTTCGATGTCATCGCTGCTGAGCCGCCGATATGCTTCGCTGTCGTCCGGCTTGCCCGGCACGATCGCGCCGTGCCCGCCGCCGAGGTCCGCCATCGCGCCTTCGCGCGTGTCGAGGCGAAGCTCCGCCTTGCGCTTGTTGCCGTCGAACCCGTGACATTTGAAGCACGTGTCGGAGAGGACCGGGCGGATGTCGCGGTTGAAGTTGACCTTCTCATCAGCCGCCGGTGCCGTGGCGGGCGCGGGCGCCGCGCCGGCGCAGAAGAGCGACAGAGACAGCGCGGCGAGGCAATAAAAATGGAGTCGGCCGGACATGCGCAGAGTTTCCCTCAGTCCTATCTACTGCGGTGCACGCAAAATGTTCTGGAAAAAGCGGTTCCGTTGTCGACGGGGGCGGGAACTGGCTCACCCCGCGGCCGCGGCGGCAGCGGCGGGCGCGACCGATAGCGACGATTGGCGGACGATCAGCTCTGGCACGAATTTTCGACTGGTGAGCGTTTCATTCCCCTGCCCGTCAGATTCCTGCGCACTGTTGAACAGCGCGGTCATCGCCGCGTGGCCGAGCTGCATGAGCGGCTGGCGGATCGTAGTCATCGGCGGCGCGAGGTGCTCAGCGCTGGGCGGATCATCAACGCCGACGACTGCGAGGTCCTGCGGGATGCGCAGCTCCGCCGCTTTCGCCGCCGCGTACACTTCCAGCGCGTAGGCGTATCCCGCGGCGAACACCGCCGTCGGGCGATCGTCCCGGCGAAGCGCCTCGGTCAACTGGGCGCGTTCCGCATCATCGAGGCGCCACCCCTTCGCCTTCACGAGCGCGAGATCGCAGCACTCGAGGCGGACTTCCTGGCACGCTTCGGAGAATCCCTGCCATCGATCGCGGCTGTTGCTGACCTGGTATGCGCCGCCGACATAGCCGACGCAGCGATGCCCCTGCTCGACGAGATGCCGCACCGCAAGGCGGGCCATCTGCACGTTGTCGACGTCGAAG
>JAXDMN010000369.1:0-9797 GCA_034666045.1 Phycisphaerales bacterium | reverse complement strand
CGAGCTCGAGCTGAAGGGCCTGGTATTTTTCCAGGATCTGCACGACGAGTTCGCCCATTTCGTTCGCCGCGACGGACATGCGACGCCAGCCGAGCTGGGCGCGATCCAAAAACTGCTGACGCGTGCCGACTTCCGCTTCTTCGCCGTCCACGCTGAAGAGCGCGCGGTCGATGATGGCGTCGACGAGGTCGGCGCGGAGGTCATCGCACGTGCCGACCGTCTTGTAGTTCAGGCACATCCGCTCGAAGCCGGGGAGCTTGCGGCTGAGCCATTTTATTTCTTCGCGAAGCTGGATCATGAGCAATCGGCGGACGCCGCCGCGCATTTCGCTGCGCGCGACTTCGGGCGCGTCGAATAGCCGCAACGAGACCGACTTGCCGGCGTCGACGAGGGCGGGGTAACCCTGAAGAGTCATCGCATTACGGCGGATTTCGACGCGCTCGGGGAGGTCGGCGAAATCCCAGCTCGTGATGTTGTCGCGCTGCCACTCGCTCGGGCCTTGCTGCTGCTGGAACGTCTGCCGCGCCGCGATTCCGAGTTCCTTGCGAGTTTTGTCGAGGTCGCGGCAAGTCTTCACGAGCTCGCCGACCTCGTCGATGATCCGAAAATTCATCAACAGATAAGGCGGCAGCTCCTGCGGCGCGAAAGCGTCGCGGTCCATCGCTTCGCCGGAGATTTTGCCGAGCTGGTGGGCGAGTGCCTCGTTGAGCGAGCCTTCGCCGAAGCGCAGGTTCGCGATCGCCTGGTCCGCGTGCTCCGGGACCGGGACGAATTTTACCCGCAGCGCCTTGGGCATCGTCTTCATCAACGCGACGACTTTCTCGCGCAGGAATCCGGGCACGAGCCACTCGAATGGTTCCGGCGGAAGCTGATTCAATGCCGCCAGCGGTACGGTGACGGTCACGCCGTCGTCCGGATCGCCGGGATCGAAGACGTACGTCAGCGGCAGTAAAAAATCGCCGACGCGGATGTCGTCGGGATAGTCGTGCTTGTTCTCCTCGACCTCGCGTTTGAGCAGATCGCGGCGGTGCATGAAGAGGAGCGTCGGCCGGCCGCGCTCGGCGTGCTGGCGCCATTTCTCGAACAGCGGGCCGTTGTAGATGCCCTCGCGCGGGAGGCGGCGGTCATAAAAGTCGGAGATCGCCTGGTCTTCGACGAGCAGATCGCGCTGGCGACGCTTCGCTTCGAGCGTGCGGATCTCCTCAATCAGCTTTCGATTGTTCTGGAAGAACTCATTCCGCGTGCCGCCGGGCCAATCGCCGATGACGAGCGCGTGGTGAATGAACAGTTGCCGCGACGCTTCCGGATCGATCGGGCCGTAATGGACGGTGCGGCGCGGGACGATCTTCAGGCCGTAGAGCGAGACGCTTTCGAACGCGGCGACGTGCGCGCTTTGCGGCTGCCAGTGCGGCTCGGTGTACGTTTTCTTCGTCAGGTGCTGCGCGATCCGCTCGATCCACTGCGGCTGAATGGCGGCGACCATGCGCGCGTAGAGCTTCGTCGTCTCTACGATCTCCGCCGCCATGACCCACGTTGGCTTCCGCCTGAAAAGCCCGGAGCCGGGATGAATGGAAAACTTCTTCCCGCCGCTGCCGGTGTACTCGTGCTGCTCGGTCCGCAGGCCGATGTTGCTGAGCAGGCCGGCGAGCAGGGCGCGGTGGATCGCGTCGATGTGCTTCGGGGACAACTCGCGCGTGTGCGAATGCGAGTGGCGGTGTCGCGGATGGCGAAGGTGCAGCACTTCACCGGCGATACTTTTCAGTTGCTGGTGTACATCGTCCCATTCGCGCATGCGGACGAACGAAAGAAAATTTTCCTTGCACAGTTTTTTCAGCTTGTTCGTCGACAGGTGCTCGGCGTGGTCCTGGTAGAACGACCAGAGCTTCAGCAGCGCGAGAAAATCCGACCGCTCATCCGCGAATTTTTTCTGCGCTTCGTCGGCGGCCTGCTGCTTCTCCATCGGGCGCTCGCGCGGGTCCTGGATGGAGAGGACCGCGGCGAGGATGAGGACTTGCTCGACGCAGTCCTCGTCGTACGCGGCCATGATCATCCGCGCCAGCCGCGGGTCGATCGGCAGCTTGGAAAGATCGCGGCCGAGCGTTGTCAGCTCGTTCTTCTCGTCGATCGCGCCCAGCTCGTGCAGCGTCGCGAAACCGTCCTTGATCTGCCGATAGTCCGGCGGCTCGAGAAACGGAAAATCCTGGATGTCGCCAAGCCGCAGCGCCTTCATCTGGAGGATGACGCTAGCGAGATTCGTGCGGAGGATCTCCGGCTCGGTGAACGCCGCGCGGGATAAAAAATCCTCCTCGCTGTAGAGCCGGATCGCGATGCCTTCGCTCACCCGGCCGCAACGACCTTTGCGCTGATCGGCTGATGCGCGCGAGATCCGTTCGATCGGCAGGCGCTGCACTTTCGTGCGCGTCGTGTACCGGCTGATCCGCGCGAAGCCGGGGTCGACGACGTACTTGATGCCCGGGACGGTGAGCGACGTCTCGGCGACGTTCGTAGCGAGGACGATCCGCGGCCGGCCGTGCGGATGGAAGACTTTCTGCTGCTCCTCGGCGCTCAGCCGCGCGTAGAGCGGCAGAATTTCAACGCCTGGCGGATGATGTTTGCGAAGCGCCTCGGCGGTCTCGCGAATGTCGCGCTCGCCGGCCATGAACATGAGAATGTCGCCCGGTCCTTCGCGCCACAGCTCATCGACGGCGGCGAGGATCGCATCGATCGGTTCCGGGTCGTTCTCTTCCGGTTCCTCCGCGATCGGCGGACGATAGCGCGTCTCGACCGGATACGTTCGCCCGGACACTTCGATCACTGGCGCGTCGTTGAAGTGCTTGCTGAACTGCGCCGGGTTGATCGTCGCCGACGTGATGATCACCTTCAGGTCCGGCCGCTGCGGGAGCAGTTGCTTCAGGTAGCCGAGAAGGAAATCGATGTTCAGGCTGCGCTCGTGGGCCTCGTCGATGATGAGCGTGTCGTACTTGTTGAGAAATCGGTCGCCCTGCGTCTCGGCGAGCAGGATGCCGTCGGTCATCAGCTTGATGTAGGTCTGCTCGGAAAGCTTGTCGCTGAAGCGGACCTTGTAGCCGACGGCGTGACCAAGGGGCGTGTCGAGCTCCTGCGCGATCCGAGCGGCGACCGATCGAGCGGCGATTCTTCGGGGCTGCGTGTGGCCGATCATGCCGGCGACGCCACGGCCGAGCTCGAGGCAGATTTTCGGGAGCTGCGTCGTCTTGCCCGAACCGGTTTCGCCGCAGATGACGACGACCTGGTTCTCGGCGATCGCCCTGGCGATGTCGTCGCGCTTCTGGACGACCGGCAACTCCATCGGATAGCGCGGCTTCGGGAGATCTCGCAGGCGCGCCGCGCGACGATTCGCCGATCGCTCGATCTCTGCGGCGACACGCGGGTCCCCCGCGCGTAGCCGCCGGCTGAGCCGGTGCTGATCGGCGATCATGCACTCGGCGAGACGGGCATCGGGATGGTTCACTTCGGTCGACATCGCGGCGTTGCGATTGTAGGAGATGCGCGGGCTGCGATCAGCGCGGCGCGGGCGCGGTGGTCGGCTGGGTCGCGGGTTTGACATCGCGCGAAAGGACGCGGAGCTGTTGCATGAACGGCTCGGCGATCGTGCCGTTGCGCTGGACCGGCGTGTCCCAGGTCACGACACCGCGGTGGTTGATGAAGTCCTGCGTGATCGCGGTCGCGCGCTCGTTCGAAAGTCGCGGCCCGTCGCCGCGGCCCCACGTTTTGCCGAGGTAGCTGAGCATGTGAAGCTGGCTGCCATCCATCTTGCCGTCGTGCAGGCGATTGGTCTTGATCAGCGTGCGCTCGACATCGTTGATCTCGCCGGCGGTGTAGTCTTCTTCGGCGCTCATGGAGAAGATCGGAAAGAAGACGCCGGGGTTGAAGGCGACGATCGCATCTGGATTTCCCGATCGCGCTGCCGCGGCGAAGGAAGAAAAATTCGGCGCGTCGCCACGGTACATGTGGTTGGGCCAGTAACAGCCGTCGAACCACCAGCCGCTCACGTTCGTGCCCCAGCGGTCGGACCACTCTTTGATGATGCGCTCCCAGTTGCGCTGGAACTCGACGTTGCGATGCGGGCCGCGATTCCACTGGAGTTTCTCGATCGCGATCTTGTCCTGCGACGGCGCGCCGGACGGGAGATAGACCATCAACTTGATGCCGTGCAGCTTCAGCGCCGTCGAGAGATCGGAGATGAGATCCCGCCGGGCGCAGTGGCTGGGCTTGTGCCGGACGATCTCATCGTACGTCGCGTTCGGCGCGTTGAAGAAGCCGGAATTCTGGCCGATCGTGAAGAGGTAGTACTTGCAGCCGATCGATTCGAGCTGCGCGGCGAGTGCGTCGACGTCGAAGCCGTCGATCAGCGCGTTGAACTCATCGGCGGTCCACTGTTTCGTCTCGATCCAGTCGGGCAAATAGTGGGTCATCACGCCCCAGCGCGCGTCGCGGAGCCAGGCGGCGCGCTCGGGTCGCGTGGACGGCGCGGGCGATTCGGAAGTCGCGGACGCGGGCGGCGAGGCCGCCATCGTCGTCGCAGCGACTGAGAACAACGCGACGATTGCCGCGACGAGCGATTTCATGACTGCTTCGGCGGTTCCTTGGCCTTGAGCCAGGGCATCATTTTGCGCAGCTTGCGGCCGGTGACTTCGACCGGGTGGTTGTTGTCCGCCTCGTAGAGCCGCTTGAAGTTTTTCATGCCGGCTTCGTACTCGGCGCGCCATTCCTTCGCGAACTGGCCGCTGGTGATCTCGGCGAGGATCTTCTTCATTTCCTTTTTCGTGTTGTCGTTGATCAGCCGCGGGCCGCGCGTGAGATCGCCGTATTCGGCGGTGTTGCTGATGGAGTAGCGCATGTAATCAAGGCCGCCCTGGTAGATCAGGTCGACGATGAGCTTCACCTCGTGGACGCACTCGAAGTAGGCCATCTCCGGCGGATAACCGGCTTCGGTGAGCGTCTCGAAGCCGGCCTTGATCAACGCGCTCAAGCCGCCACAGAGCACGGCTTGTTCGCCGAAGAGGTCCGTCTCGCATTCGTCTTTGAACGTCGTCTCGATGATGCCGGATCGTGCGCCGCCGACGCCGTTGCCCCAGGAAAGGGCGGTCTTGCGCGCGTTGCCGGTCGCGTCCTGGAAGACCGCGAGCAGGCACGGCACGCCGCCGCCTTTTTCGAACTCGCTACGGACGAGATGGCCCGGTCCTTTCGGCGCGATGAGGATCACGTCGACGTCTTTCGGCGCCTCGATGGTCTTGAAATGGAAGTTGAACCCGTGCGTCGCGCCCAGCGCCTGACCTTTCTTGAGGGTCGGCTTGATCGACTTGTTGAACACCTCCGGCTGCACTTCGTCGGGTAGCGTGATGATGATCAGGTCCGCCTGCTTGACCGCGTCCTCGACCGGCATCGGATTGAACCCGTGCTCGATCGCGAGCCGGCCGTTGGGCGAATCCTTGCGGTTGGCGACGATGACTTTGAGCCCGCTGTCGCGCATGTTCTGTGCGTGGGCGTGACCCTGGCTGCCGTAGCCGATGATGGCGACGGTCTTGCCCTTGAGGGCGTCCAGCGGTGCATCTTTTTCGTAGACCATCTTCAAATCGGCCATGGCTGTCAGCTCCTGATTTACGTCCCGGATCGCGTCTGAAGCGCGTGAATCTTGGGGGCGGAGGATGCTAATGGAAGGGTGCGGGGGTGTCAAAAAGCATGACAAACGGGACGCAGCGAGCGTTGACATGTTAGCGTTAACTAAACATACTGGATCGGCATGGATTTACACACGAAGGAGAGCAACCATGACGCGTGAAGAGATTCAGCAGAAGCTGATCGAGATGGCCGCAGAAAAGGCGGGCGTGCCGGTGCTGGAGGTGACGCCGGCCACACATTTCGTCAACGACTTGGAGTTCGATTCGCTCGACACGGTGGAGTACGCGATGGAGGTCGAAGATCACTTCAAGCTGTCGGTGCCGGACGAAGAGGCCGAGAAGCTGACGACGGTGGGGGCAGTAGTCGATTTTGTGGTCGAGCAACTGAAGGCTGTACCGGCGGCCTGAATGACGGCTACTTCGCTTCGCCCGTCGGCGTCACCGCGTAGTACTCGATCGTCAGTGAGGTCGCGGGGAGATACGCCGGGTCTTCGCGCTGCGGATCGAAGCGGGCGGCGAGTTGGTAGGTCTGGTGGATGTCGGTGACCGCGGATTGATCGGTATAGATTGCGCGGGCGACGCCCGTGGCGTCGGTGGTGATGGTTTGCTTGGAGCCGTGCACCCAGGGCGTTGCGCCGCCAAAGGGTTCGTAGCCGGCTGCGCCGCGGGCGACGATTGAAAACTCGATGGACTTGTTCGAGATCGGGTTGCCGTCGGTCGTCGTCAGCGTGGCGTCGAAGGCGCAGATGTATTTTTGCGCTTTCTCATCGAAGACGCGCGCGAGTTTGAGTTGGCTCCGCGGACGCGGGTCGACGACTTGTAATTTGAAAGTGTGCTGGCCGATGTACATGTCGGCTTGGCCGTAGGGAAGATCGCCGCCTTTGTGCCAGAGGAAGAGGATGCGGTTGTCCTTGAGGAGCAGGGCGCGGGGTTGGTACTGGCCGGACTTGATGTCTTCGACGGCTTGCCAGGTGAGGCCGTCGTCTTCGGACCAGACGTAGGGGGCGTTACGGCTTGCGCCGACGAGATAGCCTTCGTTCGTGCGGACGAAAATCTCAGGGGCGAGTTTGTCGACCGGTTCCATTTCTTCCGGAACCCAGCCGCGTTTCGTGTTGCGGATCAACTGCCGGTGTGCGGTGCCGCCGGCGAACATTTCGTTCTGGATGAAGAGCAGGTCGCCGGTGGGGAGCTCGCAGAAATCGGATTCAGTGACCGGGACGTTGGGGAAAATCGGGATCGGGCCGGTGAGAGTTTTGCCGAAGTCGGTCGAGAAGAAGAGCGCGGCTTGCCACGCGGCGCGGGTGCCGGGGCGGTGGTGGAGTCGGCCAGC
The DNA here is from genome assembly GCA_034666045.1 of Phycisphaerales bacterium. GTDB lineage: Bacteria > Planctomycetota > Phycisphaerae > Tepidisphaerales > Tepidisphaeraceae > JAICTV01. The sequence continues at coordinate 2,807 of JAXDMN010000369.1, read as the reverse complement.
GACGAGTTTGCCTTTTCCCCACGAGCGCGCATACGGGCAGAAGATGACGAGCGTTTTCTGATCCGCGAGCAGGCGGATGGTGAACGGGGCGACGTCGTAGAACGCGGGATCCATGAGATCGTGCAGGCGGCGCCAGGTTCGGCCGCGGTCGGTGCTTTCGCGGAGGCAGCCGGGCATGCCCCACGAGAGGCTGAGCATGCGGCCGTCGGCTAGCGTGATCGGAGACATGCAGCCGCTGTCGGCGGATTGGTTCAGCTCATTCTCGGTGCCGCGGAGCGTTTCGGTCCACGTCGCGCCGCTATCGCGCGAACGCATGAAGACAGTTTCGGTGATCAGGCTGGCGAAGTCGTATTTCGCCGGCAGGCCGACGGCTTCATAGCGATGTACGTCGAGGGGCTTGCGCTCGATCCGCTCGCCGGGCGCGGGTTGTCGGCGGAGGAGGAATTTGGTTCCGAGGTCGCCGTTAGGTTCCGCCCAGAGCTGGACCCAGGCGGCGAAGCCGGGGTTTTCGGGGGAGCGGAAGATGATTTTCTCGTCGAAGTCGATGGCGCGGGCGCGCGAGGGTTTCACGGCGGCGTGAACGGCGGGGGCGCTGATCGCGGTGATGAGGATCAGCAGGACGGCGAAGAGGCATCGTGAACGTGGGGGAAGCGCGGAGGTCGTCACCTTCGTACTACCGGCGGCGATCGGTGGCGTTCGCGACGAATCGGATCATCTGGCGGCGTTTCAGCGGAAATTGTTGAACTGAAGCGGAATCCCCGGCGGCTTCGCGCGGAGCGCGGCCATCACCGCTTGAAGGTCGTCTTTCTTGGATCCGCTGACACGCAGCGCTTCGCCCTGGATGGAGGCGTTCACCTTCAGCTTCAGATCCTTGATCTGTTTCTGGATGATTTTCGCGGTGTCCTTGTCGATGCCGCTCTTGAGCTTGACCTTCTGGCGGACGGTTTTGTGCGTCGCCTGCTCGACTTTTTGCGGGTCCATCGCCTTAGGCTCGACGCCGCGCTTGATCATTTTTTCGACGACGACTTTTCGCACCGCCTCGAGCTGCGGCTCGCCGTCGGCGGTGAAGGTCAGCTCCTTGGCCTTGCGATCAAACTCGACCGCGGCGGCGGAGCCTTTGAAGTCATAACGCGTACCGATCTCTTTCTGGGCCTGCGTGATCGCGTTGTCCATCTCCTGAAGGTTGAGCTCGGAGACGATGTCGAAGGAGGAGTCGGAGGGCATGGCAGGAGGGTAAACAGGAGGCGGCCGATTGTCATCCTCGATCGAGACTCGCGTGTTTGAAGCTGTTTCGATGTCAGTCTTCCCCGCCGCCGTATTCCTCGAGGTATTTCGGGTCGTACTCGACCTTCTTTTTCTCGATCAGCGTGTCCCAATCGCGCCCCTTCTTGTACGTCAGGCCGGAGTCGTCATCCCATATGATTGACTTCGACTTCAGGCCGTCCGCGACGTGCTCGAGGTAGACGTCGAATGACGGCGCGAGTTCGGCGGCGCAGCCGTATTCGTGGTTGAACTGGAGGACGCGGCCGCGTTTTTTCGGGTCTTTGGAGGCGAGGTCGAGGACGATGTTGTCGCCGCCGTAGTTGTCGCCGAAGGGGAGCCAGCCTTTGGTGAAGCCGGGCATCTGGGAGCCGCGCGTGCGGGTGGCGAGCTCTTTGAGCGGCACGAGGAGAAACGGAAGATCGCCATTGCCTTCGAGGCTGGGGAAGAGGCCGGACTCGATCGTTTCCCCGTCGAGCGCTTCGTTGGCGGCGCCTTCATCCTGGCCGTCGTGCAGGCGATAGATCGCGACCAGGCCGGCGGGGAGTTTCAGCTTGGTCTTGGCTTCAAATTCCGCAATCGCCTTCGCCGACGCCGGCTTGCGAAGCGAGGGTAGCGTTGCCTTCCCGCGCTTGTGCTTCTTCAGCCAACCGATGATGCGTTCGAACGCTTTAACGGCAGCTTGACCCTCGGCCACGGCGCCTCCCTTGGAAATGTTTCCCCCTGTCGCGTCGCTACTTCAACATCCCTTTGACCGCCTCGCGCTCTTCGACGAGCTCTTTGTTCGTCGCGGCGATTTTCTGTTTGGCGAAGTCGTCCATCGGCAGGCCCTTGATGACTTCGTAGCTGCCCGGCGTGGTGGTGCGGACCGGCATGCCGGCCCAGACTTCGGGGTCGAAGCCGTATTCGCCGTTGCTCTTGACGGCGATGCTGTGAACCTTGCCGGGAGTGACGAGATCGCGGACGTGATCGACCAGCGCATTGGCGGCCGAGGCGGCGCTGCTCGCGCCGCGGGCGGCGATGATCGCGGCGCCGCGCTTGCCGACGGTCTCCTGCAAATCAGTCCGAAGCCATTCCGTGTGACCGATTTTTTCGGTGACGGGGCGGCCGTTGATTTTTGCGAGGTGGAACGCGCTGAACATCGTCGGGCTGTGGTTGCCGAAGATGAAAACGTCGGAGACGGCCGTGACGGGAACGTTCCCCTTCTTCGCGAGCTGCGTCGTCGCGCGATTCTGATCGAGGCGGACCATCGCGGTAAAGCGGTCCGCCGGCAGCCGCCGGGCGCTGTTGGCGGCGATCATCGCGTTGGTGTTGGCGGGATTTCCGACGACGGCGACGCGCGCATCGTGGGCGGCGACGCGGTCGATGATCTGGCCCTGCTCGGTGAAGATTTTACCGTTATCCTTGAGCAGATCGGCGCGTTCCATCCCGGGGCCGCGCGGCTTGGCGCCGACGAGCAGCGCCCAGTTCGCGTCCTTGAATCCAACGTTGGGGTCGCTGGTGAGGATCATGTCCTGGAGCAGCGGAAAAGCACAGTCTTCGAGCTC
>JAXDMN010000368.1:0-43353 GCA_034666045.1 Phycisphaerales bacterium | reverse complement strand
GGCCTGACCCAGCCGCACATCGGCGTCGGCGAAACGTTCGTCTACGAGTTCGAGCTCAAGGAGCACGGCACGCGGATGTATCACCCGCACGCCGACGAGATGCTCCAGATGGCGATGGGGATGCAGGGCTTCTTCATCATTCACCCGAAGAACGCCCGGCCGCCGGAGGAGCGCGTCGATCGGGACTTCTGCATCTTCCTGCAGGAATGGTTCGTCCCGCCGGGCGCGGCGACGCCGAACCCGATGGTCATGACCGATTTCAACCTGTTCACCTTCAACAGCCGCGTGTGGCCCGGCACCGCCCCGCTGGTCGTCCGCCGCGGGCAGCGCGTGCGCATCCGCTTCGCGAACCTCTCGATGGACAGTCACCCGATCCATTTCCACGGTCACCACGGCGTGCACACGGCGACCGACGGCGGCGAGATCCCGCCCGCCGGGCGCTGGCCGGTCGTGACGCTCAATGTCCCGCCCGGGCACACGATGGACCTCGAGTTCGTCGCCGACAACCCGGGCGATTGGCCGCTCCACTGCCACAAGAACCACCACGCGATGAACGCGATGAGCCACGATGTGCCGAACATGACCGGCGTCGATATGACCGGCGTCGAGAAAAAGTTGAGCGGCCTGCTGCCCGTCTACATGAACATGGGCTCGACCGGCATGTACGACATGAGCCACATGAAGATGCCGCTGCCCCCGAACACGCTGCCAATGATGGCCGGCGACGGACCGTTCGGCCCGATCGGCATGGGCGGGATGTTCACGATCATCAAAATTCGCGACGGGATCGACGAGAGCTACGCCGATCCCGGCTGGTACGCGCATCCGCCCGGCTCAGTCGCGCGCAAAGTCGCCGGACCTGCGCCCGCCACGCAGAAGCGAATAGTCTACACCTGCCCGATGCACGAGGAGATTCGTTCCGACAAGCCGGGGCGATGTCCGATCTGCAAGATGCAGCTCGTGCCCGTGAAGTGACGCGCCAAGCGATTGCAACGGCTGGCAACGATTCATCAATCGTTTATCCTGCCGCCTCGTGTCGCAAACTGACGAATCTTCCGCCACAACATCCGCGGCGACGCCGACCGACTTGCCGCGCCCGCCGCGGCCGATCACCTCGCGCGCCCGCCGCCGCGCCTGGGGCGACATTCACGTCCGCATCTGGTGGCTTTCCGCGCTCGCGGTCGTGCTGGTGATCGGCTGGTTCACGATCGGCCGCGTCCGCGACGGACTGCGCGACCGCGACATCATCAAGAACGGCATCCCGGTCCAAACCATCATCAAGACGGCGGGAGAAAAATACATCAAGGGCCAATCGGCGATGCGCGAGGGGTTCACCACGGTGACGCTCGTCGGAACGATGCCGGACGGCACGACGCGCGAGTTCACCGGCGAACTCCCGCCGGCGCCGGGCTACCTGGTGGTCGGCAATCCGCTGGAAATCCGCATCGCGCGCGACGATCCGAACGACTGGACCGGCCAGGTCACGCCGATGCCCTGGACGCGCCAGCTCGCGATGTCGTTGATGTTCCTGCCGGTCATTATCGTGTTGTCGATCATCGCGCTCTTCGTGCGCCGCCAGGTGCTGCGCGTCTGGCAGCTCGGCGTCCCGGCCGCGGGCGTGGTGACCGAAGTCCGCCATTCCGCTTACGCGCCGCGCTCGCGCGTCGTGCGCTACAGCCTCGTCGGCGCACCCGATCGGCGGATCTACGCCATGCTCTCCCCGCCCCGCGTCCCGGTGCCGGCGGTGGGCGAGGAAATCTCATTGCTGATGCTGCCCGCACAACCGAAACGCTCGATCTGGACGCGGATCTACGCGGAGTAGCGGCGCGCCCGTTCCTATGGCGTTTCGACTTCAGCGCAATGTCATCCTGAGGTACCCCGAAGGATCTGAGTCCCTGGTCGTTCGTCGCCAGATCCTTCTGATTACCTCAGGATGACAACTTCTCTATTAACCGCGCGATTCAAGCCCCCGTCGTGCGAAAGTAGAACGAGTCCCGCCCGGCCGATTCGCTTGTCCGACTCGTTTTTCGCACGAGATAGATGACCACGTCGCCGTCTGAAAAACTTCCCCACATCATCCGCGCCAGCAGTGCGACCGGCGCGAACACCGCCCGCTTCAACGGCCCGAAAAATGTTCCGGCCGTCTTCATCGCGATCAGCTCGAAGCCGATTTCCTCAAACATCAGTCGCATCTGAACGGGCGTGGTCGGCGAGATGTGACGCTGGTGGTTGTAATCGTGACGCTGGAACTGGCGAAGCTCGCCGCTGAGCAGAAATCGCGCGCGGCCGAGCCAGCTCGCGACGTTCGGCGTCGTCAGAAGCAAATGTCCGCCCTCCCGCAGGATCGCGTGAATGTTCCGCAGAAACGCGCGCGGGCAATCGAGGTGTTCGATGATCTCGATCGCCGACACGAGATCGAACGCGTCACGCGGCAGCGGGCCGTCCGCGAAGGACGAGTTCAAATCCACCGGCTGCGGCGTCACGCCTTCCAGATCGAACCCTTCGACGTTCAACTCGACGGCCGACAAATTGGAAAATCCGCTGTCGCGCAGCCGGGCGAGGAATGCGCCGGTGCCGGAGGCGAGATCGAGCACGCGCGATTCCGCCGGCACGCGCGCCTGTGCCAGCATCGCCGCCGCGGCGGCGTGCGTCCCCGGGGCGCACCGCATCAGCCGCCCCCGATAATTTTCCAATGGCCGCCGCCACAAATCGGGCATCTGCCGCGCATTGTACCGGCGGGCCGTTCGTTGACACGTTCCGCCGACGACGCGTACATTTCCGCCGTGAACCGCACCGCTGTTGCCCTGCTGCTGATAACGCTTCTCCTTCACGGCGGCGGCTGCACGGCCACGTCGAAGTACGCGCGTACGCCCAGCGAAGCGCAGCTCTTCGCGCCCGTCTCGATGCGCATCCACCCGATCTTCACGCAGGTGAAGGACTGGACCGGCGACGGCGTCGTCGACGGCATCGAAGCGCTGCTGGAATTCCAGGACCAATTCACCGACCCGACCAAAGCCGCCGGCGGCGTCGTCTTCGAGCTCTTCGCCTATCGCCCCTACAGCCCCGAAGCGCGCGGCGAGCGCGTGCTTAACCCTTGGGTCGGATCGCTGCGCACCGTCACCGATCAGGAAGCGCGCTGGAACCGCACGAGCCGCACCTACTCGTTCGAGCTGGAATATCCCGAGATCCGCGAGGACCGCGATTACGTCCTGGCCGCGACGTTCGACACCGGGCACACGCGCTTTTTCGACCAGATCATCCTCGAGGGCCGCCGCACCCCGCGCGATCAGCGCGTGCCCGCGACGCAGCCAGGCGAGGCGGCCGGGGCGGTTTCGCATGCGACCACTCGACCTTGAACCCGTCCCGACGCTGCTGAAGCGCGTGCGCGCCGAATTGTCGGCGGATTTCGGCGCGGATGGCGCCGGCGGCGCGGGCGCGAAGCCGCTGCGCGTCAGCCGCGCGCCCGGCCGGCTTGATGTCATGGGCGGCATCGCCGATTACACCGGCTCGCTCGTCTGCGAGCTCCCGCTCGATCGCGCCGCCGCCGTCGCATTGTGCACGCGCGACGACCGCGACTGCCAGGTCTTCAGCTTCAACCTGCACGACGATCACAAACCGTTCACCTTCCGCATCCCACTGGTCGCGTTGGCGACACAGTCGCTCGAAGACCTCCGCCGCGAATTCAACGAGCCCGGGCGAAAATGGGCCGGTTATCTCGCCGGCTGTCTCTTCATTCTGCACGAGCAGGGATTCGTCGACCTGCGCAATCCCAAGCACGCGGGCATCAATATCGCGCTTCTCAGCACCGTCCCGCTCGGCGTCGGCGTCAGCTCGTCGGCGGCGATCGAAGTCGCGACGATGATGAACCTCGTCGACCATTTCGCGATCCGCGACCGCCTCGATCCGATGCAGGTCGCAGTGCTCTGCCAGCAGGTTGAGAATCGCGTCGTCGGCGCGCCGTGCGGGATCATGGACCAGGTCACGAGCTGCGCGGGCGAAGCGGATGCGCTGCTGCGCATGGTCTGCCAGCCGCACCAGTTGCTCGCGCCGCTCAAGCTGCCCGAGGGCGTTCGCGTCGTCGGCATCAACTCAGGGGTAAGACATTCCGTCGGCGGCGGACTTTACGCCCGCACGCGCTACTCGGCCTTCATGGCGCACAAGATCATCCTCGAGACCATGCGTCGCGCCGGCCAGTCCGCCGGGCGCGAGCTCGAGGGCGATCCGATGAACGGCTACCTCGCGAACCTCGACCCGGCCGATTACAAGCAGCATTTCCGCCCGCGCCTGCCGGAGTTCATGAGCGGCGCCGATTTTCTTCGCGTCTACCGCAGCACGATCGACGCCGCGACGACCGTCCAGCCGGACGAGCTCTATCCCGTCCAACACGCCGCCGATCACCACGTCCTCGAAGCGCAGCGCGTCATCCATTTCGTCGAATATCTCGAAGAAGCCGCGTCGAATCCGGAGAAGCGCAACACCGCCCTCAATCGCGCCGGCCACCTGATGTACGCGTCGCACCTGAGCTACACGAACGATGCGATGCTCGGCGCCGACGAGTGCGATCTGCTCGTCAACCTCGTCCGCGCCCGCGAATCCGCCGGCCTGTACGGCGCCAAAATCACCGGCGGAGGCAGCGGCGGGACGGTCGCCCTCCTCGCCACCTCCACCGCCCGCGCCGACGGCGCCATCGCAAAAATCATGTCCGACTACGAAGCCCAAACCGGCAACATGCCCGAGCTTTTCGACGGCACAAGCCCGGGCGCATGGGAAGCGGGAAGTATGATCGTTCGCTAAAAGCGGTTCGGCGACGCTAACCGGCCCGCCCCGGCGCGTGCGGATCATCAACTAGGTGCCAAATGCTGCCTGACGCTACACTTGGCGTCGCGGCAGGGCGGGTGGGCGGAATCCCTGAAGTCCCGCCGCCCCGGCCGCCGATGTCGGCGGATACGGTGTCGCCGTGCGCGTAGAGTTACGATGCGGGTAGCATTTGCCATAGTTGTGATCGCATCGTGCGCCGGCGGTGGCGGGTGTACCGAGCCGACCGGCCCGCGGACCGTCGCCAGCACGGAAATGTCCGTGAAGGTTCCGGCCATCGTCGTCGCCAGTGATGGGAAAGATTTCACGGCCGCGCCGCAGATGGTCAAGGATCTCGAGAGCGACGACGCGGCGTTGCGGATGTACGCGATCCTCGGCCTGCATAAACTGGCCGGCGAGGATTTCGGCTACGTCTATTACGCCGACCTCGAACAGCGTCGGCCGGCCATAGTGAAGTGGCGGCAGTGGCTCCAGAAACAGGGCGCGGCGACGCGGCCCGCGAAGCGATGAACTGATGAGCCCATCCAGCACATCAACCCCGCCGCGCCGACTGGAGTTGAAGATCACCAGTCACCCGGCGAACCTCGCCGCCGTCCGCAAGGCGATCGAAGCCTTCGCCGCCGCGAACGGATTCGACGCCAAGGGCGTCGATGAGATCGGCCTGTGCGTCAACGAGGCGATCGCCAACATCATCCGCCACGCCTATCGCGGGCAGGAAGATCGCCCGGTGCATGTCGCGGCGATGATGGAAGATCGCGACGGCGGTACGATCGTGGTTACGCTGCGCGACTGGGGCATCGGCATCGATCCGAGTACGCTGCCATGCCGAGTGCGCGATCCGCTCGAGCCGGGCGGCATCGGAATGATCTGTCTCCAGCAGTGGATGGACCGCGTCACGTACGCCGCGCAGCCGGACGGCGGCATGCTCGCGACCATGACGCGCCGCAGAAGCCGCAGATAAGAGGAGCGTGAGCGAAGTGGCCGAGAGCAAGGACATCAGCACGGTCGTTCCGAACATCCGCCACGCCGGCGACGCCGTGGTCGCCACCTTGCGCGGCGAGATCGACCTGCACAACAGCCCGTCCGTGCGCAGCGCCTTGCTGAAATTCCTCGACGAAAACAAGCCGAAAAAGCTCGTGCTCAACCTCGGACAAGTCCCGTACATGGACAGCAGCGCGATCGCCGTCCTCGTCGAAGCGCTCCAGAAAATGCGCAAGACCGGCGGGAAGATTTATCTGACGAACTTACAGCCGCGCGTGAAGGGCTTGCTGGAAATCGCGCGGCTGGATTCGATTTTCAGCGTCGTCGCGACTGAAGAAGACGCGTTGAAGTAAGCACGGAATCCGAAGCACGAAATCCGAAACAACTTCAAAATTCGAAGAAGCAATGTTTGAAACATTTCCTCGTTAGTGCTTTCTTCGTTGTTTCGGATTTTGTGCTTCGGATTTCGGATTTCTCATGCACCTCATCACCGGTCCCATCACCGCCCTCGGCCGATTCTTCCTGTGGTGGCTCGAATTCCTCGGCGGCCTCGGATACCTGCTGCGCGACACGGCCGTCGCCATCAAAGCCTCCCTCTTTTCCACGCGCGGCCGCCGGCTCGGGTGGCAGAACCTGTGGGCCCAGATGGTGCGCGTCGGCGTGCGCAGCATCCCGATCATTTCGCTGGTCGTCTTCTGCATCGGCGCGATCCTCGCGTTCCAGATGGCGCCGATCCTCAAGGATTACGGCGCGCTGGCGCAGGTGGCGGACATCATCGGCATCGCGATGTTCCGCGAGCTCGGCCCGCTCGTCGCCGCGATCGTTTTGACCGGCTTCGCCGGCGCGAGCATCACCGCCGAGATCGGCTCGATGGTCGTCTCTGAAGAAATCGAAGCGCTCGAAGCGGGCGCGATCCCGCCGATCCGATTTCTCGTCGTCCCGCGCGTCCTGGCGACCACCGTCATGATGGTCAGCCTCGCCGTCATCGCCGATATCGTCGGCACCGCCGGCGGAATGTTCGTTTCGCGCTTCTTCCTCGGCATCGGCTTCCTCCAATACGCCGAGCGCACCTTCAGCATCATCAAGCTCCAGGATTTCCTCACCGGCCTGCTCAAAGCCGGCGTCTTCGGCTCCCTCATCAGCGGCCTGGCGTGCTACCTCGGCCTCAACGTAACCGGCGGCGCCGAGGGCGTCGGCAACGCGACGACCAAGACGGTCGTGTACACGATCGTCGCGCTGATCACCGTCGACCTGATGTTCACCGCCGTCTTCTACTACCTTGGCTTGTAAGAATTTTAATGCCCGACACCGCGATCCAGGTCATCGACGTCACGAAACGCTTCGGCACGCAGACCGTGCTCGATGCGGTTCGACTTGACGTCGTCGGAGGCGAGACGCTCGTCGTCATGGGCGGGTCGGGTTCCGGAAAGTCGACGTTGCTGCGGCTCATGATCGGCAACATCAGGCCGGACAGCGGCGAGATCGTGGCGCTCGGGCAGAACATCTCGACGAAAACGGTGGCGGAGCTCGCGGCGTATCGCAAGTCGATCGGCGTGCTCTTTCAGAGCGGCGCGCTCTTCAACTCGATGACCGTCGCCGACAACGTCGCGCTCCCGCTGCGCGAGCACAGCGATCTGCCGGAGGAAACCATCGAGATCATCGTCAAGATCAAGCTCGAGCTGGTTGGCCTGCGGCAGCACGCGGACAAGATGCCGGCGCAGCTCTCCGGCGGGATGAAAAAACGCGCCGGGCTTGCACGTGCCCTCGCGCTCGATCCGAAAATCCTGTTTTATGATGAGCCCTCCGCCGGCCTCGATCCGGTCACCAGCGCGGAGATCGATGAGCTGATCATCGACCTCAACGAAAAGCTCGGCGTCACCAGCGTCGTTGTCACGCACGAAATGGATTCCGCCTTCCGCATCGCCGACCGCATGGTGCTGCTCGACAGAGGAAAATTCATCGTCTCCGGCACGCCGGACGAGATGCGCAACAGCAGCGACGCGCTCGTCCGCCAGTTCGTGAACGGCCTGACCGAAGGCCCGCTCACGCAGCGACGCAAGGAAGGGCACTACGAAGACGATCTGCTCGGTGAACTCGGCGGGAAGTTATAGCTCGCGAACGGTGAGGAACTGACATGGCGACCAACGATCGCAACGCCTTCAAAGCCGGCCTGTTCATCGTCATCAGCCTGGTGCTGATCCTCTGCGTGATCGTGGGGATCAAGGGCCTCGGGCGGCTCATCGAGCCGCAGCAGGTGCGCACCGCGACGTTCACGCTCGCCGACGACATCGGCGGGCTGCGCGTCGGCGACGACGTGCGCGTCGGCGGCTTGAAAGTCGGCATCGTGCGCTCGCTCTCGATCGCGCGGCAGACCGAGGCGGGCGTCGGACAGCAGCCGCACATCCTCGTCACCTTCCACATCCCCGAGCGCATCATCCTGCGCGAAGGCGCGCGGATCGGCGTGCAGAATACCGTCACCGGCACGAGCTGGCTCAACTTCGATCACCTCGGCGCCGGCGGCCCGCTCGCCGAAAACACGCCGCTCGTCGGCAGCCCGGGCACGATGACGCAGTTGCTCAGAACCGTCCAGGAACTCGCGCCTGAGTTGAAGCAGATCGCCATCGACATCCGAACGGTCACATTGCCGAAGGTGAACTCCACCGCCGAAAACGCCTCCGGCCTGCTGGCGGACGCGCGCGGCGATCTCAAGCCCGCAATCGAACGCTACAACGCCGTCACCACGCGCCTCACCGAAGCGCTCACGCATCTCCGCGACATCCTCGGCGACGGCAAGACCGACATCCGCACGACCATCGCCAACCTGAAAGACACGACCGGCACGCTCAAGGAAACCTTGCCGCCGGTCATGAACAAGCTCGACAGCGCGCTGGCCAAGGTCAACACGAGCCTCGACACCGCGCAGGTTGCGCTGAAAGACCTGACGCACACGATGGAGAACGCGAGGCACGTCAGCAGCGACGTCCGCTCGATCCTCACGCGCAACAAGTCGCGCATCGACGAGTTGGCCCAGTCCGCCAAGGAGGCCGGCGACAACCTGAAGTTCGCCACCGCCGAAATCCGCCGCAGCCCCTGGCGTTTGTTGTACAAGCCGCGCCCGGGCGAGGTGGCAAACCTGAACCTCTTCGACGCCGCCCGCGATTTCGCCGAGGGCGCCAATGACATGTCCGACGCCGCCACCGCCCTGCGCGACGCGCTGAAGGACCCGAAGGCCGACCCGGAAATGATCCAGAAGCTGGTAAACGAGCTGGATAAGAGCTTCGGGAACTTCAGCACGGTGGAAGATGCGCTGTGGAAGCGCGTGCGGGAGTGAGAAACGTTTTCCTCGTTGCATCTTCTACACATGTCATGCGACGGTATCGCATGACATGACGCAGCGCCGAAACACCACTGAACCCACCGCCGGCGACGCTTTCACGCGCCGCGCGATCGTCGCCTCCGCGATCTTCGTCGCCTTTGTCTTCCTCGCGCTTTTTCTCTGGTACAGCGTCTACGTTCTGTTCCTGCTGTTCGCCGGCGTGCTCGTGGCGATCATGTTGCGGGCGATGGCGGACGTGATGCGGTGGTGCACGGGGCTGTCGCACCGCTGGTCGCTGGCGATCGTGCTCGTCGTGCTCGCGGGGTTGATGGTCGGGCTGTGGTTCCTCGCGGTGCCGCCGCTGTCGAAGCAGGCGGCGGCGCTGGGCGAGCGCCTGCCGCAGGCGTGGCAGACGTTCCAGGCGAAAGTGCGCGAAACCTCCATCGGCGGCATCGCGATGGCACAGGCGGGCGCGGGCGGCGCGACGCCGACGACGCAGGCGACATCACAACCCACATCGCAACCGACATCCCAGCCCAGCGATCCCGCCCCCGCCGCGGCGCCGCCGGCTTTCCTCGGCTCGAGCGGCGTGGGGACCAGTCAGTTGCTCAGCCGCTTCGGCGGATTCCTCGCGACGCTGATGGACCTCTTCGCCGCGCTGCTGGTCGTGATCTTCACCGGCCTGTTTCTCGCGTTCGACCCGACGCTGTACGTGCGCGGCGCCATCCGCCTTTGCCCGCCGAGCTATCGCGTCCGCTTCGGCGAAGTCCTCGGCGCGATCGGCTACACGCTGAAGTGGTGGCTCGTCGGGCAGGGCATCACGATGCTGGTCATCGCGATGGCGACCTCGATCGGCCTGTGGCTGCTCGGCGTGCCGCTCGCGCTGGTGCTCGGCGTCATCGCGGGGCTGTTCAATTTCATCCCGAACTTCGGCCCGCTCTTTTCGATGGTCCCGGCGACGCTGCTGGCGCTGACGATCAGCCCGGAGCGCGCAATCGGCGTGATCGCCCTGTTCCTCGTCCTTCAGAACCTCGAGGGCAACCTCCTCACGCCGCTGATTCAGCGCAAGGCGGTCGATCTTCCGCCGGCGATCGGCATCATCGCGCAGATCCTCCTCGGGATTCTGGTCGGCCCGGTCGGCTTGATCCTCGCCTGGCCGCTGGCGGCGGCGGTCGTGGTCGCGGTGAAGATGATGTACGTCGAAGACGTGATGGGCGACGAAATTCCGACGCCGGACGATGAAAACAAAAAAGAAGTCCGCGACGCGAAACGCGAAGCGCGGAAGGTGGAAGCGGATGAAAAGTAAGAATGATCGTCAATCGCGCAAGCGACGGAGCCGGACTCTGTGAGTCCGGTTCGCTTCGCAGCAGCGAGTCAATCGAGGACCGTCACCGCGATCTTCTGCCTTCCCCACTTCAGCGCTTCCGCGTGCGAGGTAAAGAAGAGATCGAGCTTGTTCCCCTTGATCGCGCCGCCGCGGTCGAGCACCGGGACGGCCTGGCCGTTCGCATAGCCGGGGATTTTCAGCTTGGTGTGGAAGTCGAAGACGTTCTTGTCCGCCGCGACGAAGAAGCCGTCGTTGTGGTTCACGCGTTTCCCGCTCGCGGTGATGCCCTGCGCCTTCGGGCCGCAGCATTTCTTGCACGGGCAGTAAGCGGTGACTTCCATGACGACCACGCGCGGGGCAACCGAACCAATCCGGGTCGGCGCCGCCGTGACGAGCAACTCCGCGGCGCTGGTGGATTTGGCAGGGATCGCAGCGGCGGGCCGCGGCGTTGGCTTGACGGCCATCAGCATTTGGGGCGACGTATGCCTCGGCTCATCCGCGCGCCCGCTGGCGCCGATCAGCGTCAGGCCCAGCAGGGCACAGGCGATGGGAATACTGAAATGAAGTGCGCTCCGTCGCATCGGTTCTTCCGTGAAAGAATTTTTGTTCAAGCCGCGAACGAACAGCGGCCGATGAACAGCGACAGCACTTTTACCTAACCGCTCTCCTTCGCGTCAACGCCCACTCCACGCGCTATTTTTGCCTGTCCCATAAAAACGAGCCGGTGAACCCCTTGCGGAGTCCACCGGCCCGAACGAAGGAGGAAATTTTCGTTCCTCGCTGCACACGCCGGTGACGTCACCACCGGCGAGACACTAGATCGTTTCTTCGCTCTCCACTTCGCGCGACACCTGCGGCGCCTTGCGCGTCTGCGCCGCGGCTTTGCGGACGCGGCGGCTGCGGCCGACGGTCTGCTGGTCCACGGTCGCCTTGCGGCCAGGGTTGCTCGTGGCGATCTTCACCGCGTCGGCGGCGTCCGGGGCGTAAAGGTCCGCGCCGATTTCTTCCGCCAGCCCTTCCGCGCGCTTGTAGATTCCGCCGCAGCACATGATCTGCATGCTCGGGCAGGAGTTCACGTCGCGGAGATAGTCGATCAGCTTGCGCACGCTCGGCACGCCGCTCGGCAGGGTGCCGAACATGACGAGCAGGTCCGGCTTTTCGCTGCCGATCAGCGCCAGGACTTCATCTTCCGGCACGCCCCCGCCGGCGAAGCGGACGTTCCATCCGTCGCACTCGAAGAGGTCGGCGCAGATCTGCCCGCCGAGTTCTTCCGGCTCATCGTCGCCGCAGAAGATCAGGACTTTCTTGCCGTTGCTCTCGCGCTTCTCGAGCGACGACGTGAGTTGCTCGGTCGTGTTGCGATTGAGCCGCGTCGCGAGATTCAAGCTGCTGATGCTGATCCGGTCGTCGCGGTAAAGCTGCTGGAGTTGCTCCATCGTCGGCCAGATCAGTTGGGTCAGCAGGTCGTAGGCTTCGAAGCCGTGCGAGAGGGCGTTATCGATGACGCGCCGCGTGGCGGCACGGTCGCCGGAGAGGAGGACTTCGACGTACGACTGCGAGAGGGAGGCGGTGATACGGCTGTGCATGGGACGGTTCCTTCGTAGCGAGCCCTGCGAATCGATCCCGCCGATTCGGTAGAGGCCCTGTTAAACTGCGGAAGCGTCCTTGCCCGCGTTTCTGCCATCGCCTGTTAAACTGGATAACTTGCGACAATGTAGGTATCGGGAGGGCGGCGGAAACTTCTTTACCCAAATTAACAGATGGGATGGGTTGAATCCACGCAACAGTCGATAGGATAGTAACTTATGGAACAGATTGGCGGGTCGACGGCGCGGACGTCGGCCGCGTGGAGGGCTGATTCAGCAGCTTTATCACGGGTTCCGTCAGGTCCGGTACGCCCGCCGGACGGGGCATGAAACGTTTCGTCACCAGATACTGCCGGAGTTGCCCGCCATTCATGCGATCGATATTCGGCGGATAGGGCGGGAAAGGTGCGAGCGTCACGCCCTGCTCGGCCGCCGCCTTCTGAATCGCCGACTCGATCTCCCGGAAGAGCTCCAGCATCGTCTTCGCCTGCAATTGCTCGATCGCCGCCTGCTGGCCGCGGTGAATCTCATCGTCCTCGTCGCTCGCCAGACGAAGCTCGGCCTCGAGTTTCGCCCGCGCCGCCGGCTCGGTGGTTGCGGCGACTTTTCGGCGCAGATCACCGAGCTGTTTCGTGCGCTCCGACACTTGCTGAGTCGTCTTGATGCGCTCAAGTTCGAGTCGCCCGCGCTCGTCCATCGTGCGGCGCATCGCGTCGAAAACTTTTGGATAATCGACGAGCGTCGTCACCGCCGGCCGCGACGCCGGTCCTGACACCGGCCGCGCTGCTTGCGTCACCGCGACCGTTGCCGGCATCGTTAAAACCGCGACCAAGCCGATCGCCACCGCTGCTTTCCTGGCACACGTGATCACAACAGCATTGTGCCCGATCGGGCGACGAAGGAGACATTTCCCCTCCGCTGGAGTCGCAATGCGGTCCTACCGGGCCGCTGTTTGCATTTAAAACGAGCTTTCCACACTATCACCCGCTCGAAATGGTCTCCGCACGAAACAAATATCTCGCCGCCGTCCGATCGATCGTGATCAAGCTCGGCTCGCAACTGCTGACCGACAAGACGACGCGGCGGCTCGATTCGGCGTTTCTTGCAACGATCGCCCGCGAGATCGCCGCCCTGCGCGAACGCGGCGTCGACGTGACCATCGTCTCCTCCGGCGCGATCTCCGCGGGCCTGGCGGAACTTTCGCTGCCCAAGCGACCGACCGATCTCGCGCAGCTCCAGGCGGTCGCCGCAGTCGGGCAGCGCTGCCTGATGGACGCGTGGGCGGACGCCTTTCATGCGTTCAAGATGCCGGTCGCGCAGGTGCTACTCACGCGTGAAGACATCGACGATCGCACCCGCTTCCTCAACGTCCGCAACACGATCCGCGCCGCACACGAGCTCGGGGCCGTGCCGATCATCAATGAAAACGACACGATCAGCACCGATGAGCTGATCAAGATCACCTTCGGCGACAACGACATCCTCGCCGCGATGGTCGCCGCGGCGCTGCGCGCGGATTTGCTCGTGCTGCTCACGGTCGTCGACGGTTTGCTCGACGAATCCGGCAAGCCGGTGCGATTCGTCGAAAGCCTCGAGCACGCCCGCGCCCTCGTGCGCGTCGAGAAGAGCGCCCTCGGCAAGGGCGGGATGAATTCCAAGCTCGAAGCGGCGCGGATGGTCACCGACGCCGGCGAAGTGATGGCCGTCGCCAACGGGCGCGATCCGGACGTGCTCTTGCGGCTGATGAACGGTGAGGAAGTCGGCACGCTGTTCGCGCCGTCGGCGAAGAAGCAGTCGAGCCGCAGTCGCTGGATCGGCGCCGCGCGACCGGCCGGGTCGATCCGCGTCGACAGCGGCGCCGTCATCGCGCTGGTGGAGAAGAATCGCTCGCTCCTGCCAGCCGGCATCATGAAGGTCGACGGCGAGTTCGAGCCGGGCGACGTCGTGTCGATTATCGGACCGGACGGGACGGAGCTGGCGCGCGGCCTGAGCAACTACACCGCCGCGGACATCGAGAGAATCCGCGGGAAGAAGACGGCGGATGTGCGGACGATGCTGGGCGAAGCGGCGTATGACGAGGTCGTGCACCGCAACAACCTGGTGCTGTGCTGAGCTACAAAATCCGGCGGTCCCGCCGTTTTTCCACCAAAAACCGCGTTTTTGAAGATCGCGCTCGTCCCGTAACCCACCTCTTCTAACGTTGCCCCCGAGCCGATTGTCTAGAATGATGAACAAGGTCGCGCTCGCCGCGTGGCCGGCAAAGGAGCCGTTTATGAACAAGTCTTATTTGGCCGTCCTCGCGTTGGGTGCATTGATGCTCGCGCCGGGCGTCGCGTCGGCGGATCACCGTTTCGGCACCGATCGCGGCGGACGATATTCCGGCGGCGGCGGCGGATGGAGCGGCGGCGGCGGATATCGATCCTCCTCGCGCGGCTTCTTCGACGTCTCCATCGGGTTCGGCAGCGGCGGGTATCGCCGCGGCGGATACTCGTACACGAACTTGAGCTTTGGGTCTTCGCCGCGGTATTACCGCGGGGGGTATACGTCGTATTCCGCGCCGGTGTATTGCCCGCCGCCGGTCGTGGTGTATGAGCCGCGGATTGTTTACGCGCCCCCGCCGCGGGTGGTGTATGTGTCGCCCGCGCCGGCGCCGGTGGTTTACTATCCGGCGCCGCAGGCAGTTTATACGTCGTCGTATTATTACTCGTCGGGGGGGTATTATTGCGGGCGGTAGCGGCGCGCGTCGCGAGCGACGCGGCTAAATGAAAACGTGAGTTAATGAAAAGCGCCCGCACGAATTGTCGTGCGGGCGCTTTTGTTTTTGCGTGGGTTCGAAAGCATTCAATCCAGCATCATGCCCAGGGTTTCAGGTCGATGGTGCCGACTTCGGCGCCGCCGATGATCTTGTTGCCGAGGGTGCCGAGACGGATCAGCGTGCCGTCTTCGAGGTCGCCGCCGATCGTCAACTGATCGAGACGGTCGTCCACCTCAAGGGTCGAGTCGGAGACGAATGACCCGTTGATGATGAACTGTCCCATCGATCCGCCCGATCGCGTGCCCTGCGAGCCGTAGCTGCCGCCGACGCTAATCACGCCGATCCGCTTCTGGGCGTAGACGTTGCCGTACAGGTGCTTGCCGACCGTGAACGACTCGATCGTCCCGTTCTGCCCGGAGGAGAAGAATCGCGATGAGCCGCGGAACGTTCCGCCGACGATGACCGGCCCGACCGGGCCAGCCACCTGGAAGCTGGTGCGCAGCGAGTCTTTCCCGATGGCGACGGTGCCGATGCGTCCGGCGGTCACTCGGGCGGAATCGA
This sequence comes from Phycisphaerales bacterium, assembly GCA_034666045.1. GTDB lineage: Bacteria > Planctomycetota > Phycisphaerae > Tepidisphaerales > Tepidisphaeraceae > JAICTV01. The sequence goes on along the minus strand of JAXDMN010000368.1, from coordinate 28,012 downwards.
TGTAGCTGCGGTTCACGATCGAATTGATGTTGTTGCCGACGTTGAAGTTGGACGCGCGGATGCTGCTGACGTTGATGCTGCCGACGTCGCGCGAGACGGCCACTTCCGACAGGTCGAGCGTGCCGGAGGCGCTGGTTCCCTTGCGTGACGGCAACAGGGCGGAGGTGCCGAGCACGATGTGAAGGTCGGTGAGCGCGTCCGGTCGAACGCCGAAGAACGGATCCATCGGCAGGTATTCGCTGAAGCGCAGGCTCGCCGGATAGGCGGTGGTCTTCAGTCGGTTGCCCAGCCCGGTGGCGGTAATGTTGCCCAGCGACTGCCCGCCGCGCCAGAAGACGCCACGGAATCCGAAGCCGTCCGCGGTGAAGTTGCCGAAGCGGCCGGCGCCGACGGTGCTCAACACCGTGTTGACCATGCCGAAGCCGTCTTTGATGACGACGTCGTCGATGTTGTAGATGCGCAGCCACGACCCGATGATCCCGCCGCCGTTCTTGATCGAGATCAGCTTGATGTTGCCGTCCTGGCGGATGCGGTAGTTGGTGGTGAACTCGCGCGTGGTGATGAAGTTCGCTCCGCCGACCGGCTGTTCCGGGTCGCCCTGCACGATGGCGCTGCCGCTGATGACGCCGATGTCGGCGTTGATGATCGACCCGCCGTCGAGAATGATCTGGTCGATACCGTTGTTGGCGACGATGTCCCCGCGGATGTCGCTGCCCATGCCCTGGTTGACGACGGTGCCGATTCGCCCCAGGCCGCTGTTGTCGTTGATGAAGTTGCCGCCTTCGGCGAGGACGTAAATGCCGGCGTGGCTGAACTCGCCACTGCCGCTGGGCATGACGCCTTCGCCGATGTTGATCTCGCGGAGCTGCCCGCGAACGAAGATCGATCCGGTGATCCCTTCGTAGACGCCTTTGACCCCTGCGCCGTCCGCGTTGGCGATGATGCGCTGCACGCGGCCGAGGATCATCACGTTGCCGATCGCCTCGCGGGCGCGAAGCTGCTGGACGGCGAAGCCGGTCTCGCTGGTGGCGTGGACAATGATCGCGGCCTTGGTCTGGAGGTACGGGAAGACGCTGCCTTCGGTGTCGGTGGTGTTGACGAGGTCTGAGATGACGTTGCCCTCGACGGCCGTGCCCGGCGTGACCACGCTGCGCGCGAAGCCAAGGTTGGTCGCTTCGAGGAGCAGCGTCGGCCCGACGTCGGTGCTGACGATTTCGCCGGGCGTGAAGTTGCGGATGTAATTGAAGTTCCCGCCGCCGTTGATGTCGAAGACGTCGACGAGCCCGCCGCGGATGTCGATGCTGTTGTCGAGCGGCTGGCCGGTGATGCTGAAGGCGTTGGGGTCGAGGACGAACGGATCGTCGCCGGTGTTGCGGATGCCGTCCGCGCCGAGGTTGTCGTCGGCGGTGTTGGCGATCCCGTCAAAGCCCGGATCGACAACGAGGGCGGGGCCGGTGCCCTGCGAAACGATTTCGCCGATCTCGGCCGAGCCGCCGGTGACGCGTACCGCCAGCCCGCGCGTGCTGGTCACGCGGACGATGACGACGCCGGCGGCGCCTTGTTCGGTCAGCGAGCGCCCAATCGGGTAGGTGAGGACAGTGAGGATGCCGGAGTTGTCCAGGATCCCGCCGGTCAGCGAATCGAAAACCTGGTCGAGTGTCGGCCTGAGGATGATCTGGGCGCCGGAGTCTTCGGTGAGCTGCGCTTCTTGTCCGGCGACGTAGGTGGTTTCTTCCGGCGATCCGCCGCCGAACCCGCGCGGGCGATAGGCGGTGCCGCCGACATGGATGTAGCGGACGTTGCCGCCGAAATTCGTGTTGATGTCCGGGCCGCCCGCCTGGAAGGTGCCGAGGTCGGTCGTGCATTCGACAAGATCGATCACGCCCGGTTTCCCGACGCCGTCGAAGTTGACGTTGAGCGACCCGGCATAGGTGCTGATGCCCATGCTGTTGGCCTGCACGACGCCGACGCTGCCGTTGACCACGAGATCGGTGATCAACTCATCCGCGGCGATGACCCACTGCACGTCCCGGCCGATCGGGAAGTTGAGATTGGGGGTGTTGAAGAACGTATTGAAGTCGGTGGCGGCGGTGGCGGAGGACTCGCGTCCGCGGACCATGCCGACGCTGCCGGTGACGGCGAGAACCTGAATGCTCTCGCGATAGACATTGGCGTCCTGGATGCCCAGGCTCAGCCCGTCGACCGCGCGCAGGTTGCCGCCGACTGACGTCGCCGTAATGCCGCCGGTCGAAACGATGTAATCCGTCGAGAAGACCGCGCCGAGATCGCCGTGAACCACTTCGATGTTCGAGTACTCGCCGGTGATCGACCTGGCATTGGTGCCCGGCCCGCCGATGTTGCCGCCGCCCGGATCAATGATGAAACCGACTGACGGCGTGGCGACGATCGTGTTCCCGACCAGTCCGCCCAGGCCGACGTTGCCGACCCCGGTCACCTGAAGCTGATAGCGCACGAGCCCTGCGCGGATTGCGCCGGCGAAAGTCGGGGCGTCGGTGTGGACCGCGATGCGGTAGATGCCGGGGCGGTCGGCCTTGAAGCTGAACAGCTCCTGCTGGCGCGGATCGAACGCATCGTCCGGGTCCTGCGTCGTCAGCGCGCCCTTGCTCGAATGGTCCGACGCCACCAGCCGCTGAAGTGGGTCGATCAGCGCGACGTACAACGGGGACTTCTGCTCGACGGTGACCAGCGTCGGCACGCCGTTGCGGATCACCTGCTGCTGGAACGTGATCGGCGCCAGCATGCGGATGTTGATGGTCTGCCCGGCCATGAGCGGGACAGCGTAGTAGTCGACGAAGTCGTTGATCAGGGTGACCGACTGGAGATACCCGTTGAGCTGAATCGAGCCGGCGCCGAGCTGCTTGCTGTTGATGGCCCCGAGGAACTGCGCGGTGTCGAACGTGTCGTTGCTGAAGAAGGCGTCGTTGTCGCCGAACTGACCGTTCTCGAAATCGGTGAACTGCCCGCGGTTGATCGCCGGGTTGATGCGGAACTCGATCTCCTGCTGCCGCGTGCGCAGCCCGTTGCCCGGCGTGTTGTTGTAGATCGTGCCGGAGCCCATGTAATCGACGCCGGCGCGGATCTGCCCGACCTTGCCCTTGATGTCGAAGTCGGCGCCGGTGAAGTAATTGGGCTTGTCGCGGTCGTTGCCGCCCGGGACGTCGTGCGTGCCGATCGATCCCTTGACGAGGATGTCGCGGATGTCTCCGGCGACGTAGAAGTTGCCCGGGTCGAGCGGCGCGCCTTCCGACTGCCCTGCGGTCATGCCGGTCAACAGCGCGCCGCAGTAGAAGTGCTGCATCGATCCCTGGATGAACACGTGCCCGGAGATGGCGCCGGCGAACATGAATCGCCCGAGGCTGACGTTGGGCGCGGTGCTCACGCCGGCGAAAAGCCGCCCGCTGCCCGGTGCGGGCGCGATGCCCAGCCCGTTGAAGTTGTCGTAAACGATCGGGCGGTTGCCGGAATTGTCGACGTTGGGGACGGTCCACGTGCGCGCACCGAGGAAGATGTCGCCGGTGCCGCCGGGCGTGGTTTTCGACAGTTCGTTGCCGCGCGACGGGAAGACGGTGAGCGAGACGCCGCCGGTGAACGGCTGCATCGGCCGCGGGCCCTGCGTCGTCACGGGCGGCACGTGCGCGATCGAGATGTACGAGTCGATCGACGCCTGCGCCACGTAGACGTGGAAGAGGTCGCGCCCGTCCTCCTTGCTGCCGGCCGGGACGTGCTCGTTGAGGATCAGTTCGTTCCAGCCGCCGCCCCCCTTGTCGTCCCCCTTGGTCATGCGCGCGAAGATGAACTCGGCGGAGACGTCGCCGACGACGACGACGCGGACGGCGTTGTCGCGCGCGTCCTTGTACTCGAATGAGAAGCGTGACGGCGCGGGCGTCAGCGGGTCGGTGTCGGTGATCACCGTCGTCAGCAGACGACGCGATTCCAACGACTCGATCAGCGTCCCCTGAAAGAGTTGCTTGCCGCGGCGACGCCGCTTCTGTTCATCCTCGGTGCTGCGCTGGGTGCGACGACGGGACATCGAGATTGCCTCCTCAGCCGGTCACTCACTCGCCCGCCGCGGCCCACTCGGGGGACGCCAGCGCGGACGCATCGACCGGCTGAACCTATGGAAAAACGGACGGCGGCCTGCGGATGCTGCGCGCCGCAACGACGGCGACAACGACAGCGGCCGGCGGCTTCAGTGGGACGGTTGCCTTCACGGTGTTGGATCGACGGTTGCGATAGCCGTTCACGTTGCGCGGGGGCTGGACCATGTCGAGACTTCACGGACAACGACCAAGACGCTCAGAATACCACGACACGGACCCTACCAAATCAAGCGCGATCGAGCCGACGCCCCGCGGAGCGATTCGCCCTGCGGAAGCCGGCACCCCTTTTCATCCCTGAGGGGGCGAGTGTGCGTGCGGTGCGGCGTCCTGCCGCCTCGGCCCGCTGAAGTTATCCACACCGCTTTAACCAGTCAAACCGATCCCGCCGGCACGACAAGCAGCCAGGCTTCATGCCCGCCCTGCCCTGCTAAGGTACCTTCTCCACCCGGGTTTGTTTCAAAAGAACGAGGATAGACGATGGAGGATTGAAGATGGCGCAAGCCCCGCCTTTTCCATCCTCCAACCTCTATCTTCAATCCTCGTCTTCGCCCACCCTGCCTTAGCGCGCGGCCTGCAACTTCCCTCGCCGTTCGCCAATCAACTTTTCCAACGCTTTCTGCGGGTCGGCGAACTTCTTGATGCCCTCCGACATCAACGCCGCCTCCATCCTGGCCACGTCCACCTTCCGCGCGATCTCGTCGAGAACCTCGCGCGGCGGCATTTCGTCCACGGTGCGGCGGTAGATTTTGTCGCTCTTGTCGATGTAGTCGTTCGTGGCCGGCGGGTTCGTCTGGATGTCGCTGCCGGCCAGGTTCTCGACGTAGTAATCCTCCGCCTGCCACGGCAGCTTCTTGCCGGTGCTGGCGAAGATGATCTCCTGCTGTAATTTGACGTTTTTGTCGCGCCAGAATTCCGCGTTCATCCGCCACATTTGCTTGGCATTGACGATCCCGACCAGCCCCTGCGCCGGCTTGGTCAAATCCGGGACATTCTTCTCCGTATACACGTCCACGCGCGACACGAAGATGCTGTAGACGCTCTTGAACCCGTCCAGGCCGTTTCTGCGCCGTTGCGCGCCGCGCCAGATCGCATCGCGGGCCAGCTTGTATTGACGCTCGGTGAAACAGAGCGTCACGTTCAGCGTCACGCCGTGCGCCGCCAGCTCTTCCAGGCAATCGAGCCCCGCGGCCGTCGCAGGCACCTTGATCATGCGGTTCGTCTGGTTGTTGGAATATTGGATGCCCAGCTCGATGTAGTGCCGCACGCGTTCGCCGTGCGGGAGCGATTTGTCCGGGTCTTCCAGCAGCGGGTCGAGCTCGAAGCTCACGTAGCCGTCGTTTCCCTTGGTTTGCTGCCAGATCGGCGCGAATGTCCTCTGCGCGTTCGTCACCAGCTCGTCATTCAGCTTCCACGCAATCGCCGAATCATTGAGGCCTTTTTCGATGAGCTGCGTGATGCGCTCGTCCAGGCCGCCTTCTTTAATGATGTCCGAGATGATGATCGGGTTCGACGTCGCACCGCTGATCCCGCGCTGCACGGCCGACGCGATGATCTTCGGCTCCACCGAATCCGACCACACTTTCGTACCGATCGAGACAAGCTGCTTGATGGACATGGCGTGCGGCGCTCCTTCCGAGCAGGGTGATTCTCAACCCCGCATTGTACTCACGTGCGGCAGCATCCCGCATTCCGGACACCGCCGGCCATGCGGGTTTTCCCGCAAATCATATCCGCACGCCAGGCACAGCCCGCCGCGAAGCCGGCGACGCTTGCGCATCCACCGCCGCAATGACATCCCCGGCGCAATCGCCGTGAGCAGCGCGATCGGCCAGATGGGGAAGGTGATGGCGCGCGACACGTCATCGAATTGCGTCGGCTCTTTCGTGGTCCCCCTGCTGAATCCGATGCGGTCCCAAAACCCGCTCCCCTCGTTCCAGGCGTCGCGCGCCAGCGACACCTCTCGCGCGCGATATTGCCACTGCGGATGGTTCACATATTCGCGCTCAAAGACATCATCCCACCGGCTCATCGGCTCGCGCCGGCGATAGTGCCCCAGCATGAGTTTCCCGCGATACGTAGCCGCCGCCATGCCTTCCGTGCGTCCGATCAACTTCGCCTCGAACCCGCCGTGCTTTTGCGCGTAATCCCGCGCCTCCGGCGTGATCGGATCCTCCGTGCTGTTGTTCCGCCAGATGCAATCCTCGACCCAGATGCTGCGCACGCACATGATCGCGACCGGGACGAAGACCGCGAGCGATAACGCCGTGACCAGCCTACGAAACCAACGTCCTCGCATGGCCAGAAATTGTAACAAATTCCCTTGACATCCCAATAATCTGTTAGGGTACAATACGGGTTGCATGCCGAAGGGGTTTCCCGGGTCTAAATCATCATTCCGAAAGGGGTTACGTCATGTCGATCGAGTTTTCTCCTGCGTTTGATCGTGCCACGAGCGACTTGCGAGTCGCGCGGACTACTTCTTCTCGTCGTATCGCCGCCAACCGGCGCAATGCGCAACGGTCGACCGGCCCGCGCACCCTCGCGGGAAAACGTCGCGCCAGTCGCAATGCGATCAAGCATGGCCTCTGCTCGGCCCATGCCTGTCTGCCGGGCGAATGTTCCGCGACGTACGCGACGGCGCTGCGCGAGTTGGAAGAGGAGCTTCAGCCGCGCACGACGCTCCAGCGTTCGCTTCTGCCGCACATCGCCAACCTGATCTGGCGCATCGACCGTCTGCCGCAGGCGCAGGCGAAGCTGTTCGAGGAAGAACTGCAAAAATGCGCCGAGGGCGAAGAGATTTCCGCCGCCGACGTGCTCGCCCGCAGATTCAGCGACGACCCGACGCGCAACGGCTTCCTTCTCATGGGCCGCTACGAACGCGGCCTGCACAATCAGCTCCTGCGCCTGCTCCGCCAGTACGACCAGTCGAAGAAGCATCGCGCGACCCATCCCTGGCCCGCCGATGAGCCGCCGGTCCCGAATGAAGCTAAGCAACCCGCGATCACGAATGAGATGATCGAGCGTCAGCAAACCGCCTTCGCCCGCCGCGAAGCCGCCCTCGACCGCGGCGAACCGCCGGCCAACGACCACGAAGCCAAGATGGACGCCGCCATCCAGTTCGCCCGCGAGCACCGAAAACGAACCCAATCGAAGCCAGTGGAAAACCGCGTTATCAGCCCGGAAACCGCGAAATGCACCGCCGCCGACGCTTCGCCGGTGACGAAACGAACCCAACGAGGAGGGGAGCAGATGACAAGGCGACAAGGTGAAAAAAGCGAGTCGTGAGCAGGTGAGTGAGGTGTGAAGCGTTCAATCTACCGCTTTCACCTTGTCACGGTGTCGCCTTGTCACCTTGTCATGTTCACTCACCCCGTGAACTGCAAATCCTTCACCGCCAGCTCGACCGTCGATGAGCCGTTGTACTCATTCAGCGTCGGCTCGAACGCGAGGTCCACCATGACGCCCGGCTTCAGGCGGTCGAACAAGTCGCCGGCGCCGAACGCGATCGCGCGCATGCTCGTGCGCCCTTGGCGGACGTACAACTGGAGATGGTCGCCGGTCTTGCCCACACGCCGCGGCGGGGCGGCGATCTCCAAATTCTTCGAGCAGAACAGCGGCTTGCGGTTGCCGTGGCCGAACGGGCCGAGACGTTTCAGGTCGTTCACGAGCGCTTCGGTCACCTGCCGCAGCTCCGCTTCCGCGTCGAGTTTCAGTTCAGGAACCAACTGCTCCGGTTCGAGGTTCTTCATCGCGTACTCGCAGAAGCAGCGGCGAAAGTCCTCGAAATTTTCCGGGCGGACTTTCAATCCTGCCGCCATCTCGTGTCCGCCGTACGCCTCCAAAAGTTCGCCGCAGTGTTCGAGCGCGCGAGAGAGATGGAACCCGGCGATCGATCGGCCGCTACCCTGCCCGATCACGCCGTTCCCATTGTTCTCGTTGAACGCAATCATGATCGTCGGCTTGCAGAATCGGTCGACGATGCGTGACGCGACGATGCCGATCACGCCGGGGTGCCAGCCGTCGCCGCCGAGCACGATCGCGCGGCAGTCGTCGCCGTCCAGCTTCTGTTCTTCCACTTGCGCCAGCGCCGCGTCGAGGATTTTCTTCTCCATCGCCTGGCGATCGCGATTCTGTGATTCGAGAAACGTTGCGATCTCGACGGCCCGGGCGTGGTCCGCGCGCGTCAACATCTCGACGGCTTCCCGCGCGTGGCCCATTCGTCCGCAGGCGTTCAGTCGCGGCGCAAGCAGAAACCCGACGTGGAAGCTGTCGAGCGTCTGCCCGGTCAGTCCGGCCGATTCGATCAGCGCCTGGATGCCAACCAGCTTGCTCTCTTTGAGTCCGCCGAGCCCGAACGCGGCGAGGATGCGGTTCTCTGCGACCAGCGGCACGACGTCCGCGATCGTCCCGAGCGCGGCCAGCGCAGTCGCCTCGAGCAGATACGCGCGGAACTCATCGCTCACGCGATTCGCGCCGGTCATGACCTGGCCGACGCCCCACGCGAGTTTGAACGCGACGCCCGCGCCGCAGATCGCGCGGTTCGGATACTGCCGTGCAACTCCGTCATCGTCCGTCGGCAGACGCGGATGCACGATCGTGTACGCGCGCGGCAGGATCGGGCCGGGCTCGTGCGTAGGCTCGCCGTCGGTAAGCGGCGGGGCGGCTTCGTGCCATTCGTGGTGGTCGGTGATGATCAGGTCGACGCCGCGCTCTTTCGCGACGCGCGCCTGCTCGACGGCGGTCACGCCGCAGTCGACCGTGATGATGAGCTTTGCGCCGCGCTCGATGATCTCGTTGATCGCGGCGGTGTTGAGTCCGTACCCCTCGTCGATGCGATGCGGAATATAAAAATCAACTTCGCCACCGAGGATCTTGATCGCGTGCCAGAGGATGGCTGTGGCGGTGATGCCGTCGACGTCGTAATCGCCGTAGACGACGATTTTTTCCTTGTCGCGAATCGCCTGCGCGACGCGCGCGGCGGCCTTGGGGAGGTTGGGCATGAGCCCGGGATCGTGCAGGCATTTCAAGCTCGGCCGCAGGAACGCAAAGCATTCCTCGGCTTGGGCGATGCCGCGATTGAGCAGGATCTGTGCGATGACCGGCGACGTCTTGAGCCGCTCGGCGAGCTCGGCCGCGCGTGCGTGCGGGGGTGCGATGATCCAGCGCTTGGGTCGATTCATCCTGACTCGGAGCTTCATCCGTGAACGCGCCTTCCGTGGCAAGAACCGTCGCTTATCTTAGTGCGCCGCACCCGCGGTCACAACGCGTGGAACGCGCGGTGCGCCCCGCGCGGTCGATCGCGGAAACACTCGTGTTTCCGCATTTAGCCACGTCGCTTGCGACGCGCGTAACCGTCACTGCAAAACACACGTCGCAAGCGACGTGGCTAAATAGGGGGGTGACGCGCATCCAAATAATTCTTGCGACTGCTCGCGATCGCGCGGTAAACGTCGCTCAATCACTTCGGGAGGAATCGATGATCCAGCGGGTGGGATCGGTTGTCCTGTTGTCGTTGTTCTTCCTCGGCGCAGCCGCGCCCAAGCGCGCGCCCGCGCCGAAGAAAGACCCCGCGCCCGCGCGCGAACCACAGCCGCGTCCGGCGCTGGTCATCACCGAAATCCTGTACGACCCCATCTCCTCCGAGACCGACGACGCGCAGACGGAGTGGGTCGAGATCCAGAACATCGGCGCGCAGCCGGCGCGTCTGGCGGGGCTTCAGATCACCAGCGGCATGAAAGGGAAAATCCACGACGCGAAGCAGCGCTTCGTCCTGCCGGCGGTGACGATCGCGCCGGGCGAGTATGCGGTCATCGGCATCGGCGCCGCGGCGTGCTACGCCGAGTTCAAGTTGCCGCCCTTCGCGGCGCATTGCGGCGAAGCGAAATATGCGTGGCTGCTGAACAGTGGCGATTCGGTGGCGATCCGCGACGAGAAGAGCGAGATCATCGACGAGGTCGTCTTCAGCGCCGACGCCCCCTGGCCGTCCGCGGGTCGCGGCGCGTCGATTCAGTTCGTTCCCATCGAGGGCGAAACGCCGACGACCGCGAACGACGACCCGAAGAACTGGGTCGCCAGCAACGCCGGCAACTCCGACGATTTTCCAGGTCATGGTCGCGGCACACCGGGCGGGCCGCCCAGGTCGTCCGCCGCCACCACGCAACCGATCGCGGCGAAAAAAAGGTGACGATGAAGCGAAACTGTCATCCTGAGGTACTCCGAAGGATCTGGCGTCGAGCGACGTGGAGCGCAGATCCTTCGGGGTACCTCAGGATGACAGCATCCGTCTTTCGGCGTCGGCTCTTCACCGCTGGCTCAACTCTTATCATTCGCCCCATTCAACTTCGCATCGAGATGCTGGATCTCCTTCTCCTTATGCTCGATCTCCTTTTCCTTCCGCTCGATGTCCTTCTTCTCGCTGGTGATGTCCACGCGCAGGCGGGAGTACAGGTTCATGTAGGCGTTGGCGACGAAGACAAGCGCGAAGAACGCGATGACATACCCGCGCCAGTCGTCGATCAGCAGCCGGAATTTTGTCAGCCAGATGAAGAAGATGGTGACGTAGTGGCTGAAGCAATACTCGCACGTGAAGAGGTAGAAGAACTTCCGCTGGAAGAAGCTGCGGCACCTCTGGCTTTTGTGTTGGCACCATTCGCGCGGCTCGCGAAAGATTTCCTCGAACACCACCGTCCGCGCGACGCACGCGATGGGGATCGCGAGCATGAGCAGCCAGAAGATCTGACGGGAAACGGTGAAGTCAGCTTCGATCATGCGAGCCCGACGATAGCGGGCATCGGCTCAACCATGCAGCGCCCGAAGCGCCGCACGCCGCGTCAGGTGTCGAGATTCAGCCACTTCAGCTCCGCCGGCGAGAGTTCGATCTCGAGGGCCTTGAGGCTCGTGCGCGTCTCGCTCAACTGCCGCGGGCCGATCAGGGCGAACGTCGGGAACGGCTGGTTCAGCACGTACGCCAGCGCGATGTTGATCGGCTGGACGCCGCGTCGCTCGGCGAGCTGGAAGACGCGTTTCTGCCGCTCGAAGTTGTCCGGGCTGTACCAGCAGCGCACCAGTTCCGCGTCGTCGCGCTTCGCGGGGCCGGAGCGCCCGGGAATGAAAAACCCGCGCGCCTGGCTCGACCAGGCGAGCAGTGGGGTCTTGGTCTTGGCGAACCATTCGCGCGACGCCGGGTCGGATGAGCTGATGCAGCCCGCCCACATCGGTTCGATCAGCCGCGCGAGGGAAAAGTTGTTCGAGACGGCGGCGAAGCAGGTGAGGCCATTCTTGTTCGCGTACACGTTGGCCTGGTCGACGCGGCGCAACGACCAGTTGCTGACGCCGAAGGCGCGGATGCGACCGGCGAACTTGTGCTCGTTGAGCACCTCGACGAACTCGCCGACCGGAACGTCTTCGTTGTCACGGTGCATCAGGTACAGGTCGGCGTGGTCGGTGCCGAGGCGGTCGAGACTCTCGAAGAGCTGCCGCGTCAGGTCGCGCGGCGTGCAGAGCGGCGTGTGTGCGCCTTTCGCGATGACCACGACGTCGTCGCGCACGTCGCGCAGCTTCATCCACTCGCCGAGCAGCCGCTCGTGCTTGCCGCCGGCGTATATCCATGCGCTGTCGAACGCGTTCCCGCCGCGCTCGAAGAAGTCGTCGAACATCACGGCGGCGTGCGGAAAGTCGAGCTGGTTGTCGCAGCCCATGACGATCCGCGAGATGTCTTTCGCGATGCCGGCGATCGTGCCGTGCTTCATGTGCCCGGCCTGGATCTTCATCTGCGAAGACGGGAGCGGCCGGCCGGAGATGGTGGTGTCGCGGAAGTTTTCGCTCTTTTCCTGTTCGTACACGAGCCCGACGGCGGCGCGCCAGCGGTCGAGCGTGCGCAGGTTGCCGAGCGTGTCGTCCCACGTCATTGCCGGCGCTTGCCGCGCGTCGATGTGCTGGGCGACGTAGTCCGCTTCGACGGCGTAGATCTGTTTGCCGGAGGCGATGACGATTTCTTCCGGCAGCGTTTCGCCGGATTTGTGGATGAGGATCTTGGACGCGCCGCCGTTGCGGGCGGGAGCCCACGGATTCGGGACGAGGATCCAGCCGTCGCTGCCGTAGATGCGCAGGACGTTCTCCTGCTGCACCTGCACGCTGCACGAGACCTGCGCCACGAGGCCATTCGCGAACTTCAGCGTCGCAGCGGCCCACTCGTCGACGCCGCTCTTGCCGAGATGCCCGGCGCCGGTGACGTCGATCGGATCGTCAAACTGCTTGCCGCTGGCGACGCCGGCGATCAGGCGCGACATCGACACGGGGTAGCATCCGACGTCGAGGATCCCGCCGCCGGCGAGTTCGTTGCTGATGATGCGGCTCGTGGCGTTCCAGGGTTTGGGCCAGTGGAATCCGAACGCCGCCTGGATCATTCGCACCTCGCCGATCGCGCCGGCGCGGAGAAGCTCGATCAGCCGCGCGGTCTGCGGATGGCAGCGATACATGAACGCTTCCATGAGGAAGACGTCGCTCTCGCGCGCCGCTTCGATGATCGCCATCGCCTCGGCGAAGTTGATGCCGATCGGCTTTTCGACCAGCAAGTGCTTGCGGCCCCGCGCGGCGCGGATGGCCCACTCGGCGTGGGCGGGGTGCGGGGTGGCGATGTAGAGGGCGTCGACCTCGCCGTCGCGGATCAGCGCGTCGTAGCTGCCGTGGCGGCGCGGGATGTTGTACTTCTGTCCGAACAGCTCGGCGGAAGCATCCGATCGGCTGCCCACCGCGCAAAGTTCGCCGCGTTCCGCCCGGGCCAAACCCTCGGCGAACGCGCCGGCGATCGATCCGGTCCCCATGATGCCCCAGCGCAACCGTTTTTCAGCCATAGGTCGTTGTCCTGTAGCAGTTTGCGCTGCCAAACGCAGCGGCGAAAGGGCGGAAGACGTAATATCCTCTTTCCGCGGGGCACTTTACGAGTTGTCGAGGCGGTAGTCCTGCTATACCTTCCGCGCTCCACACCCGCAGTGGTTCTCTTGGCCGTGGGTTGTTGCAGGCTAAAGCTTTCCCGTGCCGATGGTTACCGACAGCGCCTGTGCGCAATTCGGCACGTGGCGAGAGCGAATGTCCCTTTTCAGTTGAGGTGTTGCGTGAACCGGGGAGAACGATCCCAGACAATCCGCGCGGCGGTGATTGAGACGCTCGAGGGCCGCCGACTGCTTTCGCTGGCGATCCCGAGCTACGCCTCGGCGTTTTCGGCTTGGCCGGCGAGCTCGAGTTCGGTCGCATCGAAGTCGACGCTTGCACTGAACGGCGCGGTACCGCTCGCAGTGCAGCCGATGATCACCGGCTCGACGCCGGCGAACGGCGCGGGCGACGTCCCGCGCTATCAGCCGATCACGTTCACCGTGCAGTTGGCCAGCTCGGGCGCAGGGATCGATCCGGCGACGCTCAACCTGACGAACGTGAAGATCCGCCGAACGAGCGACCAGCAGTTCATCAACGCCAACGTCAACACCGACGCCGCCGGCGCATCGATCACCATTCAGCCGACTGCCCTGCTCGCGGCGTTCACGCAGTACACGATCAGCGTCACGAGCGGCTTGAAGGACACGAACGGCAACGCGTTCGTTCCGTTCTCCGCCACATTCACGACCGGCGCGCAGGTCCCGGCGCAGGATCCGAACATCGTCTTCTCGAAAGCGGACCAAGCCGCGACGGCGAATCGACCGTATGCGTCGCTCGCGTGGGGCCCGGACAACAAGCTCTACGCCGGCACGCTCGATGGCCACATCGTGCGCTACACCGTCAACTCCGCCACCGGCGCGCTCAGCGCACCGGAGCAGTTCAACACCGTCAACGCGAACAACTCGACGACGCGCTTCATCATCGGCATGGCGTTCGACCCGGCGTCAACGGCGGGCAACCTGATCCTCTGGGTCAGCCACAGCGAAGCGACCAACCTCGAATTGCCCGAAGCGCCGGATTGGACCGGCAAGATCAGTCGCCTCTCCGGTCCCGGCCTCGGCACGTACCAGGATTACGTCATCGGCCTGCCGCGCTCCGTGCGCGATCACCTGACGAACCAGCCGAAGTTCGGCCCGGACGGCGCGCTCTACGTCAGCCAGCCGAGCATGAACGCGATGGGCGCGGCGGATCCGGCGTGGGTGCGCGCGGATCACCCGCTCAGCGGCGCGATCCTGCGCATTGATCTCTCGAAGATCACCAGCGCCCCCGTCAACGTGCGGACGCCGGACGGCGGCGGCTCCTACAACCCGAGCGCCACCAACGCGCCGGTGAAGATCTACGCGACCGGCGTGCGCAATTCGTATGACCTCGTCTGGCACAGCAACGGTCACCTGTACGCGCCCGCGAACGGCTCCGCCGCCGGCGGCGATACGCTCGCCGGGCCGGGCGGCAGTCCTCCCGCCATGACCAACGTGCAGGAGACGATGCACGATTACCTGTTCGACATCGTCCCTGGCAAGTATTACGGCCAGCCGAACCAGACGCGCAACCAGCTCATTCTCAACGGCGGCAACCCGACGAGCGGCATCGATCGCAACGAAGTCGTCAGCTATCCCGTCGGCACGCAACCGGATCCGAACTACGGCTACAGCGCCTTCGACTTCGGACAGAACTACGCCCCGACCGGCGCGATCGAATACAAGAACGCCACCGCGTTCGGCGGCGCGCTGAAGGGCCGCATCCTCGTCACCCGCTACAGCGGCGGCGACGACATCCTCATCCTCTCGCCCAGCCCGAAGGGCACCGCGTTCGCCGGCATCAACGGCGTGAACATGGACGGGTTCAACGACCCGACCGACATCATCGAAGACCCGCGCAACGGCAACCTCTACGTCGCGCAGCTCGGCACGCCCAACTCCTCGGGCGCGAAGAACGTCATCACGCTGCTCAAGCCGGATTTCCGCCCGTACTTCACCAAGCTCCAGCTCATCAACGCCGACGCCGGTTATTCGCTCGGCGCGCTGAAATCCAAGAGCACGATCAACCTCGCGGACCTGCCGACGAAGAACCTGTCGATCAAGGCGCTGACCGAAGGGGCGACGCGCGTGGTGTTCGAGCTCGACGGCGTCGTGCAGGACGAAAACTCCAAACCGTACGCCGTCCGCGGTAACAACCCGGACGGCTCGTACATCCCATGGACGCCGAGCGTCGGCATGCACTCGCTGACGGCGACGCCGTACAACGCGAATGGCACGCCTGGCATCACCGCAGCTCTGGTTTTCTGGATCGTCGATCAGCCGCGGCCGTTCAGCGTGAATGTGAACTTCCAGCCGGTCGATACGCCCGCCGTGAAGGGATACAAGTCCGACTGGGGCCGGCTCTACGCACTGCGCGGCAACGGGCTGACGTACGGCTGGAACAAGAACGCCGCGGGCCTGACGTACGATCGCAACCTGCAAGCCGATCAGCGCTTCGACACCGGCGTCGCGCCGGGCGGCCGCAAGTGGGACATCGCGGTCCCCAATGGCAGCTACAGCGTCCACCTGATGGGCGGCGATCTCGGCCAAGCCGGGACGTACAACGTCGCCGTCGAAGGTGTCGCAACGCTCGTGGGCAAGACGACTGCGGCGAATCCGTGGATCGGCAAAACCGTGCAGGTGAACGTGACCGACAACACCCTGAGCGTCACGCCGCTGGCCGGGAACATCAACCACAAGCTGGCGTTCATTCAGATCGTGTCGACGTAACGATAAAGCACGTTCCTCGTCTGGCCGATAATCTGCTAGATACGAACGTGACGTCGTCATGCAGTCGCAATCCAGCACATTGATGTACGAGCGGAAGACGCCGCGCACCAAGCAGCTCGTCATCGGGCTGATCGTGCTCGCGCTCGGCGCGTTTTGGGTGATCCAGGCGGTTCGCCGCGGGTCGTTCATGGCCAACCCCAGCGCCGTCACGACCATCACTTCCTCGCGCCCGGCGAACGGCGAGAAAGATGTGCTTCCGAACACGCACATCCAGGCGTGGCTCAACGCGGGGCAGGCGATCGACCCGGCAACGGTCGACGTCAGCACGATCAAGCTCTATCGCACGAAGGACAAGCAGCCCGTCCCCGCGCAAGTGAACACCTCCGCCGCCGGCGACGTCATCACGCTCACGCCGCTCGGCATGCTCGAGCCGAACACGCAGTACACCTTTGAAGTCCGCGGCGTGAAGGACCTGGGCGACGCCGAGCTCATTCCGTTCGAAATGAGCTTCACCACCAGCGCAGGCGCGCCGGCGACGACGTATCCGGTCGGGTTCGAGAAGATCGACCTGCCGAGCGACCACGCGTACTACACCGGGCTGACGATCGGCCCGGATCACGCGCTCTACGCCGGCACCGTCGACGGCAAGATCATCCGCCGGCAGATCCTGGCGGACGGCGCGCTCGCCCCGCAGTCACAGGTGATTACGTCCGTGCAGGCGGCGAACCAGGGGCCGCGGCTGATCACGGGGATCGCCTTCGATCCGAAGTCGACGCCGCAGAATCCGAAGCTGTGGGTCAGCCATGGGCAGCTCATCCTCAACGCGCGGGGCGAGCCTTCGCTCGTCGGCGCGACGGAGTGGACGGGGAAGATCAGCACCGTCAGCGGGCCGGACTTGGCCGAGTATCGCGACGTCGTCATCAACCTTCCGCGGAGCTGGCGCGATCACCTGAACAACCAGCCCGCCTTCGGGCCGGACGGCTGCATCTACTGGTCGCAGGGTTCGCATACCGCCATGGGCGCGCCGACGGAGAAGTGGGGCATGAATCGCGTCGAGCGGCTGCTCAGCGCCGCCGTGCTTCGCCTCGATCCGAGCAAGCTATCGAACGATCAGCCGCTCGACGCAAAAACGCCGGACGGCGGCGGCACGTATGACCCGTTCGCGAAAGACGCGCCGCTCACGCTCTTCGCCACCGGCGTTCGCCTGGGATATGAGATGCTCTGGCACAGCAACGGCCGGCTCTATACAGCAGTGAACGGCGCCGCCGAGGGCGGACGCACGCCCGGCACGCCAGCCAATCGCCACGCCAACATTCGCCGGATCGATTCCGCGGCGCGCGGCGCGTACGACGGAGGCGATGTCCTGCAGATGACCATCACCGCCACGCAGCCGGACATGCTTCTGCGTCTCGAGCAGGGCGGCTACTACGGACACCCGAATCCGATCCGCGGCGAGTACGTCCTCTTCGGCGGGAATCCGACTGACGGCGTCGATCCGTACGAGGTGACGAGCTATCCCGTCGGCACGCGACCCGACCGCAATTGGCGCAAGCCCGCCTACAGCTTCGGCACCGGCGTCTCGCCCAACGGGATGCTGGAGTACAAAAGCAACGGCAAGCTTTTCGGCGGCGCGCTCGACGGGAAAATCCTCGTCACGCGCTTCAGCGGCGGACGCGACATCATCGTCCTGGCGCTCGACGACAACGGCAACGTCACCGAATCCGTCAGCGGCATCGCCGGCCTGAACACCTTCACGCAACCGCTCGACCTCGCGCAGGACCCGGCGTCCGGATGCCTCTACATCGCCGAATACCAGGGCGAGCGGCTGTCGATGCTCCGCCCGATCACGGACGAATCGAAGCTGGCCGACCTCCAGCAGCACATCTTCCGCCAGCAGGTCCGCGCGTCGGCAGACTGATTATTTCCTAAACGGTATTTCCGGCTGCGCGCCGCGCCGGCGCGACGGTACGATTGCCAGGGATGCGGCACCGCAGCACGATCGAGCATCTCGAAAGCCGTCAGCTTCTGTCCACCCTGCCCGCCGGCTTCAGCGAGACCAACATCGCCAAGATCGACACCACCGTGTCGGCGACGATGGCGTTCGCGCCGGACGGCCGGCTCTTCGTCGGCGATACGAAGAACGGGAAGATCCGCGTCGTGAAGAACAACGCGCTGCTGCCGACCGAGGCGCTGACGCTGAACGTCGATCATGCCATCGAGCGAGGCATCAACGGAATCGCCTTCGCGCCGAACTTCGCGACCGCGCCGGCGGGCGAGAAGTATGTTTTCGTCTACTACACCAAGCCCGATCCGCTCAAGCCGAACCAGAACCCGTCCAACGCCAAGAACCGCGTGAGCCGGTTCACGATCAACGCGACCAACGCCGACAAGCTCGACGCGTCGAGCGAGCGCATTCTCGTCGACGACGTCAGCGCCACCGCCGGCAATCACAACGGCGGCGCGTTGCACTTCGGCGCCGACGGGATGCTGTACCTCGCGATCGGCGAGGCGGCGGTGCGGGACAATGCGCAGGATCTGTCGAACTACAACGGCAAGGTGCTGCGCATCAACGCGATGAGCGAGTCGAACATCGTGCCGGCGGATAATCCCTTCCTCGCCACGCCCGGCGCGATGCCGCTCATCTGGGCGCTTGGCTTCCGTAACCCGTTCACCGGCGCGTTCAGGCCGGGCACGAACACGCTCTACATCAACGACGTCGGGCAGTCGTCGTGGGAAGAGATCGACAACGTCAAGAAGGGTCTTAACTACGGCTGGCCGATCCGCGAAGGGTTCGACGGCGGCGATCCGAACTACGAAGACCCGATCTTCACCTACGCCAACACCGGCGGCTTCGCGATCACGGGCGGCGCGTTCTACACCGGTTCGCAGTTCCCGGCGAGCTACAGCGACAAGTATTTTTTCGGCGACTTCGGACAGAAGAAGATCTGGTGGCTCGATGAGGTCGCGAAGAAGCAGGTCCTCTTCGCATCGGACACGTTGCGCGTCGTCGACATCGACGTGAACCCGAAGGACGGCAGTCTCTGGTACCTCGGCCTCGACGGCAGCGTGCAGCGGATCAGTTTTTCGAGCGGCAACCGTGCGCCGACCGCCGTCGCAACCGCGAACAAGACCAGCGGCCTGAAACCGCTCGCCGTCACATTTGACGGCGGCGGCAGCAACGATCCGGACGGCGACACGCTCAGCTATTCGTGGAACTTCGGCGATGGCCAGACTGGCACGGGCAAGACCATCACACACACGTTCGCCAACGACGGCAAATTCAATGTCGTGCTGACCGTGAACGACGGCCGCGGCGGATCGGATCCGTCCAATCCGATCACAATCACCGTCGGCAATCGCGCCCCGACGCCCACGATCAATTCCCCGATTGCCAACTCGCTCTACAGCGGCGGGCAGACAATTTCCTTCACCGGCTCGGCGACCGATCCGGAAGACGGCACGCTCGGCGCCAGCAAGTTCGATTGGTCGGTCGTCTTCCACCACGGTACGCACACGCATCCGTTCCGCACGTCGATCCCGGGCGTCACGAGCGGCTCGTTCGTCATCCCCAGACTCGGTGAAGTCGACGCGAACCAGTGGTATCGCATCCATCTCACCGTCACCGACTCCGGCGGAGTGAAGTCGTCCACCTTCCTCGACATCAAGCCGCGCAAGAGCACGTTCACGCTGGCTACCAACATCGCCGGGCTGAAGCTGAGCCTCGACAGCGCGGCGGCGCGGACGACGCCGTTCGGCACGGTCGGCGTCGTCGGCATGACGCGCTCGCTCGCCGCGCCGCCGAGCCAGGTGCTCAACGGCAAGACGTACGACTTCGTCTCGTGGTCCGACGGCAAGGCGATCAAGCACAACATCGACACGCCGGGCGCGAACACGACCTACACTGCGAAGTACCAGGAAGTGACGACTAAGACCCTTCGCGCTGCCGCCGACGCGACCGTGCGCGACGGCAGTTTCGCCGGTCAGAATTTCGGTGGCGACCTCACGCTCGGCGTGAAGAAGAACAACACCGGCTGGAACCGCGTGACGTATCTGAAGTTCGACCTCGCCGGCATCTCGACCGTCAGCCTGGCCAGGTTGCGGCTGTACGGGAAACTGGATAACACCGCGGCGAAGAATATTCCGATCGACGTCTTCGGCGTCTCGACGACGACGTGGGCGGAGAACACGATCAACTGGAACAACAAGCCGGCGACGGGCGCGATCGCGATCGGCAGATTCACCGTCACCGACACGATCGCGCGCTATTACGAGGTCGACATCAGCAAGTACGTGAAGGACCAGAAGGCAGCGGGGAAGACGATCATCGCGCTGGCGCTCAAGGGCGCCGTGTTCACCTCGCCGCTGGCGGTGTTCAATTCCGATGAGAACGCGGCGAACAAGCCGCAGCTCGTCGTGAGTAGTCCGATCGCGGCGGCGGCGGCTTCCCTGTCTGCGGCGCGGCCGGTTGCGGAAAATCGCGCGGCGCCCACGCCGGCGACGTCTCTCTGGTCGCAGCTCGAGGATCAGAGCAGCGAGCTGGCTTGACGTCGCATGTCGTCGCCTCACAATGCCGCGATGGTTGAATCGGATGCAGCGGCGGATGCGCCGGGCGCGCAGGGCGAGGCGGGCGATGTGCCCGCCGACGCCGACATGCCGTTGACACGCTGGATCGTCCGGCATCGCGTTCACATCTTCGTTTTCGCCGCCGTCTTTTATCTGCTCGCGTTCAATGGCGAATGGCGCGTCGGCCGCGACAGCTCGCTCTATCGCGGCCTCGCGCATTCGCTCGCCACCGGCAAGGGATACCACTTCGGCGCCTTCAGCTCGCGCCAGATTTACCCCGGCCTGCCGGTGCTGCTCGCCGGCGTTGAAAAAGTGTTCGGCGATCGCGCCTGGCCCGCGATCATCATCGTCCACCTGTTTTCGCTCGGTTGCCTGATCGTAACCTACAAGCTCGTGCGGCTGCGTTTCCCGCAGTGGGTCGCAATCTCGATCACGGCGTGCACAGCGCTGAACGGTTGGTACCTCGAGCTCACCAATGAGATCCGCGACGACGTTCCGTTTCTCTTCGGGATGCTCCTCGCGCTGTACGGATGGGAACGACTGCGCATCGCGTTCGGCGCCGACACTCCTGCCCATTTCGCGTCGCAAGCGACGCGCGAGTCCTCGAGCGCCGACGAACGCGCGTCGCAAGCGACGCGGGTAAATGAAAATCGCGAGCTTGCTGCGCCGCTCACGATTCTCCTGATCGGTCTCGCGATCGCGGCGCTGATGCGACCGACGTTCTGGATCCTCGCAATCGCGTGGGCGCTCGTCTGCATCTGGGGGCTCATCGCCGGCCCGCGGCGAAAGTTTTACGCGATCTGCCTGGCGATCCTCATTGTCGTCTGGGTCGTCGTGATGGCGGTCGACCCGCGCGTGCGCGGCTTCAATCCGCTCGCCGGCGGGTACGAGCGCGACGCCCGCGCCTCGATCGCCGACGCCGGCACACGCGTCAGGACCAACGTGCCGCGCATGCTCAGCGCCGAGCTGGCGTACGGATTTTTCGGGCAGAAGTGGATCCCCGGCGCGACGGAGGTAATCAACGTCGCCGTCATTCTCTCCAGCCTGCTGTTGCTCCGCCGCAATCCGCTCTGGACGCTGATCATCCTGCTCACCGTCGCGGTCACGCTGCTCATGACGCCCGTGCCGCGCTACTACGTGATGGTCTTGCCGCTGCTGGCGCTGAGCTGGCTGATGCTGGTGATCGAGATCGCGCGCCGGGTGCCGCCGAAGCACAGGGAACTCGCGATCCTCATCGGTCTGATCATGCTGGCCGCGCCGAACGTCGCGCGCTGCATCAAGGTCGTCAGCGAACAGCGTACGCATGAGCGGATGGTCTACGGCCCGAAGTGGAAGGACGTCGCCGAGATGAGCCGCCGCGTGAGCGAGATCGTCCCGGAGGGCGAGCGGGTCATCGGGCCTTGGGCGCCGGTGATGAGCTACCTGAGCGGGCGCGAGGTCGTCATGTCGCGCGACATCATCCCGCGCAACAAGCGTCCGCAGATCTGGCCGCTACATCTCGAGGCGCTGCACATCCGTTACGCGGTCTTCCCCGCGAAGCTGTACGACGACGCGGAGCGGCAAATCCGCTTCCTGATCGACCGCGGCGTGATCGTCCCGACGGTGCGCGTCGCGCGGGTCGGCGAGGAATGGGTGCTGGCGGAAATAAAAATCGTCGTGCCGCCGAGCGGCAAGGACTGGCGCAACCAGCCGATCACGCAGGCGACCATGACGCACAAAACAACGCCGTCCGGCACCACGCGCCCGTCGAACGAGGCATTAGCCCGGCGGCGGAAGGCGCAAGCGGCCGCGCGCAGGGTCATCGCGGCGCGCAAGGCCGTCGCGATGGCGAAACAGGCGAAGCTCGCGCGGGCGGAGCGTCATGCCGCGGCCGTGCGCGCCGCCGCCAAGGCGCGCCGGCAGCGCCGCCTCGCGCCTCGGACGACGCAACCCACGACGACGACAACGACAACACAACCGGCGGCAACAAAAACGTCCTACCGCGGCTTCGACGTCGGCGGATTCGCCGGCCAGTCTTTGGCGTGGCGCAGCGATTCGATTTGCTTCAGCGTGAACTTCCGCGAACCGCGATTGATCCCGTGGCAGCGCTGGCCCGCCGCATCCCATTGCTCCCTGCTCGCCAGCAATCCATCCCAGAATGGCCAGGTCCGACATTGCAACGGGCGGACGTCGTAGATGCCGCAGATGCGCTTCGTATGCGCGATTTCGCCCGGCTTCGCCGGAACTTTCACCTCTTTGAGGAAAATGCAGTCGTACAACCCCTGTGGCGAGAGCCGTTCCTCCAGGCTGTACCGGTCGCCGATCTGGCGGCAATATTGTTCGATCACATCGGCGCGCGACATGTGCAAATGAACCGCGAGGCGGTCGATTTCGACGTCGCTGATCCAGACGTATCCCGGCGCCCCGGTGCAGCAGTTGCCGCACTGGCTGCACGTGAACTTCAACCCATCGCCGTACCACGGTTTCTCCTGCGGCGGGGTTGCGATCACTTCCAGCTTCATGCGCCGCGATTGTAGACGACTTTCGCGTTGTGGCGCGTTCATGCCGAGCTCTACGTCGGCGGCGGCGGATTCTCGGGCGGCGGCGGCTTGGGCAGCTCGAACTCGCGCAGCACCAGCTTCGTCTGATGCTGCGGCGCCTTCATGCCGCCCGGGCCGAAGCCCTGTAGATATTCCTTCTGCCACTTGTCCTGCGCCGCCTGCGAGTCTCTGTGATGCAGGTCCTTGTTAAACTTCACGCGGCTGTCTGACCATTTCTTAAACCCATCGGCGGTTTCCGGCGCCTCGGTGATGTCGCGCGCGACTGGATGAAACGACTCGGTTTCGCCACGCTTCACCGGCGTGATCATGCAGATCGGCTCGCCGGGCAGAAAATCGACCGGCTGCTTCGATGTCAGCTTCCAGTTCATCGTGAAGGTCGCTACGGACCAATCGGTTTCGATGATTCCTTCCAGCGCCGCGACGCCGTGCTTCGGCCAGTTCGCGGGGCCGCGCGCCCACAAGTTCCATCCCGGTGGCGTGCGGAACAAGTAGTTGAGGTTGAAGGTGAGGACGCCGTGCCCGAAGTGGCTCTCAGCCGGGCAGGGCGTGCCGGGCGGGCCGCCGCCGTCCATCACTTTCAGGTCCTTCTCGCTTTCGCCGCCGTTCCAGACGCAGCGGATGCGGTGCGTGTTGACGATGAACCACCCGTTCTGGTTGGCGATGAGCAGCGGCAGGCATCGGTAGGCGAAGCGTTCGTGCGTCTTGTCCATCCACTCGCGCATCGCGGCCGCGGGGACGATCGGCATCGACGGGTACTTGTGGATGCGATACGCGATGAGCGTAAGCGGCGGCGCTTCCTCGGGCATTACGATCCCTCCTGCGACTTCGCCGGCGGCGGCTGCGGTTCCGGCGGTGCGGACGACGCGGCGGATTGTAACGACTCAGCCGCCTTCGGGAGACGCTCCTTGAGCCCGATGATCTGCTCCGCCTGCTCCCGGGTGATCAGCAGCCGCTCGATCAGCGGGTCGGAGAGCGCGGCCAACTGGTGATGCTCGTTGACGACCAGCATGTACCGCCGGAACGACAGCGTGTTCGTCTCGCCGCACTTCGGGCAGCGCAGGAGCTCGACGCCGATGTAGGGCGCGTCTTCGTCGGCGGGCGGGCCGAGCGTGAGCAGATGATCGAAGTCGCGCCGCTCGATGTGGGCGATCGTGTCCGGGTCGCGATCCAGGTCGTCGCCGGCGAAGCGGGCAAGGCCGCTGTGGCGGACGAGGAACCGGCGGCACTTTTCGCAATAGGGGCGATCGCTCTTCGCCAGCTCGGTGCGCGTCGCGAACACCGCGGGAATCAGGATCAGCGCGAGCGCTTCGATGACCCAGATCGCGGTCAAGGGCCAGCCGTGCACCAGGTTATCCCGGTAACTCCAGACGCCAATCGCGTTCATTTGCGTCATCAGGCCCCAGAGCGCCAGCGGGCGAATCGCCAGCCGGAGCGCGGCGAGGATGTCGACCTGCGCCCCGATGCGCGCCAGGATGACGCTGACCCACGCGACCCAACTGCCGTACAGCGCGGCGAATCCGATCGCAACGGCGATGAGCGTCGCCGCCGACGGCGGCCGCACGCGCGCCCATCGATTCGCCCCGACCGCCAGTAACCCGACCGCCACGCCCGTCGCGCCCAGCGCGAGCCCTTTGAAGATGATCTGCCTGATCGAGACATCGCCCGCGCCATACGCCGCGCCGACGAGAAGGGCGGCGAGCATCATCGTCGGGATGGCGACGATCGCGCGGTGCAGGTCGAAGTGCCCGCGCGGCTTGTAGTGCACCGCGCCGAAGGAGGGGCGATAGTCGAGGGCGTCGGGCATGATCGTCCCCACCATGCGCACGGGCCGGATCACGGGACCGGCGCGGGCGCGGTCGTTGTCTTGGTCGTTGCCGGCGTGGTCGCGGGCACGAGTGTCTTCGCTTCGGCTGCGGGAGTCACGTTGGTCAGCGCCGGCTCCGATACGTTGAAGCTCCCTATCCGCCCGGCCGGCGTGTCGAACATCAGCAGGCTGCCGAACCAGACCTGCGCAATGACGGCGACAACGAGGAGCATCGTGAAAAGCAACACCACGAACCGCCGCCCGGCGGTGATCCGCGCGATGACCGACAGCAACAGCAGCAGCGCGATGACGCCGCCGCCCGTGATCGTGTGAGCGAGCCGGCGGTTCTGGAGGATCGGCCCGTCGACGATGATTCCCCAGAGCTCTTTGATGTTCCAGACGTCGGAGAAATACGCCAGCGTCCACAATCCGGTGACCGACGTGCCGATTGCGAGCACGGCGGCGATCAGCCAGAAGCGCCCCGCGGCCGGGCGCGGGCGAGGCGCGCGGCGCGGGCCGTCGAAATCCGGCTCATATTCGTCCGGATCGCCGGCGCGGCTGAACGACGGGTTCAGCGCAGAGGCGATGCCGGATTGCACCGCCGGAAGTTCGACGCTGTAGTCCGCCGGGCGATCGCCGCGCGCGCCGGCGCGCAGCGAGACGCCCAGCGCCGCCAGCGCCAGCGAGACCGCCGCGCCCGCGAGGATCGTGTGTGTCTGCAACGGCGGGACGTAATAGGCGATCTTGCCCTGCATGTTCTCCGTCTGTTCCGCCGCCGCCGGCGAGAACTCACCCTGCCCGGGGGCACTGGTTCCGCTCGCCGACTCGCTGACCGGCTCAACGCCGACCCCGTGCCGATAGATCATCTCCCCGCCGAACCACGCGCCGTAAACGAGTGTCCCCAGTCCGGCGATCAGCAGCAGCAGCCAGACGAAGTGCAGCTTGCGTCGCCAATCGTCCGAGCTGCCCATCCACAGCACCGCCGTGATGAGCAGCACGACCGACCCGATCGCGTTGGACCAGGCGTGCTTGGTCAGGAAGTCCCAAGCCTCGCGCTGCACCGGGCTCGCCTCCCGAACCTGCGCCCAGGTGAGGTCGTCGGAGTTCATCGGCGTCGTTCGATTCACATCCGCCAGCGCGTACAGCCCCGAAAACAGCGTCGGCGTCAGCGAAAGGATGCCGATCAGCAGCATCCATCGCCCGGCGGCGCGGAATGCGCTGCGTCGCCAGCCGAGAAACGAGAAGAACTCGATCAGCGTCCCCACGACCAGCAGCCCCAGCGGGTAGTGGATCAGGATGACGTGTAAGTTCGGATTGATAAACTCTTTAGGCACGAAAGGCTCCTTGGGCGCGGTGGCGGACGGCTGAGCATAGCCGCGGGCTGAATATCGTGTCCATGGGGTACGTTGTCTACATCACGGCGCAGGCCAGCGTTTGCCAAGCGGGGGAAACGACGCTACATTCCTCGCCCCTCGCGGCCCTGCGCCCCCGGCGTGCAAACCCGGCGCGGGTACGAGCGTACAATTACATTGCCCCAGAGGAGTTTTCCCGTGAAACCCAAGACGCACCCGCGATACCAGACCTGCACCGTCCACTGCGCCTGTGGCAACCAGTTCGTCACGCGCAGCACATCGGCGAAGATCAACGTCGATATTTGCTCGAACTGCCACCCGTTCTTCACCGGCAAGCAGAAGTTCGTCGACACCGCCGGCCGCGTCGAACGCTTCAGCAAGAAGTTCGGCGGCACATACAGCTTTCAGAAGACGGCTGGTCCAGCTCCCGCAACGGCGGCGGCTGGCGCGAAAAAATAACGGTTGAATCACGGGCCGCCACGCCCGTGCTACGATTTCGACGCCGCGATCGGAGAGCCCCCGTCAATAATCCGGTCGCGGCGTTCTTTATGCGCTTCGTCTTTCCGCTTCTCTTCTTCGGCATCGCCTGCGTCGGTTGCGCTTCATCGCGACCCGCGCCCGCTCCGCCGATGGCCCAATCAGCCGCGTACCAGGACACGCTCAGCGCGCCGACGCCGATCCCCGAGCTCGACGCGCTCGTCGTGCCCCCGCACGACTGGACTCCCGAGCCATTCAAGAATTCCCTACGCCACACGCATGAAGTCTGGGTCAGCCCCGGCGGGGGCGCGGCGTACGGCGTAATCCACTTCACGCTGCCGCTCCCGGTGGGCGAAGAAATTGCCCTTCGCGGATTCCTCGCCGAGATGAAAAGAGCCGAGGGCGAGGCGACCCTCTTGAGCAAAAACCGGGACGGCGACCGCCTCCGCTTCGTCGCGGAGGGCGGAAAATACCGCATACGCGGCATACTCCTCACGAACGGCTTCTACGGGTGGGCCGTTTACGCCGGAAGCCTCCGATCTCGCCCGGTTGCGGTTGACGATCTTGCACTTGCGGTTCAGGCTCGTGAAAATACCGCCCTTGGTTTGGCCGGACGCGATTTTGACGCAAATCGCCAAACCCGGATGTCGAAGAGCCCGTAACACGTTTGAGGCGGCAGCGGGCAACTGTCCCTCAAGCGTTCGTGCTCGATGTTTCGATGTTGATTGATTGGCTCACGCCGCGCGGCTCGCGCCGTGCCGACCGGGCCAACGCCAGGATGTTCCAATGGGACCGGCCGACGACCTTCCACGAATGGGTCGGCCGCTGATTCGCACAAGCTGACGTGTTGCGTCGTTCGTTCTGCGCTCGCGCGCCTCTGCTCGTATGCAGTCGGAGAGGCTATGGGAATTTCGTCGTTCAAACTGATGCGCTGCACCGTGCTCTTCCTCGCCGGTGCGATCTGCCTGTCTTCGATGACCGGCTGCCAGATGGGTCAGACCGTTTCGACCGCGCGGCTGATCCAGCACCAGGCGATGATCGATCCGACCGGATTGAAGGAAAGCGAAATCATCGAGCTGGTGAAAGTCCACATCGCGGCGCCGCAGCGCTGGGAACAACTCGCGCCGCGCCGGCATTCGATGTTCACCGAAACCCAGTGGCGCAGCCCGAGCAAGATGACCGGCGTCGGCGTCGCGTACGTCCACCTGCCGCTGCCGCTACCGGCCCGGGCGATCACCTGGTTCGCGCAGAAGGAATACTCGAAGAAGGCCAACGATGGGAAAGTGATCGGCACGTGGGAAGACCAACTCGGCCGACCATGGTTTGAGGCGGAGAACAGCAAATACCACATCCGCGGCTACATCGTCAGCAAAGGTTTTGAGGCGTGGATCATCTACTGCGGCTACAAGACCGAGCAACCGCCTAGCGCGGCGGAGCTAGGCGTCGCGGCGCGCGCGCTCGAGACGATCGTGCCGAC
>JAXDMN010000367.1:0-7065 GCA_034666045.1 Phycisphaerales bacterium | reverse complement strand
GGTGGCGTTCGACCGCGGCGGGCGGATGTATCACGGTCGGATCAAGGCATTGGCCGATGCGGCCCGCGAAGGCGGATTGAAATTCTAAAGTGAACGAATGTTTGTAGGGGCGAGACTCGTCTCGCCCGCTTACGACGAGTAACCGACTATGGCTGAAGAGAACGCACAACCGACCGGAAACACCGAAGCCCCCGCGGCCGCCGCGCCGCAAGCGCCCGAAGCAGCACCCGCTGCGGAAGGCCAGTCCTCCCCGGTGCCGCCGACGGCGCCCGGTTCGCAGCAACAGTCGCGCGGCGGCGGCGGTGGACATGGTGGCGGCGGTCATGGCGGAGGTGGTGGCGGTCGCGGCGGTGGTCGTGGCGGACCGGGCGGTGGCCGCGGTCGTGGCGGCCCCGGTGGCCGCGGCGGACGCGATCGCGACCGCGACGAGTCCGGCATGGAATCGGCCGTCGTTCGCATCTATCGCTGCGCCAAGGTCGTCAAGGGCGGCCGAACCTTCAGCTTTGGCGCGCTGGTCGTCGCCGGCGATCGCAAGGGCAACGTCGGCATCGGCTACGGCAAGGCGAACGAAGTCCCGATGGCCGTCGAGAAGGCGACCAAGGACGCGCGCAAAAGCCTGGTCAAGGTGAACCTCAAGGGCACGACGATCCCGCACACTGTCAAGGGCACGAGCGGCGCCAGCACGGTCGTCCTCGTCCCGGCGCGTCCGGGCACCGGCGTGACCGCCGGCAAGAGCGTCCGACCCTGCGTCGAGCTCGCGGGCATCACCGACATCCTCACCAAGGCGTACGGTTCGACGAGCCCGAAGAACCTCGTGAAGGCGACCATGGCCGCGCTCGCGCAATTGCAGAACCGTGACCAGGTCGAAGGCAACCGCGGCGTGCAGCTAGAGAAGGGCGCCGGGGAACTCGTCACCGCATAAAGTTTTGATCATTTAGCCGCGTCGCCTGCGACGCGCGCGAGAATGAAGCGAGAACAGCTATGTCCATGACACACGAAATCACCGCACAGGTCCCGCGCTTCAAGAAGACGCAGCGCAAAGGTCGCGGCGAATCCAGCGGCCGCGGCAAGACATCGGGCCGCGGCAACAAGGGCTCCAAGGCGCGCGTCGGCACGTACATCAAGCGTGGCTACGAAGGCGGCCAGACCCCGATCTTCCGCCGCTTCCCGAAGCGTGGTTTTTCCAACTTCGACTTCGAGCGCAGGTTCTACATCGTGAACCTCGCCGACCTCGAGCAGTTCGACGCAGGCGCGACGGTTGACGCGACTGCGCTCAAGGAAAAAGGGCTGATCCCGGACCTCAAGCAGCCGGTGAAAATCCTCGGCAACGGCGAGCTGACCAAGAAGCTCACGATCCTCGCCAGCTGGTACAGCAAGTCCGCCGCCGAGAAGATCGCCAAGACGGGCGGCGCGGCCCAGAACATCAAGGGCGAAGCGTTTGCGTTTCCGAAGCCGAAGAAGAAGTTCATCCCGCGTGAAGGCGGCCCGGGCAAGAAGAAGAAACCCGCGGCAGCGGAGGAAGCGCCTCCTGCTGCTCCCGCTGCTGAAGGCGCGGCGCCCGCAGCAGCACCTCCCGCTGCCGAGTGACGCCAGACCAAGTGAATCAAGTGGCATGGTCACCCGCCGGTGACCATGTCGTCTTTGTAGACCGACACGAGGTCGATCGATGTTCAAGACCCTCATCAACATCTTCCGCATCCCCGAGCTGCGCAACAAGGTCCTGTTCACCTTGTTCATGCTCATGATCTACCGCATCGGCTACCACGTGCCGATCCCGGGCGTCGACCAGGGCGCGTTCGCCGCCCTCCAGGCCAAGCAGCAGCAGGGCGATGACAGCGCCGCCGGGCGGCTGGCGCAGTACGTCTCGCTCTTCAGCGGCGGCAATCTCTCGCAGTCGACGATCTTCGGCCTCGGGGTGATGCCCTACATCTCCGCCTCGATCATTTTCCAGTTGCTCGGCACGGTCGTGCCGTCGCTGGAAAAGATGCAGAAGGAAGGCGAGCAGGGGCGCAAGAAAATTCAGGAATGGACGCGATACGCAACCGTCCCGCTATGCATCATCCAGGCGATTTTCTGGATCAATTACATGCACAGCACCGTGCCGCCGCTCGTGCAGAGATCGTTCATGCATTCGGCGACGTTCTGGACGGTCGGCATCGTCTCGCTGACGGCCGGCTGCGTCTTCCTCATGTGGCTGGGCGAGCAGATTGACGAGTACGGGCTGGGCAACGGCATCTCGCTGATCATCCTGGCCGGCATCGTCGCCCGCATGCCGCAGGCGGTCATGATGCTGATCGAGCAGACGAATTTCTCCGCCGGCACCGTGTCCGCCGAGAAGAGCCTGAGCATCGGCAAGGTCATCTTCCTCTTCGCCTCTTTCGTGTTCATCATCGCCGGGTCGATCCTGATCACGCAGGCGCAGCGGCGGATCCCGATCCAGCAGGCGAAGCACACGCGCGGGCGCAAGGTGTACGGCGGCGCTCGCCAGTACCTCCCGCTGCGCGTGAATCACGGCGGCGTCATGCCGATCATCTTCGCACAATCGCTGATGCTCTTCCCGGGCGTGCTGTTCGGCGCCATGAGAAGCTGGTTCCCCGGCAACGGCGCGATCGAATTCCTCAACGACCAGTTCGGCCGCGGCGGGTTCATCTACATCATGACCGAGATCATCATGATCTATTTCTTCGCCTACTTCTGGACCACCGTCCAGTTCCAGCCGAAGGAGATGGCCAACCAGCTTCGCGATTACGGCAGCTTCGTGCCTGGTCTGCGTCCCGGCAAGCGGACGGCGGATTACCTCGAGAAGGTGATGATGCGCATCACCTACGTCGGCGCCGCGTTCCTCTGCATCATCGCGGTCGTCCCGACGGCGATCAGCTCATCGATGCAGATCCCGTTCCAGATCACCGCGTTCCTCGGCGGCACCGGTTTGCTCATCGTCGTCAGCGTCGCACTCGATATGGTCCAGCGCATCGAGGCCAACCTGCTCATGCGTAACTACGGCGGCTTCCTCAGCTCGCCCGGGCAAAAAGGCAAGCGAATCAAGGGTCGCCAGTACTAGAATCCGTCCGTCATGCCAATCGTGCTGAAAACCCGTCGCGAGATTGAGCTCATGCGCGCGGCGGGCAAGCTCGCCCATGACATCCTGCAAAAGATGGCGGCGATCCTGAAGCCGGGCGTCACCACCAAGCAGCTCGACGACATCGCCGAGGAAGAGCTCTACAAGGCCAACGCGGTCGGACTGAGCAAGAACTATCCGACCTACAAGCCGGGCGAAGGCTTCCCGGCCAGCACGTGCATCAGCGTCAACGAGGAGATCGTTCACGGAATCCCGACGCACAAGCGTGTGCTCAAGGAGGGCGACATCGTCACCCTCGACGTCACCCCGAAGCTCAATGGCTATTGCGCCGACATGGCGATCACGCTGCCGGTCGGCTCGATCCGGCCCGAGTTGCAGAGGCTGCTCGCCGTGACGAAGGAGACGCTCGATATTGCGATTGCGAACATCAAGCCGGAAAAGAAGTGGTCCGAGGTAGCACGGCTGATGCAATACAACGTCGAGCGAAACGGTTTCTCGGTAATCCGCGAGTTCGTCGGTCACGGCGTCGGGCTCAGCATCCACGAGGACCCGAAAGTGCCGAATTTCGTCCCATCGGACCAGGTCCGCGGCGATTTCAAACTGCGGCCCGGAATGACCTTAGCCGTCGAGCCAATGGTCGTGCTCGGACGGCGTGAAGTGGATCTATTGGATGATAAATGGACCGCGGTCACCGTTGATCGCAAGCCAGCGGCACATTTCGAGCATACGATTGCGGTAACCGAAGCGGGTGTGGACGTGCTGACCGATGGTCGCGCCCCCTGGGGGCTCTAATCGAGCTTAAGTACAGGTGGCATGGTCACTTCCAGTGATCATGTTTTGGATTTTTCAGCGGGCGCAACAGCGAACCGCGTGCCTGATTTGAAAGTAGTATTTTTTTCGGCTATAAAGACCGATTCGGCGTTTTTCAAGCCGCTAGAGCAAAGGTGCAGTCATGAAAGTGCGAGCGAGCGTCCGTCGAATTTGTGAAAACTGCAAGATCGTTCGCCGCAAAGGCATCGTGCGCGTGATCTGCACCAACACGAAGCATAAGCAGAAACAAGGTTAAGAAGAGTTGTCAGTGGTGAGTTGCCAGTTGCCAGAAACGGCATCGGCGTCTTCACCGAAAACTGGCAACTAACAACTGGCAACTCTGGAGCCACCTCATGCCCCGTATCGCAGGCGTTGATATTCCCGCGGACA
This sequence comes from Phycisphaerales bacterium, assembly GCA_034666045.1. Lineage (GTDB taxonomy): Bacteria > Planctomycetota > Phycisphaerae > Tepidisphaerales > Tepidisphaeraceae > JAICTV01. The sequence continues at coordinate 2,786 of JAXDMN010000367.1, read as the reverse complement.
AGCCCATTCGGGTTTCGCTTCGCTACATCTACGGCGTTGGTCCGACGAACAGCGACGCGATCCTGAAGGAAGCCGGCATCGACGGCCAGCGCCGCGCCAAGGACGTCACCGAGGACGAGCTGGCCAAGATCATCGGCATCCTCGACCGCACGTTCCTGGTGGAAGGCGCGCTGCGGCGCAGCATCCAGCAGAACATCGCGCGGCTGCGCGAGATCGGCAGCCACCGCGGCCACCGTCATCGCCGCGGTCTCCCGGTTCGCGGACAGCGCACGCGTTCCAACGCCCGCACCCGCAAGGGTCCGCGCAAGACCGTCGCGGGTAAGAAGGGTGTGAAGGAGCTCGGTAAGTAGAAGATGACAAGGTGACCAGGTGACTTGGTGACGAGGTGAGCAGAAACGCTCTTCGCCTTTTTACCTTGTCGCCCCCTCACCTTGTCACCGTGTCATGAGATCAACCGCGGGGACGACGTACGTCGGACGATCCGCACTAGAAAGGTAACGCAGCACAATGGGCGAACAAGCCAAACAAGCTCCCGGCGCAAAGGCCGCGGCGAAGAAGAAGATTCGTAAAGGTGTGACGCGCGGCATCGCGCACATCAAGGCGACTTTCAACAACACGATCGTCACGATCACCGACACGAACGGCGAGACGATCTCGTGGGCGTCGGCAGGGAAGGGCGGCTACTTCAAGGGCGCCCGCAAGAGCACCCCGTACGCCGCCGGCCGCGCCGCCGAGAACGCCGCCCAGCAGGCCCGCAAGGCGGGCATGGTTGAAGTCGAGGTCAAAGTAAAAGGCCCCGGCGCCGGCCGCGAACAAGCCATTCTGAACCTGCAGAACGCAGGGTTGAAAGTGACCGGAATTGAGGACGTCACGCCGTTGCCGCACAACGGGTGCCGTCCACCGAAGAAACGTCGAGTGTAACGAGACGCTTATTTAACCGCGTCGCTTGCGACGCGCGTCTAGTAAACGTCACCGCAGAATCGCGCTTCGCAAGCGAAGCGGCTAAATAAGCAAACGTAGAAGCAACAGCAACCGCAACATCAACAAAGATCGCGCCTCATGACGAGGTGGAAGAACAGATGGCTCCAACTGGTTGGAGCGGGAACCTTCCGCAATTCGTGCAGGCGCAAAGGAGATTTATCATGCGAATTCGTTGGCGTGGATTGGAACTGCCGTCGCGCGTTGTTCGTGACCAGCAGGTTTCCACCGACACCTACGGGAAGTTCACCGCCGAGCCCTTCGAACGCGGCTTCGGGACCACGGTTGGCAACAGCCTCCGCCGGATCCTGCTCTCCTCGCTCGAAGGCGCGGCCGTCACGCACATCAAGCTCAAGGGCGCGGAACATGAGTTCTCCTCGCTCCCGGGCGTGCTGGAAGACGTGACCGACATCATCCTCAACATCAAGAGCCTCATCGTTCGCCTTGACGGCGACGAGCCCAAGGAAATGAAGCTGTCGGCCAGCAAATCCGGCGCGATCACCGCGGGTATGATCACCGGCGACCCCGCCGTCACGATCATCAACAAGGACATGACGATCGCCACGTTGACCGAAAACGTGCCGTTCGAGATGAGCCTGACCGTCGCCAAGGGCCGCGGCTACGTGACGGCCAGCGAGAACATCGAGGACATCGACGAGCAGGAGCTCGGGCTCATCGCGGTCGACTCGATCTATTCGCCGGTCAGCCGCGTTCGCTACGCGACGGAAGACGCCCGCGTCGGCCAGAAGACGGACTATGACCGCCTGATCCTCGAGATCTGGACGAACGGCACCGTCACGCCGGAGATGGCGCTGGTCGAAGCGCGCAAGATCCTCCGCAAGCACCTGAACCCGTTCGTGCAGTACTTCGAGCTCGGCTCGGATACCGCCAACGACGACGCGATCGCCGCCCTGCGCGACAGCAGCAAGGCGATGATCGATCCGGACCTCCAGCAGAAGCTGGACATGACGGTGCAGGAGCTGGATCTCAGCGTTCGCGCGAACAACTGCCTCGAATCGGCCAAGATCTCCAGCGTCCGCGAGCTGGTGAAGAAGACCGATGCCGATTTGCTCAAGGTCCGCAGCTTCGGCAAGACGAGCCTTCGCGAGGTCAAGCGCAAGCTGGCGGACCTGGGCCTGAGCCTGGGCATGGATCTCGATCAAGCTGCCGCGAATCAGACCGCCGCCTACACGGCGCCGGATGACGACGAAGAAGAGACCGAAGAAGCGGAAGCCAGCGCGACGAACGAGTAGTGTGGATTTGCAATTTGCGACTGCCGAGTTGCAATTGAAAGACACTGTCTTCAATCGCAAATTGCCAATCGCAAATCAAAATGAGGTAACCCATGTCCCGTCACCTGATTCGCGGCCGGCAGCTTAGCCGCGATACTGAGCACCGTAAGGCGCTGCGTCGCAACATGGCGCAGAGCCTGTTCGAGCACGGCAAGATTCGCACGACCGTCGCCAAGGCGAAGGAGATTCGCCCGTTCGTGGAGAAGCTGATCACGCTCGCCCGCCGCAACGACCTGACCGCGCGCCGCCGCGTCATCCAGCTCATGCAGGATCGGCGCGTGACCGACGAGGAGCAGGAGTTCATCAAGAACGAGAAGGGCCGCGAGCTCACCGTCGTGATGCGCCTGTTCAACGAGATCGGCCCGAAGTTCACCGACCGGCAGGGCGGCTACACCCGCATCATCAAGCTCCCCGAGCACCGCATCGGCGACGCCGCGGATCTCGTGCTGCTTCAGCTCTGCACGGAAGAGTCCGCGCCGAAGGGCACGGCCCGCCGCAGCGCCGGTCTGCGTCGCA
>JAXDMN010000366.1:0-6828 GCA_034666045.1 Phycisphaerales bacterium | reverse complement strand
AAACCAGAAGGCGACGCGAAGGCGACATAACCCGCCGCTAGAGCGGACCATGCCGCCGAGTAAAGTGCTTGTCGGCCGAGCGTCGCGCGTGCGCCGCGGCGGCCGCTCAACTGCCTCACGTTAGTGGCATCAGGAGCGTGAACATGTCGCCGCTAGGATCATGCGAGGTGTGCGGCTCTCCAGGCAGCGTCCACGTTGCGGAAACCGTCGGCGGCCAAAACCGCACTCGCTCGTTCTGCGCCGCGCACTCCCCATTTCCGGGTCCCGATAAGGCACCCTTCGGGCCACATCGGACGCCCTCTGAAGAGGCCGCGTGGTTAAGGAGCAAACTGCCGGAACTTGATCGGAAGGTGTCGGATCCCGCGGAGCGGGCGCAGTACAGGGCAGAGCTTGAGCAACTCGCGGCGGACATCGAAGCCGGTCGGCGCCGCCTGGGAGATGCCCACTAACCCGCCGCTGCACTGGACCGCGGCCGCGGAACGTTTACCGTAGCTCGATGGCCGTCGGCGCGGCCGAGGCCAGTGAACGGCCTTCACATTATACGGCACGAATCGCTCGCATGACCGAAGTCGGACCGCCAGAACCCGTTCTCTCATACGCGACGCAGGCGAGTCTGCCGACGCAACAGTCTCGCTACGCCTTCGCATCGCTGGTCGTGTCGGGAATCGCCGTGGTCTGGCTCGCGCTTGAGATCGCGAACGTACCGCTGCCTGTCGATGGATACAAGCAGCATCGCATCGGAACCGTTGCGTCAGTGCTCGGCCTAATCCTCGCAATCGCTGCCTATTGGCAACCGAACCGCAAGCGATCGATGGCGCACGTCGCGATCATGGCCGCGGGTCTGGCATTCTTTGCATATTTCCTGCTCGTCCCGCTGTAACGCCGCCGCCCGGAGTGCCGTATAACCCGCCGCTGCACTGGACCGCGGCCGCGGAACGTTTACCGTAGCTCCGATGGCCGTCGGCGCGGCCGCGGCCGCTCAACGGCATCACGTTATGCGAGTTCCGGGCGGGTCAGTCGCCCTTTTCGGCGTTGGCCAGCCGGCCGTCTTTCAGGACGAGCACGCGATCCGCGCGGTGCGCGATCTGGCGATCGTGCGTGACCATCACGATCGTCTGCCCGCGCTCGCGGTGAAGCCCCTCGAGGACCGTCATGATCTGCCGCCCGGTCTCGGCGTCGAGGTTGCCGGTCGGCTCGTCGGCAAAAAGCACCTTCGGTTGATTCATCAGCGCCCGCGCGATCGCGACGCGCTGGCGCTCGCCGCCCGACAACTGGTTCGGGCGGTGACGCATGCGGTGATCCATGCCGAGCTGTTTCAGGATGTCCGCCGCGCGCTCGCGATACGTCGCGCGCTTTTGCCGCCACGCCCACCAGGAAAACTCGATCATCGGCCCGAGCAGCGTGTTCTCGATGACGTTCAGCTCCGGCAGCAAGTGGTAGAACTGGAAGACGAAGCCAAACTGCTGGTTGCGCAGCCGGCTGCGCTCCGCCGCGGGGATGCGGGCGATGTCCTGGCCGTTGTATTCGATGCTCCCGCCATCGGCGCCATCGAGCGCGCCCAGCAGGTGCAGCAGCGTGCTCTTTCCCGATCCGCTGCGCCCTTCGATCGCGAGGAACTCGCCGGTCTTGACCGAAAGATCGACACTCTTCAGCACCTGGAGCGTGCTGTCACCCATGCGGTAGGTCTTGGACACACTCTTGGCGCGCAGGATCGGCGTGGTGTTCTGCGACGGGACGATCGGTTGTTGCGTCACCTGCGACACGGGAAAATTACTCCCAACGAAGCGCTTCCACCGGATTCATCCGCGCCGCGCGGATTGCGGGAACGAGCGCGCCGAGCACCGACGATGCGATCGCGATCACGACGATCCAGAACACTTCATGCGGGTTCATCGTGTTCGGGATCGTGTCGAACGCGTAGACCTCCGGGTTCCAGATGATCAGGCCCGTCGTCTTGCCGAGCCACGTGTGGATTTCGTTGATGTAACGGACGATCAGCCACCCGAGCAGCAGCCCCATCATGCTCCCGACGATCCCGATCGCCAGGCCGTACCCGAGGAAGATCCCCGCGACGCCGGTGCTGCTTGAGCCGACGCTCTTGATGATGCCGATGTCCTTCGTCTTCTCGACCACGATCATGTAGAAAATGCAGAAGATCAAAAAAATCGCGACGATGCTGATCATCGCGAAGAGGAATGTCACGAGACCCTTTTCCTTTTCGACGGCGCCGATCCACGTCGCGTTGCTCTCTTCCCATGTCTCGACACCGATCGGGCCGTCCGGCTCGAGCACCATCGGGTACCACTCGGCGACGACCTGGATGACCTTCTCCTTCGCCTTCAGCAGATCGGTGCCCGGCTTGACCTTGATGTTGATCGAGCTCGTGCGCGCCGGCTCGACGATTTTTTCCTTCGTGTCCGGGTTCTCCAACTCGCGGCGATGCATGCCGAGGTCTTTTTGCAGGATGTCGAACGGCACGTAGACGGTCTTGGCGTCGAACTGCCAAAGCTGCGTGCGGCTGTCGTCGACGATCCAGTAAAAATTCGGCGTCGGCGTCGCGCCCTGGAGCGAGGTCATGTCTTCCTTGATGCCGAGCACCTCGAGCCGCGCCGAGGCGTCGAGCAATCCCTCGCGGCCGGTAACTTTTCCCGTCTTGTCCTTCCCGATCCCGACCACGCCCGCGCCGACGATCATGCCCGGCCAATTCTTGTAATTCTTCGCCTTGGGCATGCGGAACTTGGCAATCTCGTCGTAATCGACGTCCGGCACGAGCGCGAAACTCGGCGGCGCGACCTCCTCCGGCTTTTTCTTCTCCTCGTCGACCGGCTCCTGGTATTGGCGATAGAGCGACTTGCGAAAGTCGTTCACCTTCGTGATCCGATCCATCTGGTAGCCCATCACCTGCACCGCGCCCGGGCGCTGATTGTTGATCTTCAGCAGGCCGAACGTCTGGATCGTCGGCGCGGCCGCTGCGACCTCCGGCAGCGCTTCGATGCGCTCAATCATCTCGTCGTAATGCGCAAACCCCGAGAGCGATCGGCTGTCGACGATTAAGTCGCCGCCGAGCCCGTGGAACGATTCCTTAAACATCCGCAGCCAGCCGCCCATGATGCTGATGACGACCAGCACCATCGTCGTGCAGAGCATCACCGCCACCAGCGACACCCACGCGATCCGCCGCTTGCGGAGATATTTCAAAACCAGCGACCAACTCGCCTGCCGCCCGTTGAAAATGGCCACGCCGAACACGATCAGCGCAAGCACGATCGCGCCGATCAGGACGACCACGTAGTTATCAAATCCTGAATTCATCAACCTCTTACACGTGCGGTTTCATGAGCGGAAACAAAATCACATCGCGGATCGACTCCGCCCCGCTCAACATCATCAGCAGGCGGTCCACTCCAAGCCCCATCCCCCCCGCCGGCGGCATGCCGTACCGCAGCGCATTCAAAAAATCCTCGTCCACCTTCTGCTGCTCTTCTTTGTCTCCGACCTGGTGGGCGAATTGTTTTTCCTGAACGTCCGGGTCATTGAGCTCGGTATAGCCGGGCGAAATTTCGACGCCGTTGATGGCGAGTTCGTAAACGTCAGCGAAGAACGGGTCGTCCTTCGACGGCTTGGCGAGCGGGATGATGACGCTGGGCATGTGCGTGACGAACGTCGGATCGACCAGCGTCGGCTCAATCAGTTTTTCATACACTTCAAATAACTGCTCCGCGGGCGAACCGTTGAGCTTCAAATCCTTCCCCGGATTCTGCCGCCGCAACTGCTCGATCTGCTCGTTCGACAGCGCGTCTTTCTTGAACTTCAAGCCGGTGCGCTCTTCGACTAATTCAGTAACGCGCACCCGCCGCCATGGTCGCGACAAATTGATCCGCCGGGTCACTTCCCCCGTTTCATTCTTGTGCTCGATCTGCAACGTCCCGAACACCTTCTCCGCCACGTGCGTCACGAGGCCCTCGACCATGTCCGCCATCGTTTCCCATGAGCCGTACGCTTCGTACGCCTCGAGCATGGTGAACTCCGGGTTGTGCCGCGGGCTGATTCCTTCGTTGCGAAAATTGCGGTTGATCTCGAAGACCTTGCTGAATCCGCCGACGAGCAGCCGCTTCAAAAACAATTCCGGCGCGATGCGCATGTAGAGCGGGATGTCGAGCGCGTTGTGATGCGTTTTGAACGGCCGCGCCGCCGCGCCGCCGTGCTGGATCTGCATCATCGGCGTTTCGACTTCTGTGTAGCCGAGGCCGGTGAGATAACTGCGCATCTCGCCGATCACGCGCGTCCGCAGCTTCGCCAGTTTCATGACCTCCGGATTCGCCCAGAGATCGACGTAGCGCTGCCGATAGCGCAGCTCGACGTCCTCCAGCCCGTGCCATTTCCCCGGCGGCGGCATCAACGCCTTTGCCGCGAACGTCAGTGACGTGGCCCACACAGTCGGCTCGCCGGTCTTGGTCTGCCCGAGCTTTCCATTCACGACGATCTGATCGCCCAGATCGATCAGGTCATGCACCTGCCAGTCGAGATCGCTGACGCGCTTTTTGTCGATCGCGACCTGCAAATCTTCCGTCTCGTCGCGCAGTTTCAAAAACGTCAGCTTCCCGATCCGCCGGGCGAACATGACCCGCCCGGCGATCGTCACCTCGGGCCCGCCGTCCTGGCCCATCTCCGGCTTGTGCTCGCGTTTGACGTCCGCCAACGCGCGGACGTTTGCCGTCCGCTGCCCATAGGGATCGACGCCGAGGTCGCGCAAGCGTTGCAGCTTGTCGCGCCTTTCCTGTTCGTAGCTACTTGCTTCTGATTCGCTCATGTTGTCCGCGGACTAAAGTTGGACGATGATAGTTACGCGGACGTGAAAGTAAAAACTGCGGCGCGAGGGATGCGTATGGTGGTTGAGAGAGACGGAACAGCGCAGCGGAGCTGCCGGACCCTGTCCCGCGGAATCTTCGCGCTCATCGTCCTGTTCCTGGCGCCCGCGATCGCGCATGCCGACGCGAATCTGCGCGTCATGGACACGCGCCACTACCGCATCCACACCGACCTCGACAAAAAATTCGCCGAGGAGCTCGGGCGACGCATGGACGCGATGTACGACGACTACACGCGCCGCCTGGCCGACTTCAATCCCGCCGGCGACGCGAAGTTCGAGGTCTACCTCTTCAAGCGGCGCACCGACTACCTCGGGTTCACCAAAAATAAAGTTCCCAACACGGGCGGCGTCTTCATGCCGGCGCGGAACACGCTCGCCGCCTTCCTCGAAGGCCAGGGCCGCGACGCCCTGCGGCGCACCTTGCAACACGAAGCGTTCCACCAGTTCGCCCACAGCGCGATCAACCCGGACCTTCCGCCCTGGCTCAACGAGGGGCTCGCCACCGTTTTCGAGGAAGGTATTTTCCTCGGCAAATCGTTCGCGCTCGGGCAGGTCCCGCCGCGGCGCGTGCGGCAGCTTCGCGACGACCTCGATCACGGCCGACTGATTCCGTTCCGCGAGATGATGACCATGTCGCTCGACGATTGGTCCGGCGCGTTGAACGGGGCCGGCACGCGCGGCGCGACGCAGTACAACCAAGCCTGGGCGATGTGCCACTTCCTCATCTTCGCGCAGAAGAACGGCGACACGCTCTACCGCCGGCGGTTTCTCGAGCTGCTCGCGCGCATCCACAAGGGCGAAGACGCGATGGACGCCTTCGCCGCGGCGTTCTCCGACAACATCGGCGGCTTCGAAAGGCTCTTCAAGGAATTCGCCGCGAACGTTCAATCGACGCCGGTCGCGACAATGATCGAGCGGCAGGACATCCTCGCCGACATGCTGACGATCCTCGCCTCGCGCGAGCAGCGCTTCGACTCGATCGAGCAATTCCGCAAGACCCTCGCCAACGGCGGATATCGCATGAGCTACCAGAAGGGCGACCTGAAGTGGACCACCGACGCCGACCCGACGACCTACTTCAACAACCTCAATGGCGATGAGCTGACTCGCCACGAGATGTTCTTCGATCCCCGCTCCGGCGCGCCGATCCCGGACCTGGTCCTGCGCGCCCCAAAACAATTGAGACTCCGCACGCGCTTCCACGATGCGCCGGGGGGCAAGATCGAGCATGAAGTTCTGATCGATGAACCGGCGAAGTAGGAAAATCCGAAGCACGAAATCCGCTCTTTTGGGCCTGCGAAGCAGGAAAATCCGAATCAAACGGCAATGACCAAAAAAGAAATGTTCGAAACGCCGTTTTCTTCCTTCGTGTTTTGAATTTGTCTCGGATTTCGTGCTTCGGATTTCGGATTTTCCCATGCCCACCGCTTACATCGCCCTCGGCGCCAACCTCGGCGATCGGCGCGGAAACATCGACGCCGCTTTAGACCGGCTCCGCGCAACGCCCGGCGTTCGCGTCACGAAGGTTTCATCGCTCCTGGAAAATCCCGCCGTCGGCGGCCCCGCCGATTCGCCGCCCTTCCTCAACGCCGCCGCCGAGATCGAAACGACGCTCGCGCCGCGCGCGTTGCTCGACGCGCTGCTCGACATCGAGCGCCAACTCGGCCGCGAGCGCCGCGAGAAATGGGGCCCGCGAACGATCGACCTCGATTTGCTCCTCTACGGCGAGCAAATCCTCGACGAGCCGCACCTGAAAATCCCCCACCCGCTTTTGCACGAACGCCGCTTCGTCCTCGACCCGCTGAAGGAACTCGCGCCGCGCGCATTTCACCCCATCCTGAAAAAGCGCATCGCAGACCTGTGACCGGCGCGAAGCATTGTCATCCTGAGGTACGCCGAAGGATCTGCGTGATCCAACGTCCGGTGCCAGATCCTTCGGCGTACCTCAGGATGACAAC
>JAXDMN010000365.1:0-6534 GCA_034666045.1 Phycisphaerales bacterium | reverse complement strand
CACGGACAACCGCGAATTCTGGGAACGGGCCGAAGAACGAAATCGAACCACGGCGAAGCTATACGACAAGCTCGGGCTCGCGGAATACGAAGCCATCGAAGGTTTCGTCCGCTGGCGCGGTCTCGATGTCTAACAAAAGAGGAATGAACCACAGATGAACACAGATGGACACGGATGGAAAAACGGGAAGCTGCTTTATCTGTGTGTATCGGTGTTCATCTGTGGTTCCATTCTGATTGGCTGCTCGCCAAAACGGCCGCCGGTAGACAAGCCGATTGTGGTTGAAGCGGCGGAGCCGATGCCGCTCGCGCAGGCGATGACGCTGATCGATGAGCGCGAGGAGTGGACGAAGCATCCGACGATCAACGTGCCGCGGCATCCGGCGGAGAAATTTTTAAAAGACCTGACGATTGTCATCGATCCCGGTCATGGCGGCGAGGACGGCGGGGCATCGTCGACTCAGCCAAAGGGGTACAAGGCAGGACGCCGTGGGGAAAAGGAAGCGTTCATGAACCTGCGCGTCGGGCTGCTGCTCGATCGGCTGCTCAAGGACGCGGGATGCGACGTGGTCATGACGCGTCACGGTGATGACACGATCGGCCTGCGGGCGCGGTCGGAGGTGGCGAACAACGTGAAGCGCCGCCGCGATGGCGTCGTCGGCGCCGATCTCTTCGTCAGCATCCACCACAACGCCGGCGGCGGGTCGTCGAGCAATTTCACCAGCGTTTTCTATCACGGCAGCGTCGATGACAATGAGCCGGACATCGACGTCGCGCGCTACCTCGCGCTCGAGCTCGGCCGCGCGATGCGCACGCAGGTGGCGAAGACTTCGCCGATCCTTTCATCGCAACTCATGTACCCAGGCGGGTTCGGCGTGCTGCGCTACATCAACATGCCGGGCGTTCTGCTCGAGTGCTCGTTCTTTACCGTCGCGGAGGAAGAACAGCGCCTACGCGACGCCGGCTACAACCTCCGCGAGGCGTACGCGATCTACGTCGGCCTGTGCGAATGGGCCTACTGCGGCCGACCGACGCAAACGCCGCCGGCTGTCGCTTCGAGCGGCGACAAGGTCACGCTCACGACGACGCTCGACGAAGGGCTGCCGAGCTGGTGGGGCTCCGATCGCAGCCGGATTCTCAAGTCAACCGTGAATGTCACGCTCGACGGCAGGACGCTGCCGGTCGAGTTCGACGAGCTCTCCCGCAAAGTGACGGCGACGCTGCCGACGGCCGCCCTGACCGGCGAGCACGACATCGTCATCCACCACGAAAACTTCCTTAAGAACAGCAACTGGCCGCAGCGTTACGCGCTGGACGACGGGAAGGTCCGCCCCCTCCCGTCGCGCCGCCCGAGCCGCCAGCCGCCGCGCCGCGTCACGACCAAGCCGGCAACCACGACTGCTTCCAAATAGGAGGAGGAACCACAGATGAACACGGATGCACACGGATAAGGCTGAACCGATTCGATCTGTGTTCATTCGTGTTCATCTGTGGTTCCCTTTTAAAAAATGAACCGCCGCTGGAAAATCGCCGGCGTCAACTTCGACCACATGCACATGGGCGACCTGCTCCGCATGGTGCACGAGCACCCGTCGGCGGAGATCGCCGGCATCTGCGACGAGCAGCCGGCGCGGATGGCGGACGCGGCGAAGAAATTTTCCATTTCTGACCGGCAGCAGTTCACCGACTACCGCTCGTGTCTCGAGACGGCGAAACCGGACCTGGTCATCCTCTGTCCCGCGACCGCGAAGCACGCGGAGTGGACGGAAAAAGTCGCGGAATACGGGACGCACGTCCTCGTCGAAAAACCGTTCGCCGCGAACCTTCGCGACGCAGATCGGATGATCGCCGCGGTTGCCAGAACCGGAAAAACGCTCGCGATCAACTGGCCACTGCGCTGGTACCCATCGCACGTGACCGCCAAGCGCCTGATCGACCGCGGCGCGATCGGCGACGTGCGCGAGGTGCACTATTACGACGGCAACCGCGGCCCGCTGCATCATGTGGCGGACAAAGAGACTGTTTCCGAGGACGTCGTCGCGCGCGAGAAGTCGAGAAGCTGGTGGTATCGCAAAGAGTCCGGCGGCGGGTCGCTGCTCGACTATCTCGGCTACGGCACCACGCTGGGCACGTGGTTCATGAACGGCCGTGCGCCGATCGAGGTGACGGCGACCGTCGATGCGCCGCAAGGTCTCGAGGTGGACGAACATTCGATCACCGTCGCGCGCTACGACACCGGCCTGTCGAAATTCGAGACGCGCTGGGGCACTTTTACCGACCCCTGGACGCATCAGCCGCAGCCGAAGTGCGGCTTCGTCATCGTCGGCTCGGATGGAACGATCGCCAGTTACGACTACGAGCGGACTGTTCGCGTGCAGACGCGCGAACGTCAGGAAGGCTTCGATCTTCCGGTCGAAGAACCGAAATTCCCCCATCGCAACCCGATCGAGTACGTTCTGGACTGCCTCGAAACGAGCGCGGCGATCGAAGGCCCGTTGTCGCCGGCGATCGCCCGCATCGGCCAACAGATCGTCGACACCGCCGCCCGCAGCGCGGCGGAGAAACGAACCGTCGCACTTCTCGACTGATCACGCACATGGACCTGCCTTACCAACCCGTCGAACCGCAAACCTACCGTCCGCGGATTGGTTTGATCGGGTGCGGTTGGGTGACGGAGTATCACCTCAAGGCGTACACGCAGGCTGGCTACGACGTCGCCGCGCTGTGCGATTGCGATGAAGTGAAGGCGATCGAGCGGCAGAAGCAGTTTTATCCGCGGGCGGCGGTTTATACGGACGCGAACCAGCTCTTATCGCGCGACGACATCGACGTCGTCGACATCGCCACGCACCCGGCCGAGCGGGTTGCGCTGATCGAATCGGCACTCAACGCTGGCAAGCACGTGCTGAGTCAGAAGCCGTTCGTGCTCGATCTCGATACCGGCGAGCGGCTGGTCGCGCTCGCGAAACGGAAGAACCGAAAGCTCGCAGTGAATCAGAACGGGCGGTGGGCGCCGCACTGGTCGTACCTTCGACAACTCGTCGCCGGCGGGCATCTCGGCGACGTCATGTCCGCGCACCTGGCCGTGCACTGGGACCACAACTGGACTGCCGGGACGCCGTTCGACAAGGTGCATCACCTGATTCTGTATGACTTCGCGATCCACTGGTTCGACATCGTCACGCAGTTTCTTCCGCACAAAAAAGCCTTGCGCGTCTACGCCTCGCACGCGATCGCGCCCGGCCAGCGCGCGAAACCGCCGCTGCTCGGGCAGGTGAGCATTGAGTTTGAGCAAAATGCGCAGGCGACGCTCGTCTTCGACGGTTCGACGCCATTCGGCCCGCTCGACACGACCTTCCTGGCCGGCACGCTCGGCAGCGCGCGAAGTGAAGGGGCGGACCTGAACGCGCAGCGCGTCACGGTCACGGCCGCGGCCGGGGAGTTTCAGCCGCAGTTACAGGGCAGTTGGTTCCGCGAAGGTTTCCACGGCACGATGGCCGAGCTGCTTTGCGCGATTGAGGAAGACCGCGAGCCGAACAACTCCGCCGGCGGCAATCTCGCCAGCCTCGCCCTCTGCTTCGCCGCGGTGAAAAGCGCCGATACCGGCAGCCCGCAGACGCCCGGCGAGGTGCGACGTGTGGAATCGCTCTAGCTGTCATCCTGAGAGGGTGTCTAAGAAGTCGCTTTTCACGTGGCATGGGCGCCTCGCCCATGCATTCGCGGCGGCCAGCCGCTTCTGTGACGCAACCAAGAGCCGCTGGCGCGGCGAGATGCATGGGCGAGGCGCCCATGCCACGACTTTTCAGACACGCTCTGAGCTACTCCGAAGGATCTGGGTTCGTCGTCGTTCGGCGCCAGATCCTTCGAAGTACCTCAGGATGACAATATTCGCCTATCGCGACGCGCTCGTTGCCGCCGTCGGCGACTGCTCCGCCGGTAGTTCCTGCTCCTGCACGTGGATGAGGTGATACTCGTACGCATCCACCAGCGCCTGCCATGATGCGTCGATGATGTTCGTGTTCACGCCGATCGTGCCGAAGATTTCTCGCGTGCCGTCGCCGCGGTCGCGCTTGCACTCGATGATGACGCGCACGCTCGCGGCCGTCTCGGCGCGGGAGTTGATCACGCGCACCTTGTAGTCCGTCAGGTGCACGTGCTCGATGCCGGGGTAGTGCGGCGAAAGCGCGCGGCGCAGGGCGGCGTCGAGCGCGTTGACGGGACCGTCCCCCTCGGCGACGCGGTGCTCGACCACGCCGTCCACGTGCACCTTGACCGTCGCCTCCGCGATCGCGTTCGTCGTGTTCACCTTCAGCACGATCACGCGATAGTGATCGAGCTCGAAAAATTTCCGATAACGCCCGATCTCCTTGCGCACGAGCAATTCAAACGACGCCTCGGCGGCTTCGAACTGGTAACCCTCGTTCTCGAGCGTCTTTACGCGCTCGAGCATGTTCTTCAGGGTCGCTTTGTCGTTTTCCAAATCGAATTTTTTCCCGGCCTTGGTGGCGATATTAGAGAGGCCGGACAATTCGCTGATGAGGATTCGCCGCGAGTTTCCGACGGCTTCGGGGTCGACGTGCTCGTAGGTGCTGACGTCCTTCTGCACCGCCGCCACGTGCATGCCGCCCTTGTGCGCAAACGCCGAGCTGCCGACGTACGGTTGGCCGCTGACGAGGTTCATGTTCGCGGTTTCGTAGACGTAGCGGCTCGCTTCGGTCAGGTGTTTCAGCGAATCGGCGCGAAGACAATCGAGGCCGTACTTGAGGCGCAGGTTGGCGACGAGCGGGATGAGGTCCATGTTTCCGCAGCGTTCGCCGACGCCGTTCATCGTGCCCTGCGCGTGATCGGCGCCCGCGCGGACGGCCGCCAATGCGTTGGCGACGGCGAGCGACGCGTCATTGTGCGTGTGGATGCCGACGATGACCGACGACTGCTTCCGCACGGCCTCGACCGCTTCGGCGATCTGCTCCGGCATGGTGCCGCCGTTGGTATCGCACAGGCACAATACGGACGCGCCCGCCTCCTCCGCCGCACGGAGCGTCGCCAGCGCGTAGTCGCGGCTCGAGCGGAACGTGTCGAAGAAATGTTCCGCGTCGTAGACGACCTGCCGGCCCGCGGCGCGCATCAGCTTCACCGAATCGCCGATCATCGCGAGGTTTTCTTCCGGCGTGACGTTCATCACCACGCGCGCCTGGTAATCGCTGCTCTTGCCGACGAACGTGATGACCGGCGTGTCCGCGGCCAGAAGCTTCTTCAGGTTCTCGTCATCCTCCGCCCGCACGCCGCGCCGGCGCGTCATGCCAAACGCGGAGACCTTCGCATGCTTCAGGCCGAGCGACTTCACTTCGTCGAAGAAGGCGCGGTCCTTCTCATTGGAGCCGGGGAATCCGCCCTCGATGTAATCGACGCCGAGCTCGTCGAGCCGCTGCGCGATCATGAGCTTGTCCTGCAGCGACAGGTTGAACCCCTCGCCCTGCGTGCCGTCGCGCAGGGTGGTGTCGTAGATTTCGATGCGGCGAGTCGCATTGGGAGTTGCTTTGCTCATGGCTGAATCCGTAAACGAAAAAACCCAAACGAAAAAACCCCGCCGCGTCGGGCAGGGCTTCTGTGTCTCGATCATCCACGCAAACGATCGGCCCTACCCGCGGTTCCGTGAGGTAATAATCAGCGGGGCGATCGCAGTGGTTGCGCGGTTCATTGGCAGCATATGGTACGTCATTTCGTTCAAACGTCAAATCGCCCGTCTCATTCCACCGTAATTTCACCCTTTTCGCGCGGGTGGTACTTGCAGTGGTATTTGAATTTCCCCTTCTTCTTGAACGTGAACTTGAAGCTTTCGCCGCTGCCGAGATCGTCCGATGCGAACGAGCCGTCGTCGGCGACGATGGCGTGATCGCTGTCGTCGCGGTTCGTCCAGACGATGGTCTGCCCCGCCTTGATCGTGACCTTCGCCGGCGCGTATTTTCGGTCCTTGATCTCGATCTTCTTGATGTTGCTGTCTTCTGCTTTCGCTCCCATCAGCGCGAGCAGGCACACCATGATAGGAACGGCTGGCGAGATGCGCAACATCGGCTTCACCTGACTGAGAAGACACCCGCGGCCCGCAAAGGGTGGGGCCTCTACGGCGCGCCGCCGGCCGTCGGATTGGCCCGCGCCGCCGCGCTTTCGTACTATACATCGGCCATGAGCGGCCACTCGCATGTCTGAAAAAATCATCCGCGACCCGGTTCACGATATCGTTGCCTTCCGGCTCGACCGGCCGCTCGACGCATTGCTTTTTCGCTTAGTCAACTGCGCCGAATTCCAGCGCCTGCGCCGCATACGCCAGCTCGGCATGGCCTCGCTCGCCTATCCGGGCGCCGATCACTCGCGCTACAGCCACAGCCTGGGCGTGATGGAGACGGCCCGCAAGATCCTCGACCAGTTGAGCCAGTCGTTCACGATCGATCCCAACGGCCGCACGATCTGCGTCGTCGCAGCGCTGCTGCACGACCTGGGGCACGGACCGTTCAGTCACGTCTTCGAGCGGGTGAGC
>JAXDMN010000364.1:0-14683 GCA_034666045.1 Phycisphaerales bacterium | reverse complement strand
ATTTCGGCGGATAGCCGACATAGGCGAAGCCGCGTCCAGCCAGCGCGTAGCCGAGCAGACAGATGCCGTGTAAGAGCATCCACCGATCGCCGAAGCGGCGGCGGGTGACATCGACTGCATCATGGTGAAGGGCGACTCGCATTCGTGTTCTTCGTGTTCGGTTACAGGTTGCCCAGCGCCTCCAAATACGCGTGCGTCATCGCGTCGCGCGTCAACGTTGCGGCGCATCGCTCGCGTGCCCGGTTCCCGGCAAGGGTGCGAAGCGCCGCCTGCTCCAGCAGCGGGCGGATGTTGTCCATCGACGTGCGCAGGTCGTGCGGCTGGAGCTCGTACTTGCAGTCGAGCGCTCTTTGCAGCTCCGGCACGCCGCCCGCGGGAACGGCCGCGAACGGCAGCCCCGCCCGCGCCGCCTCGATCAATGCGAGCGGGCAATTCTCCAATGCCGCGTAATGAATGTACAGATCGGCCAGCGGCAGCAACGCCGCGACGTCGCGGCGATGACCGAGCAGCGTGACGGCGTTGTGCAGATTCAGCTCGGCAATCTTCTGCTCGACGTCGCCGCGCGCGGGACCATCACCGACAAGCAGGAGGCGCGCGTTGCGATGTTGCGAATGAATGGTCGCAAAGAGGTCGAGCAGTCCGAGCTGATTTTTGCGCGGCTCGAGGGAGCCGACGTTGATCAGGACAAGGTCGTCGCTGCGCAGGCGGAGCTGCTGTCGCGTCAGGCTAATTGGCGTGGATTCATCGACGCCGTTCCAGATCACGGCGGCGGATTTTGTCCGCAGGCTGCGCGTCAGCTCGACACGTTGGCGCGCCCAGTCGGAGACGTAGATGACGCGATCGACTTCCTCGAGCACGCGATCCTCGAACGCGAGCATGTCGCGGTAATTGTCGTCGCCCGCCAGCTCGCCCTTCGCGCGGTATTCCGCGGCTTCGCTGTCGTTGAAGTGACAGACGAGAACGACCGGAAATTTCGCGTCGAGCTGGCGGCGGACGTCGAGGGCGGCGCGGGCGCTGACCGGACATTGCGCGATGATCGTATCCGGACGATGCGCGGCCGCGCGGCGGAGCAGCGCGCTGCGCAGCGCCGCCATGTGCCAGCGTCGATGCCATAGCGTCGCCGCCGTCTTGTTGATGCGCTGGAGCAGCAGCGGCCGGACGGCGAAGACCGGGAGCCAGTGCGGACCGGCGGCGAACGCGCTGATGACGTCGCAGCGCACGCCCGCGGCGTCGAGCCCGGCCTGAAGCATCCGCGTGTGCGTGTGCACGCCGGTGTCGCCTTCGGGGCGGTTGATCGTGGCGATCACGACGGCGCCGATGCGGCGCGGCTGCGCTGAGGGCATCGGCGGCGTCTGGGGCGCGAGCTCGCGCGGCGGGATGGCAGTTTCCGCGACGGTCATACCAGGGCCGCCTCCCGTTTCAGAATGTTCAGCCGCGCGAGCAGCGCCTGGTACAACGCGACCATCTCATGCTCCGGCGAATAGCCTTCGCCGAGCAGGCGCGCGAGGTTGTCGAGCAGGTAGACCGCCTGGATCGCGCGGATCTGTTCGGCGTCGAACGCTTCGTGCTTCATGTCGTGCATGAAGCGGACGGCGGCGTCGAGATTCCACGTCTCCATCTCGAGGCCGAGCTGGAGCCGAAAATGGATCTCGTCGATCAGCGGCAGCCCGTCGACGTCACCGTATTCCCAGTCGAATGCGCTGAGCTTTCCGTTGTGCGTGCGCAGGTTCCACGGCGCGAAATCGCCGTGAACGATCGTCGATTTCACCTTCGTTTGTTCGAGCGTTGGAAGGATCGCGTCGAAGACGTCGCGCAATGCGGGCTGCGCGGCGAGGCGCTGCGGAAGGTCGGCGACCATGTTCGTATCCGCCGCCATCTTTTCAGGCCCGCTCGAAAGCGCATCGAGGAACGCGGTATGCTCGCTCGTCCACGCCGCGGGCGCGGGCGTTCCTTCGAGCGGCGACTGGACAGTCAGGTAGCGCCCGTCCACTTCGCCGGCGAAGAGCAATCGCGGCGTGTCGACTTGCAGATGTCGGTGCTGCGCCAGCGCTGCGAGTATTTCCGCTTCGTGCTCGACGATTTCCCGGGAAACCTTCGATGCCGCGATCTTCACGAAGGCGAGGACGTGGCCGTCCGCGTCGATCACCGAGGCGGACGGCTTGCGATTGATCGCCGGCTCCGGGGCGCCCGATGACAGCGCGACGCGAACTGTCTGATTCGCAAAGAGCTCCGCGAGCTTCGTTTCCAGCGGCGACGGTCGTCGCGAGGCGATGACGATTTCATCGCGATACCAGCCCGGCAGGCGCAGCCGCGCGAACAGCTTCGCGGCCGCCTTTTTCAGGTGGGCCGACTTGCGCGACGGCGTGTACAGGCTGAACGATGCCGCCGCGGCTTTGCCTGAGTCGAGTGAGATGAACCAGCGAGCGTTCTCGAGATTCGGCAGCACCGCGAATCGCCGCACGTATGGGTAGCCGGCGGATTCGAGCTTCGCCGGCGTGACCTGACGGCAGTTGATCGCGACGACCGACTCCCAGCTCTCCAGCGCGCCGGCGATTTCCGACCACGACTTGTCCCAGAGCACCGTCGCGCGCGGCGGCGCGTCGCCGGCGTTCCGATGCGGGAGCAACTCCCGAAACCACGCCGGGCCAGTCGCGCACGAGAACTGCGTCCCGTTCGGGAGCAGTTGCAGCCAGGTTAGCGCGGCCGGGAGGCTCATGGGTGTTTAGTTAATCCAGGTTCAACCGCCGCGCGACGTTCGCGGCCATGTGATCGAGCAGGATGTTCGTCACTTCGTCGATCGTCTGCTCGGGCGAGCCGCTGGTGTCGACGACGTGCGCGTTGGGCGTCGACTCCGCGAGCGCCAGATACGCCTGTCGCTGCCGGGCGGTTTCCTCGAGGGTCGTCTCCTGCTTGCGCGCGTGGATCACTTCCGCTGGCGCGTCGAGGACGATGATGAGGTCCGGCTTGGGCGAGATTTTCCAGATCGCGCGGAGCAATTTCATCGGCCCCGCGTAGCGATAACGCAGCGGGTCGACGATCGCGTCGAGCAGGTATCGATGATTCAGCACGAGCCCGCCGCGCACGAGCGACGGGTAGATCGACATGAGGTAGCCGAAGGTGTAGCACACGAGCCACCAGCAAGCCTTGAGCAGCGACGCCGGCAACGAGCGCGGCGGCAGCGCGTGCGGCGCGGGCTTATCCCGCCGGCCAAGCAGGCTGCGCGCGAATGTTTGATAATTCGTGCGCAGGAATGCGCGGGCGAGGCGCTTCTGCACGGCTTCGATGACGGTCGACTTCCCGACGCCGTCCGGCCCGATGAACACCACATGCAATCCGCCGCGCGGCATGGTCCAGCGCTTGATCCGGCGGAGCTGACGGTCCAGGACACGATAGAGGAAGCTCAGCGGCTGGCCGGCGATGAGCTTGACCTTCATCTCGCGCCGCAGCGCGGGAAGCATCCCCAACACCGGGTCCCAGTCGTTCCGCAGCGCCGAGGTGCCGACGATCCCGACGGTCAGCGGGCGGAACATGCGCGCGAGCTGCTCGCTGCACTTGAGCGGATCGGCGGCCCAGAGCGCGGACAACTGCCGCGTGTGCGCCAGGTCGAGGCTTCCCTTGTCGATGCGATTGGCGAGCACGCAGCCGAACTCGACGTGCGGCGCGGGGACCCAGAAGCGGTCGCGGTACGAGTGACGCGTGCTTAAAAGCTCGTTCCCGCCGGCGATCACGCTGTTGTTCACCTCGAAGTCGGAGCTGACGTGAAGCTGGAGCATCACCGGCCCGCCGGTTTCCGGCGATCGCGCGCGGCCCTGGAGGACGATGAAGTTCGCGCGTTCCTCGAACCATTGGATGATGCGTCCGCCGATGAACGATTCGTTCTGCTTGAGCAGCTCGCCGAGGCGGCGCGGGAGCATTTCGCGCGGGACGACGCAATCGACGTCGGACTCGATGTGCTGCGGGAACGCGTGATACGCGTGCGTGACGCAGTACGCGAGCCCCTCGCGATCGAGCACGTCAAAGATGTGGTGCAGCATCTCGCCGGCCGGTTCGAGCGGCGGCAGCGCGGACGTGACGAGGCCGAGACCGCTGCTGGCGGCATTGGCGGCGGACGCGAACCTCGGCGGCGTCGTGGAATCGATCGCGGTCATGTCGCCTCCTTCGCGTAGCGCACGCGGCGGAAGTAGGCGGAGATGAAAAGGGCGCCGACGACCAGCGTCGTTGCGATCATGCTGAGGATCCCGCCGTTGGCGCCGAACGTCTTGATGAGCAACGGGCTCAGCGCCAGCGCGACGATGCAGCCGGCGAGGCTGGCGAGGAAGATGTGATGCGTCTGCCGCGACGCCGTCAGCGCCGCCGACATCACCAGCACCATGTAGTTCAAGAACGCCGCCAGCGAGTACAGCACCAGCACCTGCACGGCCGTGCCGTCGCCGACGTAGCGCTGGCCGTAAATCAGCCACAGCACCTGCCGCGGGAAGAGTGCGAGGAGCAGGCAGTACGTGCCGACGACCGGGATCAAACCGAGGTAGACGAACTTGATCTTCGCATGCAGTGCGTCGGCGCCGCCGGCGTTGAGCGCGCGGGCGAACTTGTTCGGCAGGACGCTCGAAAGGAAGAACGAGATCACCCGGGCCGGGCCGAAGAGGATCATCGCGGCGCGGAGGTCGGCGCTGGCGACGGTCCCGATCAGCAGCGCCGCCCACCATCCCTGCATGTGCAGCGACGAGCACCACCCCATCAGCTCTCCGCCGGCGAGCCATCTGCCGAAGCGCCAGTTCTCGCGGATGTGGTTCCAGTCGATGTGGCGAACGAGATCGCGGCGGAGCTGGAACGCGCCGACCATCGCCGCGACCGCGGAGGCGCCGGCGATCGCGTAGAGCGCGAGCGCGCCGTCGAACGCCGTCCCGCGCAGCTTGTACGAGGCGAAGAGCGCGATCAGGATCAGCGTCTGCCCGCCGTAGCCGATCAAGTCGTTGAAAAATGCGCGGCTGTACCGTTGCTCGGTGTAGAGAACGCGGCGGACAAATTCCTGGAGCTGCCAGAAGAGGATGGCCGGGATAACCGCGAGCAGCATCGCCGCCGACGACCAGCCGCGCGCGAAGGCGACGACGGCAAGCGGCACTGCGACGAGCAGTTCAAGCGCGAGGACGAGGATCTGCCAGAAGGCGGTCGCGGTGGTGTAGCGACGATATTCCTCGCCCGTTCGGTTCGCCCCCAGAACATTATGGGCCTGTGTAACCAGCGTGGACTGGAAGATGTTGGCGAAGAGCAGCCCGCCAAAGATCACTTGAAACGCGCCGAACTCCGGCTTGTCCAAGGCGCGGGCCATCAGCACCATGGCGACGAAGTTCGTGCCGCTGATCAGGACCTGATCGGCGAAGGCGAATGAGTTTTTCCGGAGGAAGGCGAATCGTCCCTTCGGCGTCGTCGCCGCTGCGGCGCGCGGGATGGATGTTGCGGACAACGTCGATGTCGACGAAGGCTGCGGCGCGGCTTCGATGGCTGGGGCAACGGTGGACATACGACGACGACGGCCGCTCAGTAGCATCAGCCGCGGGCAGGAAATGTACCCCGCTAACCGCCACTCGCACAGCAAATACGGGAAACGTGCAGGACCGGTAACCGTGAGATTCGCTACAAACGAATGCGCGAGACTCTATAAACCGTCCTGCCCGCACCCCTTGTCTGTTTTGAGGTCCGTCTCCCTTCCGTGAAAGGTCCCGCAGGACGTGTGGGACTGCGTCCCGACCGATACGCGAAAAATTCCATTCCCCACTCGCGGACGCGCTCGTTCAACGTCCAAGGATCAAGCGGCGCGTCAGGAGAAACGCGAAGGTCGTGTGGATGACCAGGTAGCGCTTCCACAGTCGCGTTGGTTCCTGCGTGAGCCGGTAAAACCATTCGAGCCCGCGGCGCTGCATCCACACGGGCGCCATTCGCTTGTTGCCGGCGTGGAAATCGAACGCGGCGCCGACGCAGAGCTGAACGCCCTTGATCTTGTGCTTGTGCTCTTTCGCGAACACGTCCTGCCGCGGGCAGCCGAGCCCGATGAAGACCAGGCCCGCGCCGCTGTCGCGAATGCGGCCGATCGCCGCGTCGATTTCGTCGGTCTCCAGCTTGCGGAACGGCGGCGATTCGACGCCGGCGATGATCAGGCCTGGGCATTCCTTCTTCAGGTTCGCCGTCAGCCGCTCGAGGACGTCTTCGCTGCTGCCGTAGAGATAGATCGAGATGCCTTCGATCGCGGCGGCGCGGCAGAGGCGGATCATCAGCTCGGGGCCGTAGCAGCGGTCTGGCAGGAGCTGCTTGTGAAACCACTTGAGCGACCAGCGGACCGGCTGCCCGTCCGGGGCCGCGATGTCGAAGTCGTTGATCACCTCGCGGAACTTCGCGTCCGTCCCGGCCATGCACAGGCCGTGCGACGACATGTGCGTGACCGTCGCGCTGATGCGCTGCCGAGCGGCGGCGAGGATGGCGTCCTTCGCCTGCTCGTAGGTCGTCGCGCTGACGCCGACGCCGAAGACATCGTATTTCTTGGGCCACGCGACCGCGGGCGGTGCGGGCGAGGCATCAATCAGGTTCTCCGAAACAGCCATCTTCACGCTTACCGCGCTCCCTTTCGCAACAGCACTGCCGGGATCGTTTCCGCCAGGATCTTCACGTCGTGCCAGAGATTCCGGCGGCAGATGTATTTCACGTCCATCCGCATCCACTCGGCGAACGTCACCTGGCTGCGGCCCTTCACCTGCCAGATGCAGGTCAGGCCGGGCGTGACGTCGAGGCGGCGGCGCTGCCACTGCTCGCACTCGGCCGATTCGTCCATCGGCAGCGGGCGCGGGCCGACCAGCGACATGTCGCCCTTCAGCACGTTCCAGAGCTGCGGCAGCTCATCGAGGCTGTTCTCACGCAGGAATTTGCCGACCGGCGTGACGCGCGGATCATCGGTCAGCTTGAACGCGGGGCCGTCCTGCTCGCTGTACCGGCGAAGCGCCGCCTTGCGCGCTTCGGCGTCGTTGCTCATCGTGCGGAACTTGTAGATCCAGAACGGCTGCCCGCCCAGACCAGCGCGACGCTGCTTGAAAATGATCGGCCCGCGACTGGTGCCCTTGATGGCGATCGCGGCGAGGATCATCACCGGCGAGAAGGCGATCATCCCGAAGATCGCACCGGCGACGTCAATGGTCCGCTTCCACCACGGCAGCCGGCGAAGGAGCAGCGTTTCAACGGCATCCGCGCCCGCTTCAGGCGCTTTGAGCGCGTCGGAGAATCCCTGGACGACGTAGGGGACCAGATCGGTGGGGGCGAGTTGAGCGCGTGTCGGTTGCGAGGCCGGTGACGGCGCCGGCGCTAACGCGAGCGCTGTCGCGACTGAGGGGGCCTGCTCCAACTCGAGCGTCGCCACGCTCGGTTCGGATTTTCCGGGAGCGTGCCCGTTTCCGTCACCGCCGTTACCGCCGCCGCTGTCCTTGCCGCCAGAAATCAGATGGATCTTTGCGTGACCGTTCCCGTTCCCGTTTCCATTGCCGTTCGCGTGACCATTCCCGTTGCCATTACCATTGCCGTTCGCATTGGCCTGCGCGTGAGCGTCGACTTCGCCGGTGCGGCGCGGCTGGCCTTTGCCGTTTTGCCGGTCGTCGTCGAAGTACCACGCGTTCGGATACGTGTAGACGCGGCAGATCGCGGGGATGAGCACTTCCTGGGCGAGCTTGAGCGCGCTTTCGGCGAAGGTGCGAGCGCCGTCCGAGCCGGTGTACGGCAACAGCACCGCGATGCACGCATCGTCGAACCAGCCGAGCTCGTCGATCGTGCGGGCGCGCTGGTTCAGCAGCCGGCCCAGGCGCAGCGTCAGCCGGCGGTCTTCCGCGCGGGCGCGGAACAGGATCAGTGAGAACTCGCACTGGTTGCGGTCCGCGCGGGCGCGCTCGCGCTGGAGGACGGCCTCCAACTGACGGCGCGAATACATCGTGTTCAGTCCCCGCCTGCGGAGCGGCAGCGGTCCGGCTGCAGCGTCTTCGTCGCGGCTGGGGGATGGTCGATCACTCATAAAAAAGCTTCCCTGCCCGTTCGTCGCGCTCGGCGGCGCAAAAACGGTTAATTCCCACGCACGCGATCCGTCGTCAGCCGCTCACGCTGGCCGACGCGGTTCTCATGCATTTCTCACGCAACGGCGTTGCGCGCGCTTCGCCTGCGCGTTGGTCGTGGTTTCGGAAAGACCGACACCACGGACCACGCAAACTACGCGTGCGCGCGAGTCGTCATGCGCGATGGATCGACGGCTCGCCCGGACGCACCGGCAAGCCGGCACGCCCGAAAAAATTTTGCCTCACACCGACTTCAAACGGACCTGCTGACCGAAACGTGTGCGGCCGTGAGGGCGTTGGTTAACGCCTCAGGGCAACGCGCGTGCACGTCACCAGTCCGTTCCTGACGTGTCCCGACGCCCGATGGCGGCGGAACTTCACCCAGCCTGACGTGGCAGCTCTTTTCCCTCGTCGCCTCGTGCTGCGGTATCCGTTCACCCAACCACAGCACGCACGATCGAAATGGCACAGATGGCCGACCCAGTCAAACACTTCCATGCATTGCCGACCCTGACTGATCCACGACCGACGGACAGTTCCGTCAGCCGCGCATGTCGGCGGTCGCATATTCCTCGCGCTCCGAGCCGTTCGATCCCGCCGCCACCAGGGAGGCGCGATCGCCGTTTCGGCCGTTTGCTCCGTAACCGTAGCGGCCGTAGCTCCCGTAATACTGCGGGCCGCCGCGGCGGTGTTGCACATCGTTGACGACCGCGCCAAGCAGCTTGGCGCCGACGCTGATCAGCCCGTCGATCGAGAGCTCGCCGAGCTTGCGGTTGCTCTTGCCCGCGCGGAGCACCAGCACGGTCGCATCCGCCGACGCCGCGATGATCCGCGCGTCCGTCACCGCCAGCAGCGGCGGCGAATCGATGATCACGTGGTCGTATTTCTCGCATAACTGTTCGATGAGCTCGATGAATTTCTGGCTGTTGAGCAGCTCCGACGGGTTGCGCGCCGCGACGCCGGCCGGGAGCAGATCGAGGTTCTCGATGCCGGTGTGGCGGATGCATTCCTCGATCGAGTCCTTGCCTTGCAGCACGCTGGCGAGACCCTGGCGGCCGTTGATGCTGAAGATCAGGTCCTGCATCGGCGCGCGCATGTCGGCGTCGATGATGAGCGTCCGCCGGCTCGCCTGCGCCATGCTGATCGCGAGGTTGCTCGCCAGCGTCGTCTTTCCGTCGCCACGCTCGGGCGAGGTGACCAGGATCGAACGCGCCGGCGCTTCCTTCGAGCCGAAGTAGATCGCGGTGCGGAGCGAGCGATACGCCTCGGCGACGTCGGAGCCGGGATCGATGTGGATCTTCTGCCCGCGCGCGATCGGGCTGGTCTCATCGCCCACGCGCGGGATCAGGCCGAGCACAGTGATGCCCAGCGATTGCTTGATCTCATCGGCGTTGTGCAGGCGGTAGTCGTACCAGTCGCGGACGCACGCCACGCCGCAGCCCACCACCACGCCCGCGAGCAGCGCCAGCGCGAGGATGCGCGAGACGTACGGACGGGTCGGCGACTTGCTGACGCTGGGCGGCTCGATCACCTGGATGTTCGGCGCGCCGCTGCCGCCGGAGGCGACCGCAACGCTCTTCATCCGCTCGTCGAGCTCCTCGATGTTCTTCGTCAGCCGTGCGACCGCGCTGTCGAGCGCCTGGTCTTCGACCACTCGCGCGTGCTGCTGGATCGCGACCTTCTGCTGCTGGTCGAACGACGACTGGAGGTCGCTTTCTTTGGTCTTGGCGATTTCATACCGGCGGAAAACCGCGGCGGCGTAGTTGATGTTCAGGCCGTCGATGTGGCTCTGCAGGCTCTTGATGGTCGGATGCCCGGGAAGGTAGCGATTCGAGCTCAGGTAGCTCTGAAGCTGCGCCTCGTACGCGAGCATTTGCGAGCGAAGCTGCTGATCATCGAGGGCGGACGGCGCGGTGTAGCCGCTCGTCGCCAGTTGCTTCTCGAACTTTTCCTTGCGCGCCGGATTGCCGAGGATTGACTTCTGCACGTCGTCCCACGCGCTCTTGGCGCTGATGGTTTCGAGCTGCGCGGTCGTCAGTTCCGTCGTGATGCGCGTCAGCCGCTGCTTGACGACGTTCGTTGCGTCGTCGGTGCTGGCGAGCATCCCGTGCACCTGGCGAAACGCCTGCAGCTCCGCGCGCTTGCGCGTCAGCTCCATTTCGCGTTTTTCTTTTTCCGCGGCGAGGATCGCGCCGACTTCGGCGCTGCTGCTGTGACGCTGCTTGGATTGATACTCGACATAGGAATCGACGTAGGCGCTGACGATCTTCTGCGCTTCGTCGCGGTACGGCGTGTCGAACTGCACGCTGAGCAGCTCGTCCTTCTTGCCGACTTCGACCGACAGCGAATCCTTGAAGAACGCGAACGTGTTGTCTTTGCCGTCGAATGTTTTCAGATCGCGGATGCCCGGCTTGCCGAGCGTCATCGCGACGACCGGCGTCGAGGACATCACTTCGCGCTGCGTGAAGAGGAACGCATCCGCCGCCTGCTGCGCCTTCGGTTCTTCGTTCAAGATGCGCGGCCCGACCTGCTGCACGTACAGCTTGGCGGTTCCGGAGTAGTAGCGCGTCGCAATTAACAGGTAGACGATCGCGAGCACGGCGCACACGCCGATGCTGCATCCGACGACCCAACGTTGCCGCAGGATGATCTCGAGGATCGAGTCATTCGCCGGCTCGGCCGGGAGTCGCACGGGCGCCAGCGCAGTCGACGACTCGACCAACGCGAGGTTGTTGCCATTTTGCTGAATTGTCACAGCTCCGCTAACGATCCGAGGTCAAGGCCCACTTGACAGGTTCGCGTAATAAAACCGATAACTCGGTCGTCGGCAACTAAAAAAGCACCTCCGTTTTCATCTCTCCTTCATCTTTAGATAGGACGTCCAGTTCCCAAGATTACCCCCCTTACCTAGGCGCTATGTGTCTTTCGACCGATTCTTAAGACACTGGGGAAACTTTACCGGACGTTGCTCACGCGGGTTAGCGTTGGTCGCGGGTCCGACGTCGGGTATAGTTCGACCTTGTCCGCAGTGGGATGATTCACCAAGTTCACATCGCCGCCCTTAGTTGTGTCCGGGACGGCCGCGGCGGACCGCTTTTTGGTGGGTGAGGAGCGCGAGCGGCCATGGCCATGCTGACGGTTCAGGTCTGGGACGCCACCGGCAATAAACGCCAGGATGTGGAACTCCCTGAAGACGCGCCGATGAACCGCGTTTTGGCGGTTTTGCTGGAAAAAATGAACTTTCCGCAATACGCGCCGGACGGGCAGCCGCTCAGCTACAAGTTTCACCACCGTGCCTCGGGCAAGCAACTTTTGGATGATCAATGCCTGCTGGATGTGGGCGCCAAGGCCGGAGACGTGCTCCGACTTCAGCCGGAGATCACCGCAGGCGCGGGCATCGTCCTGAGCTGAGGTTTTCCGGCGTCGCCAGCGGCCCGCGGCGGGCTTTTCTCATGTTGTCCACATGAACGACGTGCTGCGCATTAACGACCGCGACGTAGCCCCCAATGGCGACGAGCAGCAGGGAGACCGCTTCGCGCGGTTCCGGCTGATCGGCTGGTGGGACCAATCTCGCCTCGCGCGGGCACGCGTGCTTGTGATCGGTGCCGGGGCGCTTGGGAACGAGATCATCAAGAATCTGGCGCTGCTCGGCGTCGGCAACGTTTTCATCGCCGATTTGGACCGCGTCGAAAACTCCAACCTGTCGCGCAGCGTGCTCTACCGCGAAAGCGACAACGGCGCCCCAAAATCCGTCGCCGCCGCGCGCGCCGCGAAGGAAATCTATTCCGATCTCAAAGTTCAGCACTTCAACGGCAACGTCGTTCACGATCTCGGGCTCGGCGTGTTTCGCTGGGCGGACATGGTGATCGGCGGGCTCGACAATCGCGAGGCCCGCCTTTCGATCAACCGAAATTGCTGGAAAGTGAATCGCCCGTGGATCGACGGCGCGATTGAGACCCTCGACGGCAGCGCGCGCGTCTTCGTCCCGGACGGGCCGTGCTACGAATGCACGATGTCGCCGCAGGACTGGAAACTGTTGCAGATGCGGCGATCGTGCAACCTGCTCTCGCGCCCGGAGATGGCAAGCGGAGGCAAAACGCCGACCACGCCGACCGTCAGCTCGATCATCGCCGGCGTGCAGTGCCAGGAAGCGGTCAAGCTGCTGCACGGCATGCCGACGATCGCGGGCGGCGCGTTCGTGTTCAACGGCGTCACGACGGACTCTTACGTGACGAAGTTTCAGCGAAAACAAGATTGCTACAGTCACGACACGCTGGATGAAATCATCTCGCTCGACGAGGGCGTCGAGTCGATTACGCCGCGCGAGCTGCTCGGCCGCGCTCAGGAGCTTCTGGGTCCGAAAGCGGAGCTTGAGCTCGCGCGCGAAGTCCTCGAAAAACTCGTCTGCCCGACGTGCAAGAGCGATGAATCGATCTTCGCCTCCCTGGGCAAAGTCGCGGGCGAGCGGGCGTGGTGTCCCCGCTGCAAGGACGTCCGCCGCGAAGTCGTCACGTTCCACAAGATCCGCGGCGCGGAAGATTTCCTCGATCGCCCGCTGGCGGAGATCGGCGTGCCGGCGTTCGACATCATCATCGCGCGCGGCGCAGACCGCTCGATCGGATTCGAGCTCGGCGGCGATGCCGCCAACGTGCTGGGGGAACTGCTTTCTTCGGATGAGGCGCTGGAGCTCGTATGACGATGGCTTCAACCAGTCTCTCCCCCGCCGAGCAGGACCTCGCGGCGATCAAGACCGGCGAATGGTCGGCGCGCGAATTCCCGCTCGGCACGCGCGACCACCCGACGCGGCGGCAGGTCATCTTCAAGCAGTCGGTCCTCAACGACATCTACATTCACGGCCGCAGCGCCGCGGACATCGAAGTGTGCGGCGTGCTCGTCGGCAACGTCTACCACGACGCGATGGGCCCGTTCGTCTTTGTCGAAGCGAACATCCAGGGAAATTTCTCGTCCGGCAAAGCCGCGCAGGTCACGTTCACCGCGAAAACCTGGGCGCACATCCAGGACGTGATGGACAAGAACCATCCGGACCAGCGAATCCTCGGTTGGTACCACACGCATCCGGGCCATGGGATTTTCCTGTCGGACATGGACCTGTTCATCCACAAGAACTTCTTCTCGCTGCCGTGGCATCTCGCGTTCGTGTTCGATCCGCAGAACCAGGAGGAAGGGCTGTTCGCCTGGCGGACGGGAAATTTGGCGATCGAGTCGTTCGTCGTGCAGAAGGACGCGCCGCCGGCGAGCCCGAAGGTGGCGCGGCGCGTCGCTGATCCCGCGTCTGCCGCGGCGTACGCAGCTCCAGTCGTCGCGCCGGTGCAATCCGAGACGACGATCGCAGGCAGCGCCAGCGTCGCACCTGCCGCGCCCGCGGCCGCCATGCACATCGCCGCGCCGCCGCGACCGGCACAGGCGATCGAGGTCAAAGAGCTCGCACTGAGAATTCAAACTCTGGAGAAACGCCAGCGCTGGGCCATTGTCGCGATGGCGCTGATCGTGCTGCTGGCGATCGCATGGCCGATCGTGTTTTCCGCGATCGCGATCATGCAATCGCCGGACGATCCGCTCGCCCCGCCGCCGGCGACGTCCGCGTCGTCGAGCCGCACCGGATATAAGCCGATGGAGGAATCCGCCGCCCTGCCCGCAGGTTCGCTCGACACCGGTTCAGCGGGGGCCCGGCCGTGAGAGATTCGAGTCGTACCACCATGACCAGCGACGACCGCGCGTCCGCGGACGGCATCGACCACGCCGACGATGATGGCAAGATCACCATCTCCTGGGACGATCTGCGCACGCGCGCGGTCGAGCAGCGGCTCGGTCAGATGCAGGCGCTGAAGCGCAACCTCGAATACGCCTCGCTCACTGACGCCCCCGAAGCGCCGGTCCAGAAGCTCAAGGGGCTCTGGTACAACACGATCGTTTACATGTCGGTCTTCGGGCTCCTCGGCGGGTTGCTGGCCTGGGGATTCGGCTCGATGCTTCACTTCCGCCCGTCGGCGCGGCTCGAGGCGTCTGAGTTGATGCAGGGCGTTACCGAAGTCCGCCGCGCCGCCGACGTTCACAAGATCACCGCCGATGAAAAGACCGCGATGTTAGATCAGCTCGCGCGCGACGGGCGGAAGAATCCGTACTTCATGATCTTCATGGACGAGTCGCTCAGCGACGCCGCCAAGGACGTCCGCATCCGCATCGTCGCCGCGCGCGACCGCAAGAAGCAGTTCATCAGCGATGTCCTTGCCTTCGGCGTGAGCGGGATGCTGATCGCGATTTTCCTGTCGATCGCCGAGCCGGCGGTCTCGCGCAACGCGCCCGGCTCCATCGTCAACGGTTCGGTCGGCGCCACGATGGGCCTGATCGGCGGCGTGGTCGTGGCGCTCTTCGCCGAGCGGCTGTACCACTCGCTGGGCGGCAGCGACGGGCACATCGCGACGGCGGAGCAGATCGCCGCGCGCGTCGCGCAGTGGGCGGTCGTCGGGTTCTTCCTCACGCTCGCGCCCGGCATTCTCATGCGCAACCTGAAGAAGCTGATCATCGGCATCGCGGGCGGCGTCATCGGCGGCGTGGTCGGCGGGCTGCTCTTTGACCCGGTC
>JAXDMN010000363.1:0-10885 GCA_034666045.1 Phycisphaerales bacterium | reverse complement strand
CTTGTCATCCTGAGGTACTCCGAAGGATCTGCGTTGTCCGTCGCTCGATGCCAGATCCTTCGGAGTACCTCAGGATGACATCACAGCGTTCCATGGCTTGGAAGAAACGCTCTCAGTACCCTCGGCGAACGGAATCATGGCGGCGGGCTGCGACGACTCGCGCTGGTCTGGGATCGCGGCGGGCGATTCCGGCATCGGCCGCGGCACCGGCGGCGCCGGATCGCGCGTGAGGTGGAGCAGGAGCGAGACGTAGCCGAAGAAAAGCAGCCCCGCCACGACGGCCGACGCCATCGCCATCACGAATTTGTGCGGGATGCGCGGACGTCTCCAATTCCGGATCGTTTGTACGGTCGCGGCGATCTTCGCGGGGAGGATCGTCACGCTTGGCGCTGAGGGTTGCGCTTCCCGTTTCGCCTTCGTCGCGCGCTTCGCCGATCTGCCGGACGTGGCAGCGCCACCCGTCCCATCCTCCGGGTGCTCCGCCTGGAGCGCGAACGACACGCGCGGCTTCGGGCGGATGGGGTTCGCCGGCGCGACCGCCGGCGTCGGTTGGGCGCGCTGCATGCGCGTCGGCTGGCTCGCCTGCGCCTGCACCGAATCCCACGAGCTGCTGACGATCTCGTTGATCATGCCGTAGATGTCGTCCTGCTCAAACGACATCGGATCGGTCGGCCGCGGCTGCGGGACAGGCATCCCTTCGTACGTTTCCGTTTCGCCCGGCTCGCACAGCACCATGCCGGTGACCGTGCCGGCCAGCGCTTCGTGCGGATCGCTCGGGCGGATCACGCCGCGGCTTTTGACCTTGTTCGACGAGACGAACTCGCCCGCGCGAAACGTGAGCCGCGTGCGGCCGATGCGCAGCTCGTCCTTGTCGCGGAAAACGTGCGTCTCGATTTTCTGCCCGAGGAAGTGCGTGCCGTTCTTGCTGTGCAGATCGACGAGCTGCCACGCGCGGCCGTTCTCGGACGGCTCGAGGCGGCAATGATGGCGCGAGAGGGTAATGTCGGGGATCGCGACGTCGCAGTCGGGCGCGCGGCCGAGGATCATCGGGCGCGTCAGCTCACGCCGGTCGTACTCTTCGCCGTTGGCCGTGAAGATGACGTAGGGCATCGCGAAGTGCCAATCCGGAAACACACACCCACGGCGGCCGATTCTACACGGGACGCGCAAGAGCCGCGCCAGCGCAGGGAACCGCCCGGGCACATTCTATCGGCGAAATCAGCCGAGCGGCGGGATTCTTTCCCGGACGTTGCTTGGATGCAAGCCCCATGCAGCCCCGCGGCCGGCCGGGAACCTTTGTTACATTGTCCGCGTCAGTCCTTCCATGCGAACCCTCGTGACGCTGATCTTCGCAGTGACGTGCTTCGCCGCGACGACGTCTGCGCGGGCCGCGTCCGCTGCGCCGGCGAGCGTTCCCGTGCCCGCGACGCAGCCGGGCATCGTCGTCGAAAAATGCCATGCGCTCGCCGCCAAATGGCGTGCCCGCTTCGACGCCGAGCGGATGACGTGCATCGTGTCGCCGCCCTTCGTCGTTGCCGGCGATGGCGGGCGTCAGCGGCTCAACGGTTATGTGGACCACACGATTCGCGGCGCCGACGACGCGCTGCGCCGCAAATTCTTCGACCGCGCCCGACCCACTGAGCCGATTCTCATGCTCCTGTTCGAATCGGCCGAGTCGTACAAGCGACTGGCGAAGAAGTGGCTCGACGATGAGCCGTCGACGCCGTACGGTTATTTTCGGCGCGACAACATCATGGTGATGAACGTCGGCACTGGCACCGGCACGCTGGTGCACGAGCTCGTTCATGCGGTGATCCGGCCGGATTTCCCGGGCGTCCCCGACTGGTTCAACGAGGGCCTCGGCAGTCTCTTCGAACAATGCACGCTGGCCGACGGCGACATCCGCGGCCTGGAGAACTGGCGTCTGCCCGCGTTGCAGCGCGCCATCCGCGCGAAAAAACTTCGGCCGTTGCGCGAACTGATCGAGGACCCGGATTTCTATGGCGACAAGCATGTGGGGCTGAACTACGCGCAGGCGCGCTATCTCCTGATGTACCTTCAGGAGCAGGGGAAGCTCGCCGACTTTTACAAGAAGCTCCGCGCGGATCACGACGAGGACAAGCATGGGTTGGCGACGCTGAAGGCGATCATCGCGCCACAGGCATTAGAAGAGTTCGAGAAGGAATGGCGGGCGTGGGTGTTGGAATTGCGGTTCGCGAATTGAAGCCGCGCTATCCTTCAGGCGTGTCCAGCAGTTGCTGCAATCGAGTGCCCAGTTCCGGCGGAAAGCGACTCGGCCACGATCGGTCGATGAGTCCGACTTCGATCAGGTCGCGCAAGTGCGTTCGATCCTTGTCCCGAAACGCGGTGAGCTTGATGCGGACAAGCGCTTCCAACTCCAGGATTCTGAACGAGCCGGCGTCGCGTGATTCAGAAACGTCGGGGCTGGCGATTGACTCACGCGGCTTCACCTTCTCATTTGCGAAGACGATGTGGATCGCCTCGCGCGGCTTGGCGGCGGCGCTGTCGAGAAAGATGTCCAACCCGCCCGCATGGCGGTAAACGAAACCCGCCGCCTCCAGCGCGGCTCTCGCCGCGGGCAGATCGGCGCGGCGAATCAGGATGTCCACGTCCTGAGTGTTGCGAACCGCGGTTTCGTCTACCGACGACACCCAGGCCGCGACGGCGTTTCCACCGGCGACGGCGTAATCGACCTTCGCCGCCCCCAACGCGGCGGTCGCGCGCAATAGTCGCTGCCGAACCTTCTCCACGGCGTTCACCATCCGTTCGAGTGAGATTTGCCCGGTCGGCGGAGTCATTGGCCGCATTCTAACGCATCTCACCTGCCGCCGCCGCTCAGACACTGTTACCGTCCGCTTGCGCGCCGCGCTCGAAGCCTTACCTTGAACCGAAACCCCCCGCGCATAAGATCAGCCGTCTTGCGCTGCGCCGCGGCCGTTTTAGCCGTGTCCGTCAGCGGATTCTTCTACAGCACGCGACACCATGGCCAAAAAAATCGATCCTTTCGGCGCCGTTACGACCCTTTCCTCCAAGGCCGGCGATTTCAAGATCGCACGGCTGAACAAGCTGACGGAGCTCGGGCTGGGCAATCTCGACAAGCTTCCATTTTCGATCAAGATCCTCCTCGAAAGCTGCCTGCGCAACCTCGACAATTTCGAGGTCAGCGAAGACGACGTGAAACGCCTGGCGCAGTGGAACCCGGAGAAGCCGGCCACGCGCGAGCTGCCCTTCAAGGTCGCGCGCGTGATCCTGCAGGATTTTACTGGCGTCCCGTGCGTCGTCGATCTGGCGGCCATGCGCGCGGCGATGAAGCGCGCGGGCGGCGACCCGCAGCGGATCAATCCGCTCGTCCCGGTCGATCTCGTGATCGACCATTCCGTGCAGGTCGATGAATACGCCAGCCCGCTCGCGCTGCTGCACAACGTCGAGCGCGAGTTCGAACGCAACATGGAACGCTACGAGTTCCTCAAGTGGGGCCAGAAGGCGTTCAACAATTTTGAAGTGGTCCCGCCCGCGACGGGAATCGTCCACCAGGTGAATCTCGAGTATCTCGCCAAGGTCGTGCAGACGCGCGACGGGTGGGCGCTGCCGGATTCGCTGGTGGGCACCGATTCGCACACGACGATGATCAACGGACTCGGCGTGGTCGGGTGGGGCGTCGGCGGCATCGAGGCCGAGGCGTGCATGCTCGGGCAGCCGATCTATATGGTCACGCCGCAGGTCGTCGGCTTTAAGTTGCACGGCAAGCTGCCGGAAGGGTCGACCGCGACGGATCTCGTGCTCGTGATTACGCAGATCCTGCGATCGCACGGCGTGGTCGAAAAGTTCGTCGAGTTTTATGGCGACGGCTTGTCGACGATGTCGGTCGCCGACC
Organism: Phycisphaerales bacterium; assembly: GCA_034666045.1. GTDB lineage: Bacteria > Planctomycetota > Phycisphaerae > Tepidisphaerales > Tepidisphaeraceae > JAICTV01. The sequence continues at coordinate 6,990 of JAXDMN010000363.1, read as the reverse complement.
GCGCCACGATCGCGAACATGGCGCCTGAGTATGGCGCGACGATGGGCTTCTTCCCGGTCGACGAGCAGACGCTGGCGTACCTGCGCTTGACCGGCCGCGAGGCGAACCACATCGACCTCGTCGAGCGCTATTGCAAGGAGCAGGGGCTCTGGCGGACGAAGAAAAGCGAGCCTGTGTTCAGCGAAGTGCTCGAGCTCGATCTCGGCACGGTGCTGCCGTCGGTGGCCGGCCCGCGCCGGCCGCAGGACCGCATCGATCTCCGCGGCGTCAAGCAGGTCTTCCGCTCGGCCTTGGTCGACGTGTTCAAGAAAAACGTCGGCGAGAGCGCGACGCCGCGGCTCGATCGTTGGAGCGCCGAGGCGCCCGTCAGCGCGATGAAAAGCGCCGCCGTCGAGAGCGTCGCCGCAAATGAAACGCACCCGCAGCCGGGAATGGCCGTGGTCGACGCCGCCGGCGGCGCGGGCGTGAAGAAGCCGGCGAGTGAGGACGAGCGCGAGGCCGCGACGATCGAGCATTTGAAGGACGACATCAAGCACGACACCGCGATCGCCGTGCTGGGCGAAGGGTGGGTTCAGCTCCGTCATGGCGACGTCGTCATCGCCGCGATCACGAGCTGCACGAACACGTCGAACCCGAGCGTGATGATCGCCGCCGGGCTCGTCGCCAAGAAAGCGGTCGAGATGGGGCTGAAGGTCCCGCCGTTCGTGAAGACGTCGCTCGCGCCCGGCTCGCGCGTCGTCACCGATTACCTGAACAAGGCCGGGCTCACCGAGTATCTCGACCTCCTCGGCTTCAACACGGTCGGGTACGGCTGCACGACGTGCATCGGCAACTCCGGCCCGCTGCCGGACACGATCGCGAATGCGATCGAGCAGGGCGATCTCGTCGCGGCGTCGGTGCTTTCCGGCAATCGCAATTTCGAGGGGCGCATCAACCCGCACGTGAAGGCGAATTTCCTCGCCAGTCCGCCGCTGGTCGTCGCCTACGCGCTGGCCGGCACGGTCGATGCCAACCTGATGGACGAACCAATCGCGAAGAACGAGCAGGGCGAAAAAGTTTATCTCCGCGATCTCTGGCCGACGCAGGAAGAGGTCAACCAGGTGATGGCCGCGTGCATCTCGCCCGAGATGTTTCAAAATCAGTACGCCAACGTCGGCAACAAGAACCCGGAGTGGAACGCGATCCCGGTCAAGGGCGGCGAGTTGTTCAACTTCGATCCGCACAGCACCTACGTGCAGGAGCCGCCGTTCTTCATCGACCTGAAACCCGAGCCGGAGAAGATCAAGCCGATCACCGGCGCGCGCGTGCTGGTGATGGTCGGCGACAGCGTCACGACCGACCACATCTCGCCCGCCGGTTCGATCAAGAAGGATTCGCCCGCCGGAAAATACTTGATGGAGAACGGCGTCCAGCCGATCGACTTCAACAGCTACGGCAGCCGCCGCGGGAATGACCGCGTGATGACGCGCGGCACGTTCGCCAACATCCGCCTGCGCAATCTGCTCGCGCCCGGCACCGAAGGCGGCTTCACCCGCTACCTCGGCACACCCGGCGAGTTTGGCGAAGAGATCACTTCGATCTTCGAGGCGTCGGCGCGCTACCGCGAAGCCGGCGTCCCGCTCATCGTCCTGGCCGGCAAAGACTACGGCATGGGCAGCAGCCGCGACTGGGCCGCCAAGGGCGCCTACCTCCTCGGCGTCCGCGCCGTCATCGCGGAGAGCTTCGAACGCATCCACCGCAGCAATCTAGTCGGCATGGGCGTGCTCCCGCTCCAGTTCAAGCGCGGCCAAAGCCGCTCGACGTTGGGCCTGACCGGCATCGGCACATTCGACATCGCGATCGACAACAACATCGAGCTGGGCCAGGACGTCCGCGTCCGCGTCACCAACAAAGAAGGCGGCGACATCGAGTTCGCCACGACCTGCCGCATCGATACGCCGGTGGAGATCGAGTACTACCGCAACGGGGGGATTCTGCACACGGTGTTGAGGCAGATGCTGAAGGGGTCGCGGTAGCGCATCACATGCACGGCACTGTCTTCTTCGATCGTCGGCAGAGGCGAAAACGATGAAACGCAAAGCGATCAAGTTCGAGTACGACAAAGACACTGACGCCGCTTATCTCACGATTGCGCGAGGCAAAGTACTGGAGTCCGAGGAAGTGGAGCCGGGACTCATCGTCGATTTCGGGGCCGGCGATCAAATCGTCGGGGTGGAAATTCTGCGGTTCAGCCGGCGGTTCAGTCAGCAGCCAAAGTCGACGAAGAAGCTTGCCGGCTAAGACTCCGCCGTTCGCGAATCATTTCCCCTTCATCAGCGACTTCACCGTCGGCACGCGGGCCAGCAGCTTCAGGTCGCCTTCCTTCGTGTACGCCGGCGGGGCGTAGAAATTCAGGGTGACCAGCGGCTTGCGGCCGGTATTGGTGATCTGGTGGGGCTCGCCTTGTTCGATCAGCAGCAGGGAATCCTGCCTTAGCGCGACGCGGCGTTTGCCGACGATGGCGCGGCCGGCGCCGCTCAGAACGAAGAGCCATTGCTCGCAGCGCGGGTGTTCGTTTTCCGGCTCGTCGGAGCTGCTTTGGCCGGGTTTGAGGGTCATCATCGCGGCTTGTGCGGAACTCGCGGTGGCGAGGACGGTGAAGAAGGATTTTTGTCGGGGGCGGGTGTTGAGGTGGCGCATCGCGGGAGTTGTAACGCGCACTCGTCGCGACGGCAGCGGCGCATGATTTCAATAAAAAGTTTGTCGGGCAGGCGCGCGCAGGGCGCAGGCGCGCTGGCGTAAAAAGAATCTTTTCATTCCCGCGGCGGGAAGCGGACGCTACGGTAACACTCACGAGCGCCGCGACGGTTGGAACCGTGGCGGCGACTTGCACTTCTCTTCTTGTCGCGACTCACCGTCGCGAAGCGAGGTACCGCATGTCTGGTCCCCAGCGTGTCGTGCGTTCCCATTCCCGTCGTTCGATCGCCACCTTCATCGAGCCGCTCGAGGAGCGACGCCTGATGGCGATCACCCTCTCCGGCTCCGTCGGCTCCGGCGGGACGAACAATCCTTCCGATGTCCGCCAGGTGCAACAGCGATTGCGCGACCTGAACTTCCGCGCGCAGGGCGGCGCGCTGCTCGTGGTCGACGGCGCCGTCGGGCCGGCCACCATTTCGTGCATCCAGCTTTACCAGGCAGCGATCGACGCGGAAGGCGACGGCGATCCGGATCTCAAGGACGGGCGCGTCGATCCGGGCGGATTCACGCACGCGTGGCTCAACGCGACGAACTCGCCGCGATGGGTGAAGCTTCTCGACCCGGACGGCGCGGGCGGGCAGTTCGACATCTATCGCGGCACGGCGCAGGAAGAAGTGTGGGGCACCAACTGGTCGGTCGACATGATCAAGGAGGCGTGCGCCGCGTCGGCCGGCACGGAAATCATCACCGCGATCAGCACGATCGACGGTTTCGGGTCGGCGGCGTGGCACTCGACGCACCAGGCGGGGATGGACGTCGACGTGAACATCGACGCCGCCGGGCGAGTCGTCGGTTCCGGCGCGCTTACGGTTGGCGAGCAGCGCGTGATCGACGACATGAAGGCGTTCCGCAACGCCGCGCCGCCCGCGTTCATCACCAACATCTGGGTCGGCTACCAGCGGATCGTGAACGGCTTCAACAGCCAGACCGGCACGTCGCTGGCGCACCTCGATTCGGGGAACGTGCACGACACGCACTTCCACGTCGACATCAAGCCGGCGACGCGCAGCAGCACCGTCTTCGCCTCCGCCGCAGCGCCGACCGCCTCGCGGACGACGACCGCCGCCGCGCGGCCGAGCGTCGCATCGGACGTGCTGGGCACCTCGAGGCAGATTGAGGCGCTTGTCTGATCAGTACAGCGGAGCAGAAGCATTAACCACAGATGAACACGGATAGACACGGATGAAGCTTTCGCTTGCCCATCCGCATCCGTGTTCATCTGTGTTCATCTGTGGTTAAATCCGAATTTTCCATCTGCCCGCCCGGCACGTTCGTTGCTCCAATTCACTTCAACGCAGGAGGATCGTTTATGTCCAGGCAGAACAAGATCGCACGAATGGAAATAGCGCCGTCCGCCAAGGGACGAACCGCGAAGACGCGCAAGACCACCGTGGACTCCCCGCTCATCGCCAACAAGGCGGCCGTGAAGCTCGAGAAGCGCACGGAGGCGAATCGGCCAACCGGCAAGAGCAGCACGCGCGGCGGAAAAAACCGCGGCGACCGCCGCGACATGAGCCCGACGTATACGGGAAACGCGAAGCACGCGGCCCGCGGGAACACGCCGCGGCGCGATGTGAAGACGCGGGCGAGGTAGGGGGTTTGTCATTGGTCAGAAGTCACTGGTCACTTGTCACTGGTCAGGGAGGCGGTCATTCGACCCTGACCCGTGACAAGTGACAAGTGACCCGTGACGAATCCCGGACTTTCCCTATACTCGCCGCGAATGTTGCCAACCAGTACCGACGTCACGATCGCCGTTAAACCGAAATCACCCGTCGACGCGGACGCCGTCGTCGCATTCATCACAACCGACGCCAATGCCGCGCCAGCACTCGACGGGGCGGAAGATTCCCGCGCCCTTCGGCGGCTGCGTGACGCCGGCGTGGTGCGCGGCAAGGCGAAGGAGATTGCGTTCGATCTGGTCGACGCCGGGAAGGGAAAACATCGCCGCGTGTACGCGGTCGGGCTCGGGGCGGCGGAGAAGGTGACGGCCGAGACGATCCGCCAGGCGGCGGGGGTGCTGGCGAAGGCGCTGCGGAAGCATCGCATCGCGCGGGTTGCTGTCGCGATTCCGAATGTCGAGACGGTGACGCCGGCCGTCGCGGCGGACGCGGTGGTTACCGGGATCATGCTCGCGCGGTTCCAGTTCAAGGAATACAAAGGCGCCGCGGCCAAGAAGAAGGACGCCGACGAGAAGGACGACGAGCGCACGCTCGCCGTGACAATTGTCTCGGGCGACGCCGACGTTCGCGCGGCGGTCGAGCGCGCGCGCATCGTCGCCGAGGGGCAAAATTTCGCACGCACCATCGCTTCGCGCCCGGGCAACGTGATCAACCCGCCGACGCTTGCGAAAGTCGCGCAGCAGCTCGCCAAAGAGGTCGGCCTGCAAATTCGTGTGCTGGATGAAAAGGAAATGTCCCGCCTCGGCATGGGCGGCATCCTCGCCGTTGGCCAAGGCAGCGCGAATCCGCCGCGCATGATCGTTCTCGAACATCGCGGCGGCCAAAAACAAAAAACCAGGAACAAAGCACAACCCACGCTCCTCGTCGTCGGCAAATCCATCACCTTCGACACCGGCGGCATCTCGATCAAACCGGCGGACAAGATGGGCGACATGATCTTCGACAAGTGCGGCGGAATGGCCGTGCTCGGGCTCATGTACGCCGCCGCGAAACTGAATTTTCCGGTGCACCTCGTCGGGATTTTATCCAGCGCTGAGAACATGCCCGGCAGCCGCGCGTATCGACCCGGCGACATCCTGCGCCTGTACAACGGCGTCACCGTCGAGGTGACCAACACCGACGCCGAGGGCCGGCTTGTTCTCGGCGACGCGCTCGCGTGGGGCGTCGAAACCTACCGACCTGCGGCCGTCGTCGATCTCGCCACGCTCACCGGCGGCTGCATCGTCGCGCTCGGGTTCACGATGGCCGGCGTGATGTCCAACAGCGACGTCCTTGTCGCTGAGCTGCAAAAAGCCGCCGACGGCGCGGGCGAAAAATTCTGGCGTCTCCCGCTCGGCGACGATCAGCGCGATTTCATCAAGTCGCACCCCGCCGACATCGTCAACTCCGCCGGCCGCTACGCCTCGCCATTGCAGGGCGGCGCGTTTCTGTCCCACTTCATCCCGCGCGACGATTCCGTGCCGTGGGCACATTTCGACATCGCCGGCGTCGCGGATACGGAGAAGGAGCTGCCGTATTACGCGCGCGGCGCGACGGGCTGGGGCGTGCGGACGCTGGTGGAGTGGGTGACGTCGCGAATCACCGTCGCGTCACATGCGACGCCGCGACCGGCGGGAGGGTGAGGGGAATGACGAAATCCGAAACCAGAAATCCGAATCAAATCCGAATGACGAATGACGAAGTGCACCTTCTTTCGTCATTCGGGCTTCGTCATTGATTCGGATTTCTGGTTTCGTCATTCGGATTTTCCGCAAAACCGTGCCGGAAACCTTCCTCATCTTCCTCGCCGGCGGAATCATGCTGTCGGCGGCGATCTCTTCGCCGCAGCAGGTGACTCTGCATTGGCTGCGACTATGCGGGATTCTCGCGCTCGTGCTGGCGGCGGTGGCGCTCTTCTTTTATTTCGGGCGCGAAGCCCATCCCGCGCCGCTCGCGCCGCGGATGCGGAATGTTCAGGTCGGATTGCTCGTCACGAGCGTCGTGCTCATTCTCGGCCAGCTCGCGTTCGTGCAGAGTGCATTCCGCCGGACGCAGCGCGTCATCGCCGCCGCGGCGTTCGGTGTCGCGGTGCTCGCGGGATCGAATCTTCTGCACGAGATGATGATTCCGCTGGGAACGGCGACGCGTTATCCGCCAAAGTTCTGGGCGCTGGCGATTCAAACCGTCGCCGCCGCCGGGATTGCTGCGGCCAGCGGGGCGGCGCTCATGGACATGCTGCTTGGCCACGCGTATCTGACGGCCTCCAAGATGACAATCGCGCCGTTCCGCCGGCTGAACCTCTTCGTCGCCGCGATGCTCATTTCTCGCGCCGTGCTCGCCGCCGCCGCGACGGTGGCGATGCCCCGCGACGTCTGGATGCGCGACGGGCTGTTCATCCTCACGCGCTGGCTGGTCGGGCTGCTCGTGCCGGCGGTCTTCGTTTACATGGCCCACGACTGCATCAAACGCCGCTCGACGCAGTCGGCGACCGGAATTCTCTATGTCGCGGGTGTGCTGATCTTCGTCGGGGAGATCATCGCGCTGTATCTTGTGCGATCGACGGCATTGCCGTTCTAAGGCAGAGTTCACCGCA
>JAXDMN010000362.1:0-21586 GCA_034666045.1 Phycisphaerales bacterium | reverse complement strand
GGTCGCATTTCCCGTCCCTTCGCCGCGCCGTTAATCTCTCACGGTATGACGACCAACGCGCTGCTTACGCTGCTGGTGATGACGTTCGCCGCCGCCGCTGTCCACGCCGCGGATAGCGATGAGCGATTCAAGCAGCTTGTCCCGCCCGACGCGAAGCCCGAAAAAATCGCCGGCGGGATGAAGTTCATCGAAGGCCCGGTCTGGACCAGCGGCGACGGCGCGGGCGCGGGCTACCTCGTCTTCAGCGACATCCCGGCCAGCCAATTGAATCGCTGGGACGACAAGACCGGTGTGCAAACCTTCCGCGACGAGAGCCATCAAACCAACGGCAACACGCGCGATCGCGAAGGCCGGCTGATCAGTTGCGAGCACGCCGCACGACGGGTGACGCGGACGGAGAAAGATGGATCCGTCATCGTCCTCGTCGATCGATTCGATGGGAAGAAATTCAACAGCCCGAATGACCCGGTCGTGAAATCGGACGGCTCGATCTGGTTCACCGATCCCACCTACGGCACGCCCGCCGGCGAGGCGAAGGAAATCGACGGGCGGTACGTATACCGATTTGAACCTGAGTCAAAATCCATCGCCAAGGTCGCCGAGGGATTCGATCAACCGAACGGCCTCTGCTTTTCGCCGGACGAAAAGAAACTCTACGTCGCCGACAGCGGCAGGCCGCACAATATTCGCGCGTTCGACGTGAAGGCGGACGGCACACTGAGCGGCGGCGACGTCCTCTGCGTCATCGACCACGGCGCCCCGGACGGCATCCGCTGCGACGAGCACGGCAACATCTGGTCCAGCGCCGGAGACGGCGTCCACGTCTTCGCCCCCGACGGAAAGCTGCTCGGCAAAATCCCCGTCCCGGAATCCCCCGCCAACCTCTGCTTCGGCGGCGCAGACGGCAATATGCTCTTCATCACCGCGCGGACATCGCTCTATTCGATCAAGACAAACACCCGCGGCGCCGAAAGACCGAAAAAGAGCTAACCACGAAGCCACGAAGAGCACGAAGAGCGGCTGCAGTCCAGATGTGGCCTGGGAATCTCGCCTGAGTTCTTTGAATCAGATGAGGAATTTCCCAACCACGATAGAAGCGTGTGGCGGACGAGAACTTCTTCGTGCTCTTCGTGCCTTCGTGGTTAACTCTCTTCTCTGATTCAAAACGGCGGCGCCCGTTTTCCGAACCACGCGAGCCGCTCCAACCATTGCGGCCTTCGAAGCAGCAACAAGCCCACCGCCGCGCCCCCGAGATGCGCCGCTTCGCCGCCGGCGTTGGCGCCGAGGAAGAGGACTTGCAGCACCGCGTAGATGATGAAGAAGTAGGCGAGCGTCACCAATCGCATCGGGACGATGCCGAACAGGTAGACCAGCGCGTGCGGCGCGATCATCGCCGACGCGACGAGCACGCCGAAGATTCCCGCCGACGCACCGACCAGCGGCACCCAGTTCGCGCCGATCCGCCACCCCATCATCAGCAGCATGAGGTACATCAACGCCCCGCCCACGCCGCACAGCAGGTAGAAGACCAGAAACTGTCGCGGCCTCAGGTAAAACTCGACCAGCGGCCCGAAGAAGTACAGGGCCAGCATGTTGAACACGAGGTGGTGCAGGTTCCCGTGCAGGAACTGGAACGTCACGAACCGCCAGAGTTGCAAGTCCTCGATCGCGTAGAACTGCGAGAAGTGCCCCCAATACTGCAATGGCCCCATCAACAGCACGACGTTGCCAATCGGGATGTGGTAGCCGATCCCCATGAACATCAGGGCCAAATCGGCGACGAAAACGCCGACATTGACGATGATGAGCCACATCGTGACCGACCCGAAGGCCGGCCCGCGATACGCCGCCCGCGGCAGCGGACGGTTCGCGTAATCGCGATCGTCGAGGTCCTCGTCGTAAAACACGGATGGCCGCGGCGGCTGGGTCATGGGCGTGGGCGAGAGTGTACGGATTAGACCGCCGCTTCAGAAGCGCGCAGAATAGTGCACGTCCCGAAGAACAGGAGTGCCCCCATGCCCGACCCGATGATCTACGCCAACCTGCTGCACCTTTCCTACAACATGTGGGGCGACTGGGATCGCCCCGGCGCCGGCAAATACTGGGCGGCCAAGCCGTACCTGCGCTTCGATGAAAAAGTCTGGAACGACCTGCTCACCGAGATGCAGAAGCGCCGCTTCAACATGGTGGTGATCGACATCGGCGACGGCATCGAATACAGCTCGCACCCCGAGATCGCCGTCAAGAACGCCTGGTCGCACGACAAGCTCAAGTCCGAACTGAAGAAGTGCCGCGACATGGGCCTCGAGCCGATCCCCAAGCTGAATTTTTCGACGTGTCACGACCAGTGGATGGGCAAATACGCGCGGATGGTCTCGACGCCGGAGTATTACAAGGTCTGCGAAGACCTCATCAAGGAAGTCACTCAGCTCTTCGACAAGCCGCGCTTCTTCCACCTCGGCATGGACGAGGAGGAGGCTGTTCACCAGACGCAATTCGAATACGCCGCCATGCGCCAGCACGGCCTGTGGTTCCGCGACGCCAAATTCTTCTTCAAACAAGTCGAATCCAACGGCTCACGCCCCTGGATCTGGGGCGACTACGTCTGGAACCACAAGGAGGTGTTCTACAAGGAAATGCCCACCAGCGTCGTCCAATCCAACTGGTACCGCGAGCCGGTGCGCGGGGACGCGAAAAGCGTCTACGGCGGCGTCTTCAACATGGACATCGAGTGCGTCCGCACCTTCGTCGAGGTCGACAAAGCGGGCTACGACCAGCTCCCCACCATCAGCAACTGGGAAACGCCGGAAAACATCTACGGCACGGTCCGCTTCTCCCGCGAGCACCTCTCCAAGGAGCGACTCAAGGGTTTCCTGCTCGCCCCCTGGCGGCCCACGCTGGAAGAAACGCGCGAGAAACACATGGACGCGATCGAGCATTTCGCATTGGCGATCGCGGAGCAGAAGTGATGTCCGAGGTGTCTTAAGAAGTTGTGGGAGCGAACCTTGTCATCCTGAGGTGCTCCGAAGGATCTGCGTTGTCCGGCGCTCGGTGCCAGATCCTTCGGAGTACCTCAGGATGACAAGCGCTTGGAACGCTACTGCCCCGCAGTCTTTTTCGCGCTCTTCACCAGTTCGAGGAACTCCTGCCGGTACCCGCCCTTGTCTTCGCCGACGCCATCTTCCGCCCATTCCTGCACCGCGGGATACGTCGCGCGGCCCTTGTGCGGGGAATCGCGCAGGATCATTCCGAACGCCGCGACGGACGAGGCGAATTTGAAGTCGCGCGATGACTTTGCGAACGTTCCGCCCGTATCTTTAACGGGCGTTTCGATCAGTGCGCTCGTGTCGCCGTCCGGCTGTTTGTAGCGGAGCTTGAGCGTGAGCATCTCGCCGCTGTCATCGCCGCCGCGCCCGGTTGTGGCCGCGGACGCGGGCTTCTGATATTTGAGCGAATCAACCGCCGGCTTCGTATCCGGCTGCTTCCCGACCGGCGTGACCTCGTACAGCGCAGTCACCGAATGCCCCGCGCCGATTTCGCCGGCGTCTTTCTTGTCGTCGTTGAAATCTTCCTTCGCCAGCAATCGATTCTCGTAGCCGATCAGACGATACGACTCGACCACCGCCGGGTTGAACTCGATCTGGATCTTCACGTCCTTCGCGATCGTCACCAGCGTGCCGGACATCTGCTCGACGAGCACTTTCTTCGCCTCGTTGAGCGTGTCGATGTACGCGTAGTTTCCGTTGCCCTTGTCGGCGAGCTTCTCCATCGTGGAGTCTTTCAGGTTCCCCATGCCGTAGCCGAGGACGCTGAGGAAGACGCCGGCCTTCGCCTTCTCTTCAATGATGCGCGTGAGATCGCCCTGGTTGGTGACGCCGACGTTGAAATCGCCGTCCGTGCAGAGGATGACGCGGTTCGTGCCGCCCTGGACGAAATTCTGTTTTGCGACGCTGTAGGCGAGTTGGATCCCCTGCTCGCCATTGGTCGATCCGCCGGCCGACAGGGTTTCGATCGCGTTGCGGATCTGATCCTTCGCCCCTTCGCTGCACGCGGTGCTCGGCAGCACGAGCCCGGAGGTACCCGCATAGACGACGATCGCGACGCGGTCTTCGGCATTGAGTTGATCCAGCAGCAGCCGCATGGAGCGCTTCACCATCGGCAGCCTGTTTTCCGGCTGCATCGAGCCGGAGACGTCGAGCAGGAAGACGAGATTACTCGCCGGCCGCTTGTCCGCCGCGATCTCTTTGCCCTTGATGCCGACGCGCACGAGCCGATGCTCCGGCTGCCACGGGCAATCCGCGATCTCCACGTGCGTCGCGAACGGCCGCTCGTCGCTCTTCGCCGGCGGCGCGTAGTCATACGGGAAATAATTGACCATCTCCTCAATCCGCACCGCATCCTTCGGCGGCCGCTGGCCGCTGCTGAGGAATCGGCGGACGTTCGCGTACGACGCCGTGTCGACGTCGATGGAAAACGTCGACAGCGGATTCTGCATCACGTCGAGGAATGCATTGTCGACGACGCGGTCGTAGGCTTCGGTGTTGTGCTTGGCCTGGTTCACGTCGTCCGTGACGGCAAACTCCGAGCGGGGCGACTGATTCAACTCGAACCCGGAACCCACCGCCGCCGTCCCCTCGTAGGGATTCTGATAGCTGTAACGGAGCCTGCTCGTGAAGTTGTTTCGGTTGATCTGGGCATTGGTGTCGCGGCCAAAGGTGTCCTTCTCTGCGTTACTGCTGGGCGCTGTGAGAACCGCATACCCACCCGTCGACTTCAAGAGTGGGAGCGCCGGCGTCGGCAACGCGTTCAACGCCTCGCTCTGATCCCCCGCCTTGGATCCTTCGGCGTCGTTCACCCCCTTGCCGTCCACGGCGCTTGCCATCGGAGTCGGCTGCGAATTGACCTGTCGCTCCTGCGACTGCGGCGGAGTTGCCGTGCGCGGATACGTCCCACGATTGTCATTTGAGCTGAGCAACTGCGGCTGCTCCATCTGGCGCAGGTTTGATGCATCCTGCGCGCGAATCGACGCCTCCCGCGCCCGATTCAGGCTCGGCGCGAGAACCGAGAATGCGATCCCGCCGACTACCACGCTCACCGCCGCCGCGATCGCAAGCCGCCCTCCCCATCGCAGCCGGCGACGCCGCTGTTGCGGCATCTCGATCGGCTTCACCACCGGCGCGGGCTCCGCCGCGAGCTCGCTGCTCAGCAGCTTGGCCACGTCGCGGATCTTCTCGACCTCCGCCCGCGCCGCCGCGTCGTTCCGCACGCGCGCTTCGGCCGCCGCGCGCTCGCTGGCGCTCAGTTCGTCCAGCGCGTACGCCGTCAGTTTCATTTCGTCATCGCTTTTCATGACAACATCTCCCGGATCGACTTGATCCCGCGGTGAATCAGGAACCCGACGTTCGTCTCGCTGTGGCCCGTGATTCGACTGATGTCGCGATAGCTCATCTGGTGCTGGAACTTCAGCCGGATCGCTTCCTGCTGATTCGCCGGCAGCCGCGCGAGCATCTTCAGCACGTGTGACGTCGCGTCGTTCGTTTCGGCGACGACCGCCGGGGATGGGGTCGCGCTTTCGATCGTCTCGTCCGCTGTTTCCGCCAATGCCATCTCGCGCCTCGCTTTCCGCCGCACGTCCAGCGCGGCGTTGCGACAAACCGTGTAAAGCCACGGCCCCAAATGCCCGTTCACATTCGCCGGCGGCTGATCGCACAACCGGGCAAACGTCTCCTGCACCACATCGCGCGCCCGCTCGACGTCGCCGCCGACGATTTTCAGCGCGTACAACAGCAACGGCCGCTCAAAGCGATCCACCGTCGAACGCACCCAATGCGGATCGTCCGTCCCGCCGTTCATTCAGGCTCCATCACGCCGGTTTCGTTCCCGGCCTATCACTTTGACGCGGCAGTTGGACGCTTCTTAGAGAAAAATGTTTCTCGCGCGAAAGACGCCGCCGGCTCCGTGGAAGCCAAACGCCCGGCCCGCTATACTCATAGGTCTCTTTTTGCCCGTGAAAAGCCCCTGAAGGAGCAGTGAAACGATGCCCGGCATGACGATGACCGAGAAGATCATGGCCAAGCACTCCGGCCGCAGCCATGTCGCGCCCGCGGAGAATGTCTGGGTCGACGTGGACGTGCTGATGACCCACGACGTCTGCGGCCCGGGGACCATCGGCATCTTCGAGAAGCAGTTCGGCCCGGACGCGAAGGTCTGGGACCCGGACCGCGTGGTCATTATCCCGGACCACTACATCTTCACCGCCGATGTGCAGTGCCATCGCAACATCCAGATCCTGCGCGACTTCGTGAAGAAGCACGGGCTGCGTTACTACTACGACCCGGACTTCGTGAAGAACGAACCGGGCATGCCCAACCCGTACAAGGATCCGACCAAGACCAACTACAAGGGCGTCTGCCACAAGGCGCTTCCCGAGGAAGGCCACATCCGCCCGGGTGAGATTCTCCTCGGCACCGACAGCCACACCTGCACCGCCGGCGCGTTCGGCCAATTCGCCTCCGGCGTCGGCAACACCGACGCGGCCTTCACGCTCGGCACCGGCAAGACGTGGCTCAAAGTCCCGCCGACGATGAAGTTCACCTTCCACGGCCAGATACCCCCGTACTTGACCGCGAAGGATCTGATCCTCGCCGTCATCGGCGAGATCGGCGTCGACGGCGCGACCTACAAAGCGATGTACTTCGCCGGCGACGGCATCTCGTCGCTCACGCTCGAAGACCGCATGACGCTGACGAACATGGCCATCGAGGCCGGCGGCAAGAACGGCGTCTGCGACGTTGACGAGAAAACCCTCGCGTACGTCCGCGCCCGTTCCAATCGTCCGTCATGGGAAGTGTTCAAAGACGACGCGAACGCGACCTACGCGTACGAAGCGGAGTGGGACCTCTCCACGATGGAGCCGATGGTCGCCAAGCCGCATTCGCCGGACAACAAGGACACCGCGCGCAACTGCCGCGACGTCAAGCTCGACCGCGCCTACATCGGCTCGTGCACCGGCGGAAAGATCACCGACATGATCTTCGCTGCCAACATCTTGAAAGGTAACACCGTCAAGATCCCGACCTACGTCGTCCCCGGCAGCACCGAAGTGCACGCCGACATGCTCAAGCTCAATCTCCGCGGCGTCGAAAAGGGCCCGAACGAAAAGTCGATCGCCGACATCCTCGTCGACGCCGGCTGCCTCCTCGGCCCCAGCGGCTGCGCCGCCTGTCTGGGCGGCCCGCAAGACACCTTCGGCCGGTTGAACACCGCGCTGACGTGCATCAGCACGACCAACCGCAACTTCCCCGGGCGGATGGGGAGCACGAAGTCCGCGGTCTATCTCGCGTCGCCGCTGACGGTCGCCGCGAGTGCACTGACCGGATTCGTGACGGATCCACGTGAGTACGTCACGCAGCCGATCGAAACCGGCATGGCGGGCGTGATCTAGGTCATCCGATGTCATACGGAGCCGGGGATTTCCGCCGACAACCTCGATCGGCGTTGCTATGTTGGGCTGCTAGCACGTTCGCTCTTTGACAACCGATCGACGTGTGCGGTCCGGGGTGAAGCGCTGGTGCCGACTCGCGCGATACTTAACCCCACGTCATGACGCGGGCTAAAGGGATGCGCATCGTGGAAGCTGCGGATTGCGTCACGCGTAGACGAAACGAACCCAATCGAACCCATTCCCAAGCCATCGCAAAACCGCATTTTTCGCTCAAAAACGCGGAAACCGCCATCTACAGCACGCGCGCAGCTGACGAAACGAACCCAATGCCGGCGTCCGTCGCGACCGCCCCTTCCCGTTTTCCATTGGAATTCGACCCGGAATTCGGTATAAGCTTTCCCTTCGCCGACCCTTCCGGGCGGTGCGTTCTGGGCTGGTGAGAAAGACGCAGATGACGCCTCTGATTCGACTTACGGTCGTCGTACGCTTGGTCGGCCTTGATGCCGGCGGGATTCGTCCCGTCTAGGCACAGCCGGCCCCACTTCTGCCGCGCTGCGGCACCCGTCGCAGCCCCTTGTGTCCGCTAAAGTTACGACTTATCCGTTGAACGCCGACCGCTCGGTAAGTACAGTGCCGGGCTAACTTTCAGGAACGACCCTAAGGAACTGCCATGAGTGCTATTCAAACCGACATCGCCAAGTCCGCCGCCGCCGCCAAGCCGACCGGACCGGTCACCGCCAAGTACAAGGGCAAGTCCGGCGCCCAGATCCTCCACGAGATGCTCATCAACGACCACAAGGTCGACACGATGTTCGGCTATCCGGGCGGCGCGATCCTGCCGATGTTCGACCAGCTCTACAAGACGCCGGCCAAGTTCATTCTCAACCGCCACGAGCAAGCGTCCGGCCACTGCGCTGACGGCTACGCCCGCGCCAGCGGCAAGCCGGGCGTGGCGATCGTGACGTCCGGCCCGGGCGCGACGAACACCGTCACGCCGCTGGCCACCGCGCAGATGGATTCGATCCCGATCATCGTCTTCAGCGGCCAGGTCGCGACGAAAGTGATCGGCAACGACGCGTTCCAGGAAGCGGACGTCACCGGCATCACGCGCCCGTGCACAAAGTGGAATTACCTCATCAAGGACGTGCGCGAGCTGCCGCGCGTGGTGAACGAGGCGTTCCTCATCGCGACGAGCGGCCGACCGGGGCCGGTGCTGATCGATCTGCCGAAAGACGTGCAGGTCGCCATCATGCAGGACGAAGTCGACGACACGCCGCGCGAGCACATCCTCAAGCGAAAGAAATATGCCCTCGCCGGCGGATCGCAGAAGCAGGTTCAGGACGCGGCGGAGCTGATCAACAAGTCCGAACGCCCGGTCCTCTACGTCGGCGGCGGCGCGATCATCGCCGGCGCGCACGACGCGCTGAAAAAAGTCGCCGAGCAGGGCAACATTCCCGTCACGACCACGCTGCTGGGCCTGGGCGCGTTCGACGAGCACTCGCCGCTGTCGATGTACATGCTGGGCATGCACGGCAGCGCGTTTGCGAACTATGCGGTGCAGGAATGCGATTGCCTGATCGCCGTCGGCGCCCGGTTCGACGACCGCGTCACCGGCAATCTCGCGACCTTCGCGCCGAAAGCAAAAATCATCCACATCGACATCGACCCGTCGTCGATCTCGAAGAACGTCGACGTGGACGTGCCGGTCGTCGGCGACGCGCGGCAGAGCATGGAAGCGCTGTCGCAGCTCGTCGAGTTCCGCGATCGCAAGGAGTGGTTCAGCCAGATCAACGCCTGGAAGAAACGCTATCCCTTCAAGTATTTCGACGATAGCAAACACAGCAAGCCGCAGTACGTCATCGAAGAGATCAACAAGCAGACAAATGGCGAAGCGGTGCTCACGACCGGCGTCGGCCAGCACCAGATGTGGGCCGCACAGTTTTATCGCTGGCGCCGTCCGCGGCAGATGATCACGAGCGGCGGCCTCGGGACGATGGGCTTCGGGCTGCCGTCGGCGATGGGCGCGCAGCTCGGCCGGCCGGGCGAAGTCGTCATCGACATCGACGGCGACGCCTCCTACCTCATGACCTGCTACGAGCTGGCCACGATCGCCGAGTACAACATCCCGGTGAAGGTCGCGATCCTGAACAACGACTTCCAGGGCATGGTCAAGCAGTGGCAGGACCTCTTCTACGAACGCCGCTACAGCAACACGCCGATGAAGAACCCGAACTTCAGCGCGATGGCCGAAGCGTTCGGCGTCCGCGGCATCCGCTGCGAGCACAAGTGCGACGTGGAGAAGACCGTCAAGGAAATGCTCGCCCACAAGGGCCCGGTCGTCGTCGATTTCTACGTCGAGCCGAACGAGCATGTGTATCCGATGGTGCCGAGCGGCAAGGGGCTGCACGAGATGGAACTGGGGACGCTGGCATAACGGATGAGGGGCGACCGCCAATGGGGTTGCCCTCCATTCATTAGCGGTTAATACAATCACGGAAATGTCGATGACAAAGGAACAAATCATTTCCGAGGCGATGAAGCTTGATCGGATCGAGCGGGATGAAATCGCTCAGGAGCTTTGGCAGCGCAGCGGAGGGGACCTCACCCCTGAGCAACTAGCCGAGATTCGCCGCAGGATCGAAGCTCTCGATCGCGGGGAAGTCGAACTGATTCCGGGTGACCAAGTGATGCGGGAGCTTCGCGAACGCTTCAGCCGGTGACAGTCGATGATCTATCGGTTCACGCCCGACGCACGGTTGGACCTCATCGCCGCCGCGCAGTTTTACGACGATCAAAATGAAGGATTAGGTGCAGAATTCGCCGTGGACGTCGGCTTAGCCATCGCTCGCGTCCTGGATGCTCCCAATACCTGGCCCGAGATCGAAGCGGGCATCCGCAAATATCGACTCGACCGCTTTCCCTATGCGCGGATCTATCGCGTCGAGCGAGGCCAAGTCGTAGTAATCATTTCCGTCTTTGACCTTCGGCGCTTTCCGGGATCGTGGCGGCGCAGCCCGTGATTCAATGTCATCCCTATCCGTCGATCACGCTGCCATAGTTTTAACGATGCCGCTCTTCTCAATCATCGTCGTGCACTACCAGGGGACGATCTCGCGCGAGACGTTCGCGCGCGGCATTGCGTCGTTACAGAACCAGACGTTCAAGGATTTCGAGATCCTCTGTTATCACGACGGCCCGCTGCTTGATCCGGCGGCGCCGCAGCCGGTGCCGATCCGGGCGACCGAGCGGCGCTTCAATGATTTCGGCCATTCGCTGCGTGACCTCGGCATCCGCGAGGCGCGCGGCGATTACATCGTGCACTTCAATGCGGACAACGTGCTCTACCCGTTCGCGCTGGAGACCCTCGCCGCCGAAATCCGCCGGCCGAGCCGGTTGATCGTGCAGCAGACGAACCAGGCGGTCGACACCGACAACATCATCATCTTCCCGGTGATCATGCACGACACGCAGCGCTTTCTGGGCGAGAACGTCCGCCTGCCGCCGGGCAGCGGGTGTTACATGATCCTCACCGGCAACCCACCGGCGATCGGGTTGATCGACTGCATGCAGCTCGTGATGAAGCGGCAGCTCTGGCTCGCCGAAGGCGGCTGGCGCGACAAGCGCGAGGCGGGCGATGCCTTCATGTATCCGCAGTTCGCCGCGAAGTACGGCTACCGCGCGGCCGGGCCGGTGCTGGGCGAGCATTTTTAGGTTTCGAAAAGTGAACCTCGCGTACGTCATCACCGCACACCGAAACCCAGAGCAGTTGCTGCGCCTGCTGAAGGCGATCGATCGCCCGGGCAACACCTGCGTGCTGCACATCGACGCGCACGGGCCGTCGGAGATGCACGCGGCCGCACGGCGGTTTGCCGCAGAGAATCGGAACTGCCGCGTCATTGCGAGCGATCGAATCATCTGGGGCTCGTGGCGGCTGGCACATGCGCAGATCCGCGCAATCGACGAGGCGCTGCGCGCGTCGCGCGAGTGGGATTACTGCATCAACCTCACCGGGCAGGATTACCCGCTCAAGACGCACGCGCAGATGGTCGCCGCGATCGCCGCCGGACCGGCCGGGGCGAATTACCTCGAAGTGCTTGACTTCGAGCAGGCGGGCGCGAATCCGCGCAAGCGACTGGAGTTTTACTGGGTCCCGTGGCGCGGCAAAATGAAGAAGCTCTTCCGCCGACGCCCGCCGGATTTCCGCGTCTACTGGGGGTCGAACTATTTTGCGCTCACGCGCGCGGCGTGCGAGCACCTGGCGACATCGGATCTCGCGCGAAAGATGCAGCGCGCCTTCCGCTTCACGCTCTGCGCCGATGAGCTGATCTTCCAGAACGCGCTGATGCACGGCGCCGCGGCGTTGCGCGAGTCAATCGTCAATAAAACATGGCGAAAACTCACATGGGCCGGCGGATCGCACCCGAAGACCTACACCTCGGCGGACCTCGACGAGTTGCTCGCCAGCGACGCCTGGTTTGCGCGAAAGTTCGATGAGTCGGTCGATCCAAAAATCCTCGACGCACTCGACGAGCACCTCAAGCACCCGCTGTCTCAACTGGCCAGCGAGCGGAGATAACTCCACGCGTGCCGGAACTTCAATCGCGCATCTTCTGGCTGATCGTGCTGTTCGGCCACGTCATCATTGCTGCCATCTGGTGGTGGCTGATGCCGGGCGGATTTGCGGTGGATCATCCGCGCTTCTGGGTGAACCAGGTGCTGCCGATCGTCACGATCGCAACGGCGGCGGCGCTGCTCGTCGCGGCCCATCGCCGGCGGTTCGGCCTCGTGCGCGCGGGGATCGTTTTGCTCGCGGCGATTTGGCTGGGGATGGCGATCTCGGCGCGCATCGTATTTCCAATCAGCCTGCGCGTCCGGTTTTGGATTCCGCTGCTCTTCTTCGGCTGCGTTCTCATGGCCGCGTTCGCGCCGGGCCTGCGCACGGCACGATGGCCAAGATTGCTGACGGCCATCGCGCTGCTGATTGGACTCGCGATCGGCGCGTCGCTGCCCCTCACGCAGCGCGGCGACGAATCGTCTACGCGACCGCTGAACCTCGCCGCCGGCCCGACGACGCTGCCATCGTTCGAACAGCAACCCATGACGCGCAGCCTCCAAGGTTTCGACGTCACGCCCTCCTCCGGCATCGTGCAACTGCGGCGTGGCAGATACATCCTGGCGATCCAGCCGATGCTCGACTTCCGCAGCCGCTCGCCCGATCGCTTCTGGACGATTTTTTCGCCGCCCGCCGACCGCGTCGGGCCGTCGCGTGCGTTGATCGGTTACGCCGATCGCGAAACGGGCGTGGCGATGATGTATCGCGGTGACAACGATCACTCGCTGACGGTCGACCAGGCCGGCGACGGCTGGAGCGCGAACATCGAGGCCGTCACGATCGTGCCCAGCCCGATCTACTCCCACCTCAACACGTTCTGCGAGTTTCAATTCGTCGGCCACTCCAAGTTGAGCGTCACGTTCTCGCCATGTCCGCAGACGCCGATCGAGGTCGTGCATTTCGAATACCCGGTCGGCGAGCCCGCGCGCTTCGCGTATCTCGATCGCGACGGGACATTTCGTATCGTCCAGGCATCGAGCGGTGAGAAGGGGCCATTCAAAACGCTGGCCGAGGGAAAAATGTCGCGTGACGATTCGCTCGTGATGATTCTTTCGAACAAGAGCGACCAGATCGCGCGGATTGAGCTGCTTGACTGGCCGAAGCAGACGTCGACCGCGATTTCGCCGACGGCCGGCTGGCGCGTGCCGGTCAACGCGATCGAGTTCAGCCGCGAGACGAGCGCGGCGGATTCGGTGGCGAGCTTTTTCGTGACGCTGGCGGGGACGAGCGTTGGCCGCGGCTGGGACAGCGTCGGCCACGCAGCCGGCGTCTATCGCAACCGCGTGAAAGCGGGTTGGGTGGAGTAATCCCGACGTTTTATATCGCCCGGCGCACGATGTGCGAGATTAATATTGCGGGCAGTTTCCAATGCTGACGGGACGTGACATCGCTCGACGGGTCGAAGGCGGCACGCAGGTGCGCACGTCGCCGCTGCGCAGCCGCTTGCGGCTCAGCGGGCTGACGACTTCCGACGACCACGCGCTCGACGTCGCGTTCACCTGCGGCATCGCCGCGCTCGACACCGCGGTCGAGCGGCAGATGCTGAGCGAAGCGTTCTTGTCGGATCGCGACGCGGTCAGCGCCGATGACGTCGCGGCGCATTTTTCTCCCGCGCTGCGCGAGGCGGCAAGCCGCACGATTGCGAAACAGCAGGCGGAATACTGGCTCAGCGACGCGTCGCGGCCCGCGTTGCTTGAAACGCTCCGCACCGCCGCGAAGCCGGTCGCGTTCCACTGCGGCGTCGAGTTGCTGCCGCCGTTCGAGCTTTCCGTCGAATCACCAACACTCCAGCGGGAAAAACTCGAAACGATGCAGCGCAAACTCGCCGAACGCCGCGCCGCCGGGCAGGTCGAGCACGTGCAGCGGGCGGCGGAATTGTTGAAGCAGTTCCAGTCGCTGCGCGATGCGACGCCCGGCTTGTCGCCGGGACAGATCCTCGAGCGCGTGAACCCGTCCGATCGCGGCAGCATGCTCGAGACATTGCTGATGGCGACATCGAGCGCCGCCGGCGAGCAGTCGCTCTGGGCGGTCGCGGGGCCAAACCTCGTGCGCGTCGATCCGCGGGCGGAGACCCCGATCACGCGCATCATCCCGCTGCCGAGCGACCTCGGCCCACTGCGCAGCGTGCAGCCGGGCGAGTTGCAGGGTCAGCGCGGGCTGCTGGTCGGCGCGCAAAGCGGCGTGATGTGGGTGGACCCGCAGCGCCCGCAGGAAGCACGCAAATTCGCGGACCGCGACGTGACCTCGCCGCTTGGTTTCAACAGCGTTGTCACGACCGGCGACATGATCTTCGCCACGCACGCCGAAGCCGGCGTCGTCGCGTGGCGCACGAGCGAAGATGAGTCAGGCGACGCGAAGCCCGCATTCACAATCCGCCCGCAGGGCGAACGCCCCGCGAACGCGACGGCGCTCGACGACCGCCGCATCCTCTACAGCGCGGGCGGAAACGTTTTTCTCGCGGATGACGAAGGCCGCACATCCCCGGTGTCGACGGGTGATCCTGCCGCGCTCATCGCCGTGACGGCGGATGACGTGCTCATCGTTCGCATGACCGGGCTGGTCGAGCAACTCGACCGCCGAACGTTTCAGCGCAGCGCCGCTGCCCAGCGCGCGGGCGAGATCACATCCGCCGGCCTGCTCCCGTGGCTCGGATCCACGCGGCTGCTGCTGGCGACGGAGGACGGGCCGATCTGTTGCGTTGGCACGGACGACCCCCTCGTCACGCAGTACGCCAGTTCGCACCGCGGCCTGCGCGCCGTCGCCGCGGCGGCGGATATCGTCGCCGCCGTGTCGGGAGATCGGCAGCGATTGATTCTGTGGAAGAGCTGGGACGGGCGAAAGCCGTTCGCGGAAGTGCACCTGGCGAATGTGGCGCGACACCGCGTGGCGGATGTCTGTTTTGGATAAATTCGTTACGGCGCCGCCGGCGCTGACGGAATCACCGGCTCGAACTTCGTCAGCCAGCGTGGCTTCTTCAGGTTCAGCGCCGCGTTCGCGTCGTTCAACGTCTTCTGCGCCTTGACCAGAGCGGCATTGGCGGCGTCGAGTTGGTTCTGCGCGCCCTGCACGTCGGCGGCCTCGTTGAGGGCGCGAGCGGCATTCGCATTTTTCAGCGCTTGTTCCGCCGAGCGCACCCGCTGCGCCGCCAGATCCACTTCCTTCGCCGCCGCGCCGACGCCGGTGCCTGCCGCCACGCCGCGCGCCTGGCGGAAGCGGAGGACATCGTCGGCCGGCATCCAGTCGATGCCCCACTTCAACTTCGCGGCCCCCGGCCCGCCGTCGCCGCGCGCGAGCTGGTCAACGTACTGATCGTGGAACTGCCAGTAATCGTCCAGCTTATCCTTCGGCGCCCGGTCGAACGTCGCGAGCTTGTTGACGAGCGTGCCGAAAATATCCGCGGCGTATTCGTCGCTGCGGTTGCCGCCCATGTAGGTCTTGAGCATGTCGGTCAGTTGCATGACCGCGTTCAACGGGCGCGGCGCGTTCAGCATGTAGATCGCGGTGTTCAGCGTGATCGAGCGCGTGCGGACGTTGCGCCCGTATGCCGCCTCGAGCGGGCCGCGCGCGGCTTCGTAGCGTCCCTGGCCGATGAAGGCGGCGGCCAGGCCTTCCAGCGTCATCTGCTGCTGCGGCGTCAGCGGCGCGCCGGGCGGACCCATCTTGTTGACGACGTAGCGCAGCCGCGCCTGGTCGAGATCGGCGGCGGCCTTGACGAAGTCGTGCGCCATCAGCCGTTCGAGCCCGCGATCGAGCGGATCGCTGGAGACGATCGTCGGCGCGGGCGCCGGCGCCTCAGCCGGCGGTGCTGGCGCGACCGCATTGGCAGGCGGCGCACCGCCCGGAACCGCGCCGTCCCGGGCCGCACCGGCGGCACTGTCAGTGAAGATCGAGGCGGTATCCGGATTCGCGGGCGGCGCGATGGCGACGATTGGATTCGACGCCGGGCCGCCCCCCGCCGCCGCAGGCGCAGGCGCGGGCGACGATTCAGGATCGACGGGATTCGCGGGCGTCGCGCCGGGCGTCGTCCCGCCCGCCGTCCCGTTGGCGGGCGCCGGCGCAGGCGTGCCGTTGTTCGCCGCGACGGGCGCGGGATTGCTCTCGGGATCGAACGGGATGACCGCCGCCCCCGGCGTCGTCCCCTTCACCGGCGAACCATGATGTCCCGCCGTCAGCGTGCCGGCTGGTTTCTTCACTAGCTCAAGCTGAAGGCAGATGGTGCACACGACAAAAATAATCGCCGCCAGCGCGCCGAAGATGAACGACGGCGTGAAATTGATCAGCTTCCCGCGGCGAACGGGCGCACCGCTCGGTCCGGCGAAGTCGATCAGCTCCGCGCCGCCCACGGGGCGCGAGATGGCCGACCGCGCGCCCTTCACGCAGTCCCCGCAGATGAGCCGCCCGTTGTCTTCCACCAGATCGCTCGGATCCGCCGCGCGGCCGCAGACGGCGCAGTTCGAATCGAGCGATGGCAGATCGTCCAGCCCCGCCCCCGGCCGGTCCATCGGCGGGGCGTCGCCGACAAACGTCATGGCCGACACGCTGCTGCCGGCAACCGAACCGCCCGGATTCCCGCCCATGCCCGCGGCCGCGCCCGCGTGCTGTCCGCCGCCGGCCGGCTTTTTCGCGACGAGCTTCAACCCCTTGCCGCACCCGGGACACTTCACGATCTGCCCCGACGCCTGTGGCGGAACCTCGATCTGCGTGCCGCAGGTCGGACATTTGATCATCTTCGCCATGCTGCTGTCCCCGATTGTACGCGTCGCGATCCGAGGGGAAATGTTACCGAAAAGACGTTTGGGAGTCGAAAAAGTTGCACTACCGGTCGCGCTTGGCACGCACAAATTTACGGATCGCCGCCAGCGGCTGGCAGTTCAGCACGTTCTTCGGCGTCAGCCAGGCCCGGCGGGCGACGCTGATGCCATAAGGGATCAGCTCAAATTCCGCCGTCGAGTGCGCGTCGGTGTCGATCGAGATCATCACCCCCGCCTCGGCGGCGGCGCGGGCGTTGAATTCGTCCAGGTCCAGACGCGGGTAGCTGGCGTTGATCTCCAGGCACGTGCCGGACGCCGCCGCCGCCGCGATCACCTTGTCCATCTCCAGCGGCAGCCCCTCACGGCGGTTGATCAGCCGGCCGGTCGGGTGGCCGATGATGTTCACGTACTTGTTTTCGATCGCGCGGATCATCCGATCGGTCGCTTTGCGCGCATCCTGCTTCAACGACATGTGCGGCGACGCGACGACGATGTCGAGCTCTTTCAGCACCTCATCCTCATAATCCATCCGCCCGTCGGCAAGGATGTCGACTTCGCTGCCGGCGAGCAGCGTGATGCCTTTCAGCTTGTCGCTGATGCGGTGGACGTTCTCGATGTGTTTCAATAGCCGCTCGACGGAGAGGCCGTTGGTCATCGCGAGCGCTTTGGAGTGATCGGTGATCGCGAGATATTCGTATCCGAGCGCCTTCGCCGCGGCGGCCATTTCTTCGATCGTCGCGCTGCCGTCGGATTCGTTCGTGTGCGCGTGAAGATCGCCGCGGATGTCCTTGCGGACGATCAAGACGGGCAGACGTTTCTCCGCCGCCGCGTCCACTTCGCCGCGAGCCTCGCGCATCTCCGGGGGGATGAATTCGAGACCGAGCTTCTGGTAGATGTCTTCTTCGGTACGCGAAGCCACGGCCGCTAAAGCGGGCGGCTTAGCGACCTCCTTCTTTGCCTTTTCGTATTCTGCGAGCTTGTAGAGCCCCCACTCGTTCAGCGTCATCTTCTTCTTCTGCGCCAGCCCGCGGATTTTTACGTTGTGTTCTTTCGATCCGGTGAAGTAGAGCAACGCCGCGCCGAAATTCTCCTCCGGCACGAGGCGAAGATCGACCTGCATCCCATTGGCGATTTTGACCGACGTCTTGCTCGGCCCCGTCACGATCACCTGGATCACGCCGGGCAATTTCGTGAACGCCGACATGATCTTTCCCGTCGCGTCCATCTCCTTGACCGCGCCGACGAAATCGATGTCCGCGATCGTCTCGCGCCGCCGCCGCAGCGAGCCGGCCAGCTCCGCACGGATCACGCCGGGAATATCGCGAACGAGCACGATCAGCTCATCCGCCGGCACCAGGGCCTCCATGATCCCGGCGCGCCGATTGACCGGCCCCTCCGCCGCGCGTTTTCGATACGCCTCGACGCCAGCGCGAATCGTCTCGATCTTCTTCGCCCCGATCCCTTTGACGCCCGTCAGCCCCCCGCCCGCGAGCATCTTCTCCAGCTCATCCAGCGACGTAACGCCCTTCTCTTTCCACAACAAATTAATCGTCTTCGGCCCCAGCCCCTCGATGCTCATCAACGGCACGAGCCCCGCCGGCACACTCGCCGCGACCTCTTCGAACACGGTGCTTTTGCCGCTGTTGATGTACTCTTCGATGATCTGCTGCGACCCCTTGCCGATCCCCTCGATGTCGCAGATTTTTCCCTCCTCCATGCACTTGCGGAAATCGATATTCGACTCCCGAACGATCCGCCCCACCTTCTGAAACGCGATCACTTTAAACACGTTCTCCCCGCGCAGCTCCATCAGCGCAGAAAGCGAATGAAACAACTCGGCGAGTTCCTGGTTCAGCGACATGCCCGCGATTCTAGCAGCCCGTGGTGAAACTCCCGCGCGGTGTCGCGCCGCGGATTTCGCACGGGATCGAGGCGGCGAAACGACGAGTATTGAATGAAATACGCGGAGTTTCGACAACGAAGAGCCCGTGCGAAAGACGCCAGCGACGCCCGCGCGAGTTTCACCACGGGCTGCGAGGTCACGCCGCGTGCGGGAGCAGCAGCGGCGAAACCGTCCCGCGCCCGCGCCCGCGAGCCTCGCCGTCAGGCAATGCCCGCGACACTTCATATTTCCCCGCGGCCCCGACGAGCCCCGCCCCCCCTGCCGCCCCCGCGCCCCCCGCATTGACCTGCTCCAACCACCGATCCCTCAACTCCCGCGCCGCAGCAACGTGCGCCGGATCAGCTTTGACCTTCTCGCGTTTCGGCTTCCGCGGCTTCGCCTTCTCGACAACCCCCCCTGCCGGCTTCGGCTCCGGACCCGCCGACGGCGCACCAAACCGCGCCCCGCGTCGCGTCGGCGGCATCAATCGTGGCTTGGGCGTCTCGCCCGAGCGTTCCCGCGGAGCGGGAGTCTTCCCATCAGGTAATGCCTGCTGCACCTCCGGCAGCAGGATCGGCATCTTCTCTTTCCAATGAACCCCCGGCGGAATCGGCAGCACGAGCCGATCCTCGCGCATCATGCCTCCGTCCGTCTTGCTCGGATACCAGTAAGGCGTTTCGGTATCGGCTTCACCGATACGACGTTGCCAGAAGATGTGCGTGCGCTTGCCTGACGCGCCCGTGCGGAAGGCGAGAGGGATAAATCCAAGCGACTCCCAGAAGTAGTTCGCGTCCAAATCCTGCGCACACCAGCAGCAAAACAACCTGCACCCATACGGCGCACGCTCGAACACCGCTTTCAACAGCGTCGCGGCGACGAGCTTCCGCTGCGCCCCCGGCACGACGTTCATCTGATAGACCACCCCCAGCTCATCGCGCTTGAGGTACCGGTTCGACGAAATGCAATACCCGATGGGCAAGCGCATCTCATCTTCCGCGACGAGAATCTCGCCCAGCTCGATCTTCCCTTCCAGCGCCGCCTTGCGCATGAACCCCAGCGCCTTCGAATGCATATCCTGCAACCGATCGATGAACGCATAATCTCCCGCAACCGCAGGGCGGATCGACACGGGACTTCTCGGGATGGGAACGATTGCGCTGCTCATGGAAATGGCACCAACAGGTTCGTCGCGCCGCCCCAGGTCCCGCTATCATCGACGGCCACGATCCCGCTCGCCGCCGACGCGTTCATGAGAACATCGTCGCCGTCCGGGATACCCCCGTCTTCGATCATTTCGATCCGCACCGTCATCGGCGAAATCAGCGTCGCGGCCCCGCTCGCCACCCACCGAACCCCCAGCGGCTGATCGTCCACCGTGATCTGGTTCCCCGCCAGCCCGCTGATGTCGATCGCGCGATCAAAGCCCAGCGTGAGCGTCCCGTCGACATCGACATAGCCCGCGCTGACCAGCACCAGCGCCACCGGAGGCGTCGGCGTGGGCGAACCCGCACCGACATGCCGCTTGCGATGCACGCGCCGCTTGGCCGGAGTGAAGGGAGGTGAGGTGTCCATGGGAAATCCTGACAAGGCGACCAGGTGACTTGGTGACAAGGTGACAAAAACGAGGAACACTCTGCTCTGCTCACCTTGTCACCTTGTCACCTTGTCATCTCCACGCCTACGCCGCCATCTTTGGCGAGGTCGTCTCCACCACCGACGTGATCATCGTCGCGCCGCCGGCGCCGGTGCCGATGAAGACGTTGAACGTCGCGAACGGGCCGACCGCAGTCGAGCGCACCGCCTGGATCTTGTACATGATCAGCGCCGCGCCGCTCGGCACGGTCTCATCCGTGAACTCGCGCACGCCCGAGCCGCCGATGAACGTGTACTCGCCGACCGACCCCACGCGGCGGAAGACGTTATAAACCGTCCCCTGCGTGCCCGGCGGGTTGGGGCACTTCCACTTCATGTCGAACGCGCCCGTCTGCGTGAGCGAGACGACCAGCTCCGTCGGCTGGCCGGGCGCCGGCTTGGGCGACGGCGTCGCCGGGGCAGGCAAATTCGCCAGCGGATACACGCCCTCGCCCGCCGTGCGCGACTTGGTGCGCACCTGCTCGATGACGATGCTGCCCGAGTTGGTCAGCGCATCCATCGCATCGAAGAGCGTCTGCGTCGCGGCTTTGGCGGCGTTCTGCGCCGCGAGCTGCGCCGCCAGCGCCGTCGTTGCCGCTGCCGCCTTGGTCGTCACATCGGTGACCTGCGTCGTCGTCGTGCCGATCGCCGTCGCATTGGTCGTCCACAGCGCCGTTCGGCTCGTGAAGAACGCGATGCGCTCCGCGTGATTCTCCGGAAGAAGTCCCATGTCAGCTCCTGGTCTGTTTGATGTGACCTCTCCTCCCGGCCGAGCCGCACGATCACACTGACCGTCCGCGCTTCGCCGATTCTTGTCACACCTAAATCACGTCGGCGAAACGAAGTGAAGACTTAACGAGTGTGCCGGTCATTCCAACCAAAACGCGACGTCCGAAAAGTCGCGCACCGCATCGCCCCCGCATCACGCTCCATCACCCCGGATCGCGCCGCACGCCCGATATCGGAAATTAGATTTCCCGTTCAAAAACGCGTGTTTGGCGCGAACGGCACGTCCAGATAACGAATTGGATCTTCAATACCACGCTGGGGATTGAAGATACGACGCTGGGGATTGGAGATCCGACGCGGGGGATTGGAGATCCGACGCGGGCGATTGGAGATCTCGCGCTGGAGATTTCGGATCGGACACTGCGGATGCGTGACCCGACGATCCGGATCGCCGATCCCGCGCTGCGGATGGGCGATCGGATGCTGGGGATTATCTGAGCCTCGATGACGCCGCGCGGGCACACCGTGATGCCAAG
>JAXDMN010000361.1:0-15613 GCA_034666045.1 Phycisphaerales bacterium | reverse complement strand
TGATCTCGGTCAGTCTGAATGCGTCGACGTCGACGATCGGGCTGCAATCCGGCACGGTTACGCTCGACAACACCGACCTGACGACCGCGGCCGCGGGACAGGGATCGGCCGACGGCAACGACACGATCACCGTCAGCGGCACCGTGCTCGATCACGCGCAGGCGTCGTTCATCGCCGGCAGCTCCGGGCTGGCGCAGAGCATCGACTTCAGTTATGTCCCCGCGGGCGGCGTGGTGCGCTCGGCAAACTTCAACGTCTACAACAACGCCGCCCCCGCCGGCGCGAGCTTCACCGCGGGGCTCGACACCGATGGCGTCACGCGCGTCGGCAGCACGCTGTTGAGCACCACCGTCGCCGCCAGCAATCCCGCCACGCCGCTGGCCGCCGGGGGGAATCGCGCGTACGGCGCGAATTTCACGCCCGGCGCGGTGGAAGGGTTGATCAGCGCGACGCACACGATCGCGACCTCCGACGAAAACATCCCCGGCGCCGCCGCGCGACCGAATCTCGTGCTCACGACGAGCGGCCGAACCACGACGGGCAATTTTCCCGTCTCCGGCAACCTCTTCCTCTTCGGCAGCGAGACGTTCAACACGACCTCGTTCGCCATCGCGGACGGCGCAACGATCCAGAAGCAAGGCCCCGGCACGATGAACGTCAACGGCGCGCACGGCCACGGCGCGACCGCCCACCTGATCGCCGACGGCGGCGCGGTCAACTTCCTGACCGATGCGAACTCCACCGCCTCGAGCGGGTTGAAGCTCACCGTGCAGACGGCGCCGGTCACGTTCCAGTCGAAGCAACACCTTCGCGCGCTCGATGTGCAAGGCAACGCGACGGTCGCAACGAATGGGGATCACGCGCTGGTCGTCGGTCAGCTCACGATCGGCGCGACCGCACTGCTGAATCTCCACGACAACGACCTGATCGTCCGCAGCGCCCTGCGCGGCCAGGCCGGTGCGGGCGGGATTTATGATGGAATCCAGGGCCTCGTTCAGCGCGGCGCCAACGGCGGCGCGTGGGACGGCGCGGGCGGCATCGTCACCACGACCGCCGACGCCGCCTCCGGCCTGACCACGATCGGCGTCGCCAGCGGAGAGGACATTTTCGGTCTCGCCCCGACCGAAACGACGGTGTGGAACGGCGAAATCGTCAGCGGCGTCGACGTGCTGGCGATGTACACCTACGCCGGCGACGGAAACCTCGACGGCTTCATCTCCGGCGACGACTACAGCTCGATCGACTTCAACGTCGGCACGAGCGCCGACGGCTATTTCAACGGCGATTTCAACTACGACGGCATCATCAGCGGCGACGATTATTCGACGATCGACTTCAACTTCGCCGGTCAGGGCGCGCCGCTCGGTTCAAGCGGCGTCTCAGGCGCGGATGTCACCGCAGTACCCGAGCCCGCCGCTTGCGCCTTCGCGTTCATCGGCGCGGCGCTCGCCATGCGTCGCCGCCGCCGTCGCGCCTAGTTTCGGTCCAACTTCCCCGTTACATTTCCGCGCGTCGTGATGAAACGGAATTCTTCCATCTTGCGCGCCTTGCTGTTGCTCTCGCTCGCCGTCGTCGGTTGCGATCGCGAGCGGCCGAAGGTCGTCCCCGCGACGCGGCCCGCCGAGGCGGTCTTCGACCTCGACATGAAGCCGCTCACGCCGCTGCTTCCCAATCGCCCGACGCACACGACGGTCGATCGCCTTGGCAACGTCTACTGGGTGCAGGAGACGGATCGCGGCGACGACACGATGTTCGTGATCGGCGAAGGGGGCATCCCGCGCGCGACGCAACTGTCGGTGGCGAACCTCGCCGCACTGATCGGCGGCGCGGGCGGGAGCGCGGAAGGCGCGCGCGGAAACATCCACGGCATCGCCGCCGCCGCCGATGCGGGCGGCGACGTCTACTTCTACTTCCTCGGCTCACAGGGCCGGCGGACGATCGCGTGCGTCGGGCTGTTCACGCCGAAATCGGAGCAGATCCGGATTCTCGCCGCGACCGACGCCGTCGCCGCCGCCACCGGCATGGGCCGATCGCTTCCGCTCGCGCGCGCCAGCATCGTCTCCGACGGGCGCAACGTCTGGATCTGGCTGCGGCACACGGACAACTGGGCGGTCTTCCGCATCGATCCGTCGCGCATCGCCACGTCCGGCCCGGCGCGGCTGAGCAAGGCGTTCGACGCGGTGAAGCTCGACAACAAGCCCTTCCAGCTCACGCGCGAGGAGATGGAGATCGCCCCCGCGCCGGGCGGCGCGCTTTTCCTCGTCGACACCGCCGCCGGCCATCTCCTGCGGATCGCGCCGGACGGGAATGCCAGCGTCGTGCGCTCGCTGATCGGGCTGCCGCGCGTGCTGTCGTCGCCCTCGGTGGACAAGGACCAGAACGTCGTCCTCTTCGCCGCCAGCACTGATCTCATCGGCGCCAAAGTCAGCAGTGACGCGGCCACGCCGAACACCAATGCGCCGTACCCCGCGTTGCTGATCTTCAAGCCGGACCGGATGCTCTCGATCGGCCGCGACCGCATGCGCGCGTATCCCGGCTTTCCGATCTTCAGCACGCGGCTGCGGCAGCTCGTTCCGCATCCGCGCGACGGCGGATGGATCAGCTACGACGCCGGCTCGGGCGAATTGCTGCACGTCACGCTCGTCGAGAACCTCTGGCCGTGAAAACGCCGCCGGCCGGCATCATCCACGTCGTCGTCAACGTCGTTCTCGGTCTGATCTTCGTCCACAGCGGCGCGGCGGGATGGCTGTGGGCACGCGTCGAGCCCGCGGTGTCGTGGCGCACCGGGCCGACGGCGGTGGGTGTGCTGACTTATTTCGCGATTTTCTGGTCAGCATGGATGAGTCTGAACCTCGTCATTCATACCGTGTGTCATCCTGAGGCACTCCGAAGGATCTGGCACCGATCGACAAGCAACGCAGATCCTTCGGCGTACCTCAGGATGACAGGTGTTGCGGTGGACGCAGGCAAAGCGCTCGTCATGTCGTGCGTGCTCGTCGTGATCCAGGTGCTGATGCCGCGCCATTGGCTGGTGGTCGCGCTGGGAGCGTTGCTGATCGCGATGCTGATTGACGCCTACATCATTCGCGAGCCGCTCCGACGCACGATCACCGCCTGGGCGTGGACCGGCGCCGGCGTCGCGCTCGCGACGCTCCTCATCCACCCCTACTTCGTCGGCCTGCCGCTCTTCGTCGTGCGCCTGACGGTCGTGATGACGATCTGGGATTGGCTGGGCGAGCGTCTCGGCGTCACGCCACGCCTCGTGCGATTCGTCCCGAGCCTCTACTCCGCGTCCGGCTGCACGGCCGACCACGCGCGCGTCGCCAGATAATAATCCCCGAAGATGATCGCCAGCACCGGAATGATCTGCCCGAGGAGCGCCCCGGCCAGCATCGGCGACATCACGTCCTGCTGGATCATCGCGGCCGCGCCCTGGCGGCAGAGCCACAGCAACAATGCGTCCAGCAGCAGCAGCGGGAAGAGCATTGCGTCGAACAGCGCCAAGCTCAGGCCGTACTTCGCGCCCTTCGATTTCTGGATCTGCCCGAGCGCGAGCAGCCCGAGCACCGTCGTCGCCAGCGGCGCCGACCAGCCGAGCGGCTGAATGACGTAATCCAGCATCGCGTGCCACAACGGCGGCTGATAATGCGGAAGATCCGGGACCTCGCCGCGCGCGGCGGAGAGAATCAGCATCAGGAAGAACAGCAGCGCCCACGCCAGTCCGATCACCGCCAGCAGCGAGATCCGCGCATCCGGGTTCGTGCGGACGTGATGGACGGGACGCGGCGCGGCCGCGACAGGCGCACCGGTCGGCGGCGCCATCACCTTCGGCGGCCTTCGCGCCGGCGGCGGGCGGGTCGACTTGGGTTCCGAAGGTTCAGTCACAGATGTGCCACCGTCGATTTGCACTATCCACATTGCCGGCGGCGCGGTCAACGCATCGCCGCATCTTTCAAACGCCGCCCAAAGCGCTAGAATCGTCGGCAACGCCGATGCCATCCCACGACACCTACGAATCTCCCCTCGTCACGCGAAACGCCAGCCCCGAGATGCTTCGCCTTTTCAGCCCGCGCCACAAGTTCACCCTCTGGCGGCGGCTGTGGCTGGAGCTCGCGCGCGCCGAAAAAGAGCTCGGCCTCGACCGAATCACCGACGACGCGCTTCGGCAGATGGAGGCCAAGCTCGAGGAGATCGACTTCGCCAGAGCGGCAGATTGGGAAAAACGCCTGCGGCACGACGTGATGGCCCACGTCCATACCTTTGAAGAAGCCGCCCCCGCCGCCAAGGGGATCATTCACCTCGGCGCCACCAGCCAGTACGTCGTCGACAACGCCGACCTGATCATCATGCGCGACGGGCTCCAGCTCGTCGCCGAACGTCTCGCCGCCGCGATCGACGCCCTGGCCACCTTCGCCGCCAAGTGGAAAGACCTGCCGACGCTCGGCTACACCCATTTCCAGCCCGCCCAGCTCACGACCGTCGGCAAACGCGCCACGCTCTGGGCCCAGGATCTGGCGATCGATCTCGAAGAAGTCGAGCATCGCATCGCGACGCTGAAATTCCGCGGCGTCAAAGGTACCACCGGCACGCAGGCATCCTTCCTTTCCATTTTCGACGGCGACCACGACAAGGTCGAGCGGCTCGACCGCATGGTGACCGAGCGATTCGGCTTCAAAGAGTCGTTCGAGGTCACCGGCCAGACCTATCCGCGCAAGGTCGACGCCCAGATCGTCAACGACCTCGCCGGCATCGCCGCCAGTGTTCATAAGTTCTGCAACGACATCCGTTTACTCGCGGGAATGAAGCAGATCGAAGAGCCCTTCGAGACCGAGCAGGTCGGCTCGAGCGCGATGGCGTACAAGCGCAATCCGATGCGCTGCGAGCGCGCGACCGGTCTGGCCCGGTTCGTCATCAGCCTCGCCTCCAGCCCGCTGCAAACCGCGGCCGAGCAATGGTTTGAGCGCACGTTGGACGACTCTTCGAACAAGCGTTTGACGGTGCCGGAGCCGTTCCTCGCGATCGACGGCTGCCTCCAGATCGTCATCAACGTCGCGCGCGGGCTGGTCGTCTACCCGAAAGTGATCGAAGCCGCGGTCAAAGCGGAGCTTCCCTTCATGGCGACGGAAGAAATCCTCATGGCCGGCGTGAAAGCGGGGGGAGACCGGCAGGAATTGCACGAACTCATCCGCCGTCACTCCCAAGCCGCCGCCGAGCAGGTCAAGCTTCAGGGCAAGCCGAACGATCTGCTCGATCGCCTGGGGAACGAGCCGCGGTTCCTGTCTGCAAAGCTCGCCGAGGCGATGGATCCGACCCGCTTCGTCGGCCGCGCGCCGCAGCAGGTAGACCGTTTTACCAATCGCGTCGTCGATCCGATCCGCCGGCGCTACGCCGCGGCGCTCGCGCAATCGGTCGAGTTGAAAGTGTGACAACCCGTTTGTCTCACCCACCTTATCGATCTGCGCGCGGTGCCAGGAAGAGTGTGCGGATCGTGCCGAGCGTCAGGATAGGGAAAATAGCACAGGGCGTTTTGTCAGAAAAGTTTGACAGGTTCATTCGCCGTGGTATTCTTCGCCCCGAGACAGAGGGCATTCCGTCTACTCTCGAGGGCTGTTACAGGGCATATCAGACGGATATGTAGTTTGGCAGATCGTTTGCGCCCGTCCGTACAAGGGCAAATCGGAGGAATGGATGAGTGGGCTTAAGCTGACGCGCGGACAGCGGCTGATGGGGAAATTGGGCGCCGCCGCCGTAATTGCGACGCTGACAGGGGTTCCGAGCGAACTGGTCCACTGGATTGCCGGTGACCAGGATTCGTCGTCGTTGGCGTTGGCAGGCAAGTCGCCGCCACCCCCCCCGCCGCCACCACCGCCGCCCCCTCCGCCGACGGCTCCGCAGGCCCAGCCGCTCAATGTGGATCCGAACACGCGCTGGTTTGCGGATTGGCATGAGAATGTCGCGGCGACCGCGCCGGCGGACTTCTTCGCCACCCCGACGAATCACAACAACAGCCTGTCGTTCATGCAGACGCAGATGAACGGCTCGGCCGCTGCGGGCCGCCCGCTCGGCATCAAGGTTGAGACCCCGCTCAGTTCCAGCTTCGCCGCCGGTCTCTTCAACACGCAATACACGCCCGGCAACCGGGCCATCAGCTACGTCTTCGGCGACTTCGAGCAAGGTGTGAAGTCGGTCGTGAAGACCAACGTCACGAACCTCGTCAACCAGGCTCGCGGCTCGACGTGGTCGAAGAACGCCTACGTCGGTCAGTACGACGTCACGCCGCTGGACTTCTCCGACGACAGTTTCGGGCGCGATCCCGGCGCCGACAAGAAGGGCTCCAAGACGCACAAGTGGAAGCGAAGCGACTACGACGACATGGGCGTGAACATGGCGAACACCCAGTTGTATCCGGGTGCGTCAGACTTCCGCAATAAGTCGACCGGCGACTGGATGAACGCCAACATCCGCACCGGGCTGTTCGTCGCGCCGCTCGGGCGAATGACGCTCGTGCAGAACGTGCTCGACTCGAGCTACAACGGCAAGAATCTCGCCACCGGCGTGAACAATCACAAGCAGATCCCGTGGGTCGCACGCTTCAACAACTACGGAAACGATTCGCTCGACAACGCCGATCTCCCGTACACGTCCTATGCGTTCCAGCCGGGCGTTGCCATTCCTGCCGCCGGCCTGAGCGCGGCGCAGACGACCGGGCAAATGCTCGGACGCGGCGACTTCGGCGCGCAGATTCGCCACATGCGGATGCGCGGCGCTTACTCGGTCAACCTCTTTGAGCCGGGCGTCGTCGGATACACCAAGGCCCAGATGCAGCAGGACGTTCGTGATGGCTGGTACGGCGATGCCCGCCTGACCAACGTCATGGCTCAGAGCGACAACAAGTACGCGACGATGACGCTCAACCCGCAGGTCGATTCCCTGACGATGGGCGACCGCGCCGAGCGCACCGGCGTGCTCTGGTCCGGGCAGTATTCATTGAACGCCCCGAACCCCAACTCCTTGAACGCCAAGGGCGACATGGCCCTGCTGGCCAGCAACCTGGACTCGGTCAACCACCTGATCAAGTTCGGCATGGGCGACACGCCCTATGACATCTACCTGATCAAGAACGGGTCGGGCTGGACGTATAGCGACAACAGCTCCGGCGTGAGCAGCCGAAATGCCCTGATCGAAGCCGGCATGCATCGCATGCTGAACTTCGACCTGGTCAAGACCCGCGTGTACGACTCGCTGTCTGACATGCAGTCCGGCAACAAGAAGTACTCGACGAAGACGATCTGGCTGCTCAGCCAGAACTACCAGGTCTTCACCGACAACAACCGCAACGAGATGGGTATCCCGGAACCGACGACCTTCGGGACGTTGGCCGCCGCGGGCGCCATCGCCGTGGTCTGCCGCCGACAACGCCGCAACAGCAAGGCGTAGTCGCAAAGGCCGCACGGTTCATCTGAACGCAAACGACGAGAGGGACGGGCATCACGCTCGTCCCTCTCGTTTTGTTGTTTTCCCGCGCGACGTTCTTGCAGCCGACAGCGGCTTACGGCCCTTGCATTCGGCCTGAGTTCCCAGCTTTAACGCCCGGCCTGCGACGCGGGCCAATGAAACCAGAAATAAGCGCTGCGGGCTGAGCGTTTCTTCCCGCAGAATGTCTCGTCGCCCCCACTATGGAGGCGGCGCACCGCAACCAGGGCGGGATCCCATTTTTCGCAATCAGTGTTCTGCTTCAAGCAACCCCGGAGGGTTCGAGTGATGTGTGTTAACGGTTGTGCTGTTGGTCGAGCGAAGTCCAAGTCGTTCTTGAAGAAGTGGACGGCCGCCGCCGCCCTTGCGCTGGTGGGCGTGCCCACGTTCGCGCTGGCAGCCTCGCCCGCGCCGGTTCAGGAAGTCTCGACGCAGGCGTTCGACTGGTTCGTCAACACGACGCCTGGTTACCTGCAATCGCCCTTCCTCACCAACGAGACCGCCCCGGCCGTCAACGCGTTCCTCAAATCGCTGCCGGCCAATCAGCCCAAGGCGATCAAGATCGAAGTCCCGATCAGCAACGCCACCGCCAACCTGATCTTCAACAACCCGAGCTACAACGTCAGCTACATCCTGGGCGACGTCGAAGCGGGCGGCTCGACCGAGATCAAGATGCGCGACATCGCGCGGCAGGTCCGCTTCGTCAACGGCCAGAACAACGGCACCAAAACGCGCTCGTACAACGCCCTCATCGGAAACTTCGGCTTCACGAAGATCGACGACGACAAGACCTTCCCGGCCGGCTACAAGAACGACAAGAAGGGCCAGCACAGCTTCGCCGGCTACAACATCGGCGGATACAACACCGCGAAGCTGAACATGAGCATGCCCGAGCTATACAGCGGCTCCGGCAGCTATCGCACCCCCGCCGCCGGCAACTCGACCGCGCCGAACATCCGCTCGGCGATGTTCACGCTCCCGATCCTGCGCGTCTCGCAGAACGAAGTGAACACCACCTCGAAGGAGCGCAACGTCCCGTGGGTGGCGCGCTTCAATAACTTCGGCAACACCGCGCTGGACACCGACCGCAATTCGTCCAACGGCTATCGATTCGTGACCGGCCAGCCGATGCCCGCCGGATACGGCTTCCCAGCCGTCAGCGCCGCCGACACCGCCAATCAGCTCCTCTCGCGGCGCGACTTCGCCACGCTCGTCTCCCACTATCGCATGCGCGGCGCCGACAGCTTCGTGCTGTTCGAGCCGGGCGTCGAAGGCTACACGAACGAACAGAAGCGCAACGACGCCAAGGCCGGCTGGACGCAGCCGAACATCAACAACGTCTTCGGGGCGTCCGATTACAAGCTCGTGCTCGGCAAGGAAGGCGGCAAGAACGACAAGGACATCCTTTCGTCCTTCACCGTCGACGGCAAGACCAAGACCGCCGAGGAGACCGGCTCGATCTTCTCCGGCGTCTACAGCCTGAGCCTCAAGACGCTCGACATCGTGCTGTCGAACATGGACGAAGTCGATCACACGCTGACGCTGCCGAAGAAAATCGCCGGCTACGACCTGAAGACCAATTCGTTCACGCTCGACGGCGGCAGCCATCTGCTGGTCGAGTACAAGCTGACGACGAGCGGCGTGAACAAGGGTTGGAGCGTGGCGCTGCAAACGGTGCCGTTCCAGGCGATCGAAAACAGCCGCCACGGCTTCGGCATCCCCGAGCCGTCGACCATGACGATGGCGGCGATCACAGGCCTCCTGCTTATCGGTCGACGTCGCCGCAGCGGGATGAAGCAGGCATAACGGGTCGGGCCTTTGAGCATCCAAAGCGGCCGCTAAGCGGGGGGGCCAGTGCCGCGGGGGGAACGCGGCTCCTTTGCGCGTCTTTGCCTCCCCTCACCCGCGCTTAACTCCATTTCCTGCAACGTTCTACTGAAGCATTATGAAAGAACCGCCGATCTAAGGAATGGCGGCGCTTGCGCCGCCACGGAGTCTGATTGTGCGCACCGAGACGCGCAACCACGGCCGCGCCGGCGTGCGCGCGTGGTGCGTCGCCCGAAGCCTTAGCAAAGTGGTTCTCCCATGCCGCGTGACATTCCCGTCGGGAACGGACGGTTGCTGGTCACTTTCGATCACCAGTACCAGATCCGCGACATTTATTTTCCCCACGTCGGGCAGGAGAACCACGCCGGCGCGGGCCCCTGCCGCTTCGGCGTCTACACCGACATCCCCGGCAAACATCGCTCGCGACTTTATTGGACCAGCGACGAAGGGTGGACAATCCGCCAGCGCTATCTGCGCGACACGCTGACGAGCAGCGTCAGCCTCGACCACCGCGAGCTTCGCCTGGCGATGTACTGCAACGACGTCGTCGACTTCCACCGGCCGATCATGGTCCGCAAGGTGAAGGTCAAGAACATGGCGTCGCACGAGCGAACCGTGCGGCTCATGCATCACCAGGATTTCAACATGTTCGGGACGAAGGTCGGCGACACCGCCTACTACGACCCGGAGCTGAAATCGATCGTCCACTACCGCGCCAAGCGGTACATCATGGTCACGTATTTCACGGGCGATCAGGAAAAAGGCTGGCATCAGCAGATCGACGAATTCGCCTGCGGCACCAGCGGTTTCCACGGCGCGGAAGGAACCTGGCGCGACGCGGAAGACGGGCATTTGCAAGGCAACGCAATCGCGCAGGGCGCGGTCGACTCAACCATCTCGCATCACGTCCATCTCGAGCCCGAGGGGGAAAAAGTCTGCTACATGGCGATCATCGCCGGGCACTCGCGCGAAGAACTGATCGAGCTGAACGAGTGGCTGAAGAAGATGGGCCCGCAGGGCGTGCTCGATCGAACGAGCGCGTACTGGCGGCTGTGGGTGGGCGGCACCAACATCAACTTCGGCAACCTGCCGAACAAGGTCGTCGAGCTGTTCAAACGCTCGCTGCTCGTCGTCCGCACGCAGATCGACAACAACGGCGCGATCTGCGCGGCCAACGACAGCGACATCATGCAGTTCAGTCGCGACACGTACTCATACGTCTGGCCGCGCGACGGCGCGCTCGTCGCCGATTCGCTCGATCTCGCCGGCTTCCCGGATGTCGCGCGCTCGTTCTACACCTTCTGCCAGCGCACGATCACCGCGGACGGATATTTCTATCACAAGTACAACCCGGACGGCTCGCCCGCATCGTCGTGGCATCCGTGGGTCATCAAGGGCCAACGCGCGCTGCCGATCCAGGAAGACGAAACGGCGCTGGTCGTGTGGGCGCTCTGGCGGCACTACTATCGCTATCGCGACATCGAATTTATCCGCCCGCTGTGGGTCGACGTCGTGCAGAAGGCCGCCGACTTCATGTGCCGCTACCGCGACGGGCGAACCGGGCTGCCGCTGCCGAGCTACGACCTGTGGGAAGAACGCTGGGGCGTGCACGCCTTCACCGTCGCCACCGTCTACGGCGGCCTGAAGGCCGCGGCCAACTTCGCCGTCTGCTTCGGCGATCGCGAGCGCGCGCAGCGATACAAAAAAGCCGCCGAAGAAATCAAAATCGGCGCGGCGAAATACCTGTGGAGCGAAAAGCTCAACCGTTTCGTCCGCCGGCTCGTCCCCAAAGATTCGCCGATCCCGCCGGGCGATGAGAGTTACACCGAGCACCAGCAGCTCGACAAAGCGCAGACCGGCGGCGACGTCTATGAAGTCGACGAAGTGCTCGACGCGTCGCTCTATTCGATCTTCAAGTTCCACCTCTTCGAGCCGGACGACCCACGCGTCGTCTCGACGATGACGGCGATCGAGGAAAAGCTCTGGGTGAAGACGCGCGTCGGCGGCGTCGCGCGCTACGAGAACGATTACTATCACCGCGTCAGCAACGACATCGCCGCCGTGCCGGGCAATCCGTGGTTCATCTGCACGCTCTGGCTGGCCGACTATTTCATCACCCGCGCCAGCAACACGGCCGAGCTGAAATCCGCCCTGCCGATCTTCGAATGGACCGCCGCCCACGCGCTCGAGAGCGGCATCCTCGCCGAGCAGGTGAATCCGTACACGAATGATCCGATCAGCGTCAGCCCGCTGACATGGAGCCACGCGACGGTCGTCTCGACCGCGATCAAGTACCTGGAAAAACTCGAGCAGCTACAGACCTGCAACAGTTGCCATCAGCCGGTTTATCGCCTGCGCCGCGCCGGGCCGGTCGAAGTGAAAAGCCAGGCGACGTTCGATCGGTTAGACGCCGATTTCGAGATCGACGACGCCCGCGAGATGGCCTCGCCGGTCGGCACGTTCACGAAACACGACCCGCGCAGCAAGCTGCCGCTGAAGGTGACGCTGTCGATCGACGTGCGCGACTGCATCGGCTGCGACGTGTGCGTCGCGCATTGCGACAAGGGCGTGCTGCGGATGATCGACGGCAAGGCGCTGGTCGACCTGCGTCACCTGAACCAGTGCGATCTCGACGGCGAATGCGTCGAGGTCTGCCCGACCGACGTCGTCAGCCTGTTCGTCGAGCCGCTGGAAAAATCCGCCAGCGCGACGGCGTTGCCCATCGCGCCGCAACCGGTAAAGCCGGCGAACATGGTCATCAAGCCGCTCGATCTATTCGATGACGGGACGATCGCGCCGTAGGTTGCGACGCGCGTCCGGCGGCCCACGTGCTACTGCGCGGCTTCAATGCCGGCCTCCGTGATACCCCAGACAAATTCGCCCGGGCGGTTGATCCGCGGCAGGACACGAACGAGATTCTGCGCCGCCAGGGCGCGAAGTGCCTCCTCGACCGACGGCACGTCTTTGGCCAGCTTGGCGGTGATGCTTTCCGTGGTGAACAGAGCGTGCGGGGAGGCAGCCAACGCTCGGAGTACAGCTTTTTGATCGTTCGCGACCGCCGGCATCGCCGCCCGAGCCGCCGCGCGGACGGCATCGCGCGCCGGCGACGGAGGCGGGGGTTCGATCAGTGTTTCCTGCACACCGGCGGCGGCCTCCTTGGCGACGTCCGCTTTGGCATTCGCGTTGGCCGCCTGCTTCTTCGCGTCCTCGGCCATCTTGATCACGCGGTCGCTGACCGTTTCGATGAACCGCGTGGCGGAAAGCCCGGCGACAAGACAGAAACCGGCGAGGATCAGGAGCTTGTCGATGTAGCATCGCGCCTCCTGAAGGAGCTGGCTCGAGATCATGCTCAGGAAGAGCGGGATCAGGAACGAGGCGGCCACCGCGACGATCAAATGCCGCGCCACGAGCCGCCAGCGGTAGGCGGCATCAAAAGGCACGCTGCTCGTCGCAGATGCTTTCTTTTCCTCCTCCCAGGCGACCAGGATGTTTCGGGTGCCCGCGATCAGCCCGGACAGGAGCATTACCCAGAAGACCCGCCAATACGAGCATGCGTCGGCGGCAGGCTTCGTCGCCGGCGCGGGAGGTGCAACTTCGCCGCCCGCGCCGTCCGACCCCGCGGTCGCCGCTGCGTTCTCGGTCGTGGCCGCGTCTGCCCCCTTCGTCTCCTGCGACATCAGAATGGCAGCGCACAGGATAACAACCGACATGACGAGAACTTGCAGTGGAACTCGCATCCGCCCAGTCTACGCTGCCAGGCGGCCCGCTCCATTAACCTAAATAGGTACCGACAGACCTGCGATCCGCTGCTTAGACGGCGGGCCACATTGCCGATAAACTTGCTGGCGGCTGAGGTTATTGCGGGATTTGAGCCCGCCGGGGCAGACGCCATAGCTAACGGTTGGGGCGAAAAAAGGACACGCATGCGGACAGTCGTTCACGTCACCCACGAAGCGATCACCAAGATCGGCGGCATCGGCGCGGTGCTGCACGGGTTGCTCACCAGCAAGGTCTATCTCAGCACCGTCACGCGCAACATCCTCGTCGGCCCGTTCTGGCCCAGCGACGAGCGCGGCGAAAAACGCCTCGGCCCGCAGGGCGAAGTCCTCTACTCCAGCCTCGACAACATCTGGCGCTCACCGCTCTCGCAGCGCTTCCGCGAGATCGAGCAGCAGTTCGACGTCAGCATCATCTACGGCCGACGCAAGTACATCGACAAGGACACCGGCGCAACCAGCGTCCCGGAAGTGCTGCTGATCGACGTCAGCCGCTACGACAAGGAGAAGATCGGCGTCTTCAAGTTCGAGCTGTGGAAGACCTTCGGCATCGACTCGAGCAAGTACGAGAACATCTGGGACTACGAGCAGTACATGCGTCTCGCGCAGCCGGCGATGGCGGCGCTGCATGCGCTCGGCGCGGCCAGCACCGTCGAGCCGTGCGTGATCCTCTCGCACGAATACATGGGCATGCCCACCGTACTCGCCGCGATCATGGAAGGGGAGAAATCGAATTTCCGCACCGTGTTCTACGCGCACGAGTGCGCCACGATGCGGCGGATCGTCGAGGGCCATCCCGGCCATGACACGATGTTCTACAACGTCATGCGCGCCGCGATGGCCGCCGGGCATTACGTCGAGGACGTCTTCGGCGATCAGTCCGGCTACTACAAGCACGCCCTGATCAAGGCGACCCGCTTCTGCGACAACATCTTCGCCGTCGGGGATTACACGCTGAAGGAAATGCGCTTCCTCGGCGCGGATTTTTCCAGCGTCGAAGCGCAGCTCGCGTACAACGGCGTGCCGCACTGGAAAATCAGCGTCGACGACAAGATGCGCAGCCGCAACAAGCTGCGGCAGTACGTGAAATCGCTGCTGAAGTACGAGCCGGACTACGTCTTCACGCACGTAACGCGGCTCGTGCCGAGCAAAGGACTGTGGCGCGATCTGCGCGTCCTCGAGCATCTCGAACAGCATCTTCGCGCCCGCAACGAAACCGCCGTGCTGCTCTGCCTCAGCACCGAAGTCCCGCAGCGCCGCGGCGACGACATCCGTCGCATGGAAGCCAGCTACCACTGGCCGGTCGTCCATCGCGAAGGCCTGCCGGATCTCTCCGGCGGCGAAGCGCTCTACTACCAGGGCGTCCAGGAATTCAACGCGCAGAGCCGCAACGTCAAGGTCGTCTTCATCAACCAGTTTGGCTTCGACCGCAACCTCTGCGGCAACCGCATGCCGACCGACATGGAGTTCATGGACATCCGCAAGGGCTCCGACGCCGAGTTCGGCCAGAGCATCTACGAGCCGTTCGGCATCGCCCAGGTCGAGCCGCTCAGCTTCGGCGGCATCTGTGTCTTCAGCGAATGCTGCGGCTGCGCCGGCTTCGTCGCCCACGCGACCGGCGGCAAGGAAACCCCCAACGTCATCGTCGCCGACTACACCGACCTTCCGCAAAAAGGCCTGCGCCCCGAGCAGCTCATGGCCATCGGCCAACCCGAGCGCGACCAAATCGAACACGACGTCGCCGCCCGCGTCGCCCAGCAGCTCATCGAGCGCCTCCCGCGCACGCCGCAGGAGTTTCAGCAGTTCATCGACCGCGGCTACGACCTCGCGAGCAAAATGAGCTGGGACGCCGTCGCGCGGGAGTACGTCCTGCCAGGCATCGAACGCGCGAGCAAGGCCCAGCGGTTGAAGCAGATCGCATAAGGTTCATTGGGAGGCCCGTTCGAGTCCTACCCTTAGTGGAGGGCAGCATGAGCGAACGAGACTTCAAAACCATCTACTTGTCCGCTGACGAGCGCGGCAAGTTGCGGCTGCTCGCACGCTTCGCGTTTGATCTCACGATTGAAGCCCGCGCGACCTATGCGCCCCAAGGCGAACTCATCACCGACGATCGTCGGATCCGCGCGATCAACGAGCTGCAGCATCGCGTCTTGAGCCGCTTGTCATCGCTTGCTGACGGGGAAATGCACGATCGAGCGGACGAAGAGCAATTCGCCGATCTCTTGATCACGGCGGCGGCAGAATGCCGGTGCACCTACGCGATTAACGAGTCCGTGCAATGGCATCGCGGCAATTCCCCGGGCGTCAGCGCTGCCGGTAAAAAGGCTGGATAACCACAGGCATTTTAGTCGGCGACTCGCGCGGCCTACGGGGCGGCCGGTGTGGTCGTTGCGCCGCCGCCAGATCCGCCCGCGCCGCCCTGGCTGCTGCGATTGCGTCCGCCGCCGCTGCTGCGGCGTTCGCCGGGGGGTCGGCCTTCGCCGGGAACACCGCCGCCGCGGGGGCCGCCGCCTTGCATGCTGCTGCTGCCGCCGCCG
>JAXDMN010000360.1:0-4866 GCA_034666045.1 Phycisphaerales bacterium | reverse complement strand
ACCAACTGTCGCATGGGGAACGAGATCCAG
Source organism: Phycisphaerales bacterium (assembly GCA_034666045.1). Classification (GTDB taxonomy): domain Bacteria; phylum Planctomycetota; class Phycisphaerae; order Tepidisphaerales; family Tepidisphaeraceae; genus JAICTV01. The sequence continues at coordinate 4,836 of JAXDMN010000360.1, read as the reverse complement.
TGTCGTCGCAGAGATCTACCTGGGACCACCGTCATTCTTCGTTCCTTCTGAAACAGCCGCCGCCGCGTCGATAACGGGCGGCGGCGCGAGCGCCGGTCGATGCTGGGCCTTCAACGCGTGCGCTCCATTCGAGTAGGCTTCATTAAGTGTCTCAACGCTTCTCCCGCTTTCACGGCGGAGCAGCAGCGGCGAGAACCAGCCACGCTAGTACGACCAGATCCCCGCGCCGACGGCGGCGTCGTGTAAGTGGTTGGCGGGCACGAAACGCCATGGCGTCGCCGGGCGGTATATGACGTCGAACCATCGATCCACCGCGCCCGCCACGTCGGCGCTGATCGGCGCGAGCGTGACGACACGTGGGGCGTCGCCGTCGGGCCAGGCCGGGGGATCCTGCTGGTGATTGCGTACACGTCGGTACTGCGCGTCGATTCCGCGATAGTGCAAGTACGAGCCGCGTCCGGGGCAGGAGGTCCATTTGGGCGGGTACCAGACGCCCGCGGGGTAGTCGAAGTTTGGCAGGGATACGAAGATCACGACCTGGTACAAGTTGCCTACGAACCCGCCGCGCCTGCGACGGCGCAATTTCTCGGCGTCGCCCGCGACGCCGCTGCCGGCGTACCACTTCTCCATCGTGCAGTCGTAGATCATCTTGATCTCGACTAGCGTGTTGGTGCCGTCGGCGGCCGAGCCGCAGCAGACATCGGGGATCTCCCCGTCGCGGCGACGATTGTAATGCACCGGGTGCGGCGTCGCGGGGTCTCGTTCGAGCAGCGCTGCGAGTCTGCCGTTGATGCCACGTCGGAGCTGCGCGATCAGCTCAGGCACAACGCCGGCCTCTTCGTACCATTTCACTGATTCTGCGAACTTCGGCGCGCTACCCACTTCGAAGCTGCGTTCAGTCAGGGCGGCCAGTGTCCAGAATTCATCAGACGACGTGAGGAGCTTTTCACACGCAGTCCCGAGCACGCCGAGCATGGTCGAACAGGTTACCGCAATTCCTCCTCGGGGTCGTCGTTCGTGCAGGCGGCAAGGGTTAGACGAAAATCTCCCAACAGCAATGAGAATGCGGAAAAGAATCTAAACCGCCTTGGTTGCGCCACATCGTGGATCTTAGGGGCATGTTAACCACGTTGCCGCGCTCGGATTTTCGCTCGATGCACTTTCTCTATTCCCGCGCCTAAATCTTCTCCTGTTCCGAAACCCCGCTTACGTGAGCGGGGCAGCCCGCGGGACTGAAGGAGACGTTGTGCCTCGTCTAGTCGATATTGCTGCTGGCCGCACCCGCCTCACGCCGTACACATACGCCGCCGCGGCCCCGGCCACCGAAGTGCAGGTCGAACATCAGCCCCGCCGCGCCGGCCGCCGCTTTCACGCAATCAAGCTGACGTCCGCCGAGTTGCGCGACATCCGCCTGGCGCTGGGCCCGCTGCTCTCGCTTGAGCAGGCGGCGCAGCACGCGCACCTCAGCCCCGCCACGCTGAAGAAGCAGCTTTCGCAGGGCAGGTTCCGCGACTGCGTCAAGCGCGGCAAGCCGCTGCTGTTCCTGACCGAGCGATTCGTCCAAGAACTGTTCCGGGGGGCCGGCCGGTGAAACTGCACGATCGGCAACAGGTCGAGGGCACCGAGCCCGTAGTCTATATCGGCCACCGTGTCTTCCGCGGCGCCGGTGGCGTCGAGAAGATCAGCAACCCCTGGTACGCCGAGTACTGCCTGCACAACCGTCAGCGATTCGAAGCGCTTGGCACGACCAACAAGGGCGTCGCCATCAGCAAGGCGCACGCGATCTGCGCCCGCATCCGTGGCGGGCAGCCCGATGCGCACCACGCTCAGGCAGGTCGTCGACTCGTACGTTGAGTTGCTCGAATCGCAGGGGCGGGCGCCGACCACCATGATCAAGTACGACCTGGTCGGCCGCAACGTCATCGCCTGGGCGGGCGACGAAGGCCGGCGCCGCGCCGGTACGCTGATCGAGATGGACTTCTGGTCGATTCGTCAGCACCTGATGGACAAGGAAGGCGTTGGCGACAAGACGGCCTACGACCGCCTGATCGTGGTCAAGCAGATGTTCAAGTCGGCAGCGAAGCGCCGCCTCATCCCGGCGAGCCCTTTCGCCGGGATTGGGATGAGCAAGCCGGAGTCGGCGCCGCAGCCGTGCTTCACGCCGGAGCAGACGGCCACGCTGCTGGGGAAAGCCGACGCGCACTTCAAGCCGCTGATCGCGACGCTGGCGTACGCGGGATTGCGCTTCGGCGAGGCGCGCGATCTGTTGTTGGCCGACCTGGTGCTGGAGAACGATGGCCCCGGTTTCATCGTCGTGCGGCGGGGCGGTTCGGCCGGCAAGACGAAGGGCCGCCGGCAGCGCCGCGTTCCCATCCATGCGGAACTTCGGCTCGTCCTCGACGGGTTGCCACGCCAGTTCGATCGGGTCTTCACCGCGCTGCCGAGTACGAAGTACCCCGACGGCGGCGCGCCGCTGAACGAGCGGCGCTGCCTCGTGGCCATGAAACGGTTGTGCAAACGTTGCGGCTTCTCGAACCGACGCAGTACAAGCTTCATACCCTCAGGCACACCTTCGCCAGCATGTGCACGCGTAACAACGTGTCCTACAAGTACGCCCTCGAATGGATGGGGCATCGGTCGAGCGACATCCTCGACATGTACTACACGATTACTACACGATGTTCGACGACGACGCCCATTCGGCGATGAAGACGCTCGTCTACCCCGCCGCAAGAGGCGTTGAAAACCCAGCAAATCAGGCCGCGCAGAGAAAATCGCGAAGCAAATAGAGGAGTCCGTATGAACTCGCGGAACAAGGAAGGTAACGGCGAAGACCTACGCCTGCATCTGGTCCTTAAGCCCGACGGCGGAAGGCGACGCGGTATGACGGCGACCGTCTCAATGACAGCGCTAGACGCCCAACAGCAAGCGCGTTTCGACGCCGAAGTCCAAACGCTGCTGGCGGACCTGATCCGCCAGGCGTTGAAGAATGGAAGGACAGACCATGTCCAGTTTTAACGCCTCGGACAAATACCGGGGCATGCGCTACATCCGTATCGTCCGCTGCTCGACCAAGGGGCAGGCGGACACCAGCATCGACGACCAGCTCGCCCTGCTCGACGTCTTCGCGCGCGGACATCAGATGGTTCACGTCGACGACCTGCGCCTTGAGGGGGTGTCGGTCTCGATGCCGCGCCAGTTCATCGACCAGCTGATCGAGCGAAAGAAGACCCGCAACGACTTCGACGCCATCCTGTTGCAAGACATCACCCGCCTGACCCGCAGCGGCTCCAAGCACGGGGCGAAGCTGGAGTACGAGCTGGAAGCCGCCAGCATCGAGGTCATCTTCGCCTTGGAGAACGTCCCGGAGGGGGCGTTCGGCGACATCTACAAGAGCATGCAGTACTACGCGGCGCGCGAGACGGCAAAGTCCATCTCCTCGACCGCCACCCGGGGCGCGCAGTCGGCGCTGGAGCAGCAGCGCGCGGCTTATACGAAGCGGCCGCCGTACGCCGTCGACCGCCTCTATACCGCAGCTGACGGTACGCCGAAGTACGTGCTGCGGAACCTAGCGGACGGCGGGCAGCTCAAGCTCGACCCGAAGACCGGCGCCGTCATCGACCGGTTTCCGCCCAACAGCCGCAATTACAACCACAACCGTAAGCAACGGGACGAGTGCATCATCCTCATCCCCGGCGACCCGGAGCGGGTCGAGGTCGTGCGGAGGGTTTTCCGACGCCACTTCGTAGACGGCTGGGGCCAGGGGCGCATCGCGAAGGAGTTGAACGACGGCGGCACGTCCGGCCCGACCGGTGGCGAGTGGCAGATGAACGCGGTCATGCGCATGCTCAAGAACCCGATCTACACCGGCAGGTCGATCGCAAACTTTCGCGCCACCGGCATCTACAACATGCGCAGCCCAGGCGCGCCTAGAGCATCGAGCGTCCGGCACGCCAGCTCGTCGGCCGCGCGAAGCCCGCTGCGCGTGTACGTCCGCGGGAAGACTGGGTCCAGCAGGAAGAGCCGCGGTTGCTCGAGCTGCTCGATCGGCATGTGCGGGAGTTGGCGGTGGCGAAGCAGAACGAATGGCTCGACGCGCGGGCGGGCGGATACGAGCCGAAGGCCGATCGGGATCGGCATGGCGACTCGCCCTACCTGCTCAAGAAGATCCTGACCGCAAAGCAGGGCGGGTACGCGCTGACCGGGCAACTCCGGGGTCGCACAGGCAAGTACCGGCGGCACTACTCGGTCAGCAAGGCGTTCCATTACTCGCGCAGCGCGGACGCGGTCCTGCGGAAGGCAGTCCCGGCCGCGCCGCTGGAGGCGTTGGTTCTGAACGCGCTGCGGCTGACGCTGTTGGCGGCACCGGCGCTGAAGGCGAGGCTCAAGCATCAGGCGGAGCGGGAACTGAAGGCGAGGAAGACCGGGTCTGACGACATGACCAAGCTGCGGACGCAGTTGGACGACGTGACGGCGCAGGTCGCCTTCGTCATCCGCAACGTCAAGTTGGTGGGCGAGGACGCGTCGGCCGCGCAGCTGGTGGAACTGGCGCGTCGCCGCGACGACCTGCAACGGGAACTGCGGCTGGCGGAGATGTCGGGCCAGACGCCGGTCGAGGATGTCGACGCCGTGGTCGAGCGGGTAGTTGAGGAACTGCGGAAGACCGGCGAGGAGTACGGCGACCTGCTGGGGGAGGAGGACGGGAGCATGTACACCCACCAGTTCGACGCCCAGGCCAACACCGCCGCGTTGCTCGACGAGTTCGGCCAGGTGGCGGCGCGGTTCAAGTACTACGCGTTCGGGCAGGTGGCGGCGGTCAGCGTCGAGGGAGACGCG
>JAXDMN010000359.1:0-22557 GCA_034666045.1 Phycisphaerales bacterium | reverse complement strand
CCGCGATCTCTTCGCGCAAGGCTTCTGGGCGATCGCGGTGCATCGTTTCGGCAACTGGCGGATGGATGTGAATCCGCGCTTCGTGCGCATCCCGTTCTCGCTGCTCTACCGGTTCCTCTACAAGTTCGTCGAGTGGACGTGCGGGATCAGCCTGAACTATCCCGTTCGCGTCGGGCGGCGCGTGCGCATCTGGCACCACAGCGGCATGGTCCTCGGCGCGCGCTCGATCGGCGATGACGTGCACATCCGCCAGAACACCACCTTCGGCGTCGCCCGCCGCGGCGATCATCGCTCGCAGAAGCCGATCATCCAGGACCGCGTCGACATCGGCTGCGGCGCGGTGATCGTCGGCGCGATCACCATCGGCCACGACAGCCAGATCGGCGCCAACGCCGTCGTGCTGAAGGACGTGCCGCCCTACTCGGTCTGCGTCGGCGTGCCGGCGAAGGTGATCAAGACGTTAGATCCCAGGGAAATGCAGTGAACCGGCTGGGCATCGTCGCCATTGGCCGAAATGAAGGCGAGCGACTTCGCCGGTGTCTCGAATCCGCAATGGGGCGTGGCGGAAACGTCGTTTACGTGGATTCGAATTCGAGCGACGGAAGCGTCGCGATGGCGCGCGAGATGGGCGCGGCAGTCGTCGAATTGGACCTTTCCACGCCATTTACCGCCGCCCGGGCGCGCAACGAAGGCTTCGCGAATCTGCTCGCGCTCGATCCGCAGTGCGAGTTCGTGCAGTTCGTGGATGGCGATTGCGAAATCGTCGGCGGATGGCTCGAGCGCGCGGCGGCGGAGCTTGCGGGCAACGAAAAACTGGCCGTCGTCTGCGGGCGGCGGCGCGAGCGGCATCCGGAAGGGTCTGCCTACAACAAACTCTGCGACATCGAGTGGAACACGCCGATCGGCGAAGCCCGAGCGTGTGGCGGCGATGCGATGATGCGCGTCATCGCGTTCACGCAGGTCGGCGGATTCGATGCGAGCGTCATCGCGGGCGAGGAGCCGGAACTCTGCGTGCGCCTGCGCCAAGCCGATTGGAAAATCCTGCGCGTCGCCGCCGAGATGACGCTGCACGACGCGGCGATGACGCGCTTCAGGCAATGGTGGAAACGCATGGTGCGCGGCGGCCATGCGTATGCGCAAGGGTGCGCGATGCACGGCGCGCCCCCCGAGCGACACTGGGTGCGCGAGAATCGCCGGATCATCTTCTGGGGGATCGTTTTGCCGATCGTGATTCTCGCGCTCGCCTGGCCGACGCGCGGGATCAGCTTCGCGCTGATCGGCCTGTACGCCGTGCTGTGGTGGCGGACGCTCGGCCACGCAAAACGGCGCGGACTCGCGCCCGTGGATGCGCGGCTTTACGCGACGCACATGATCCTCGGCAAATTCGCCGAGGCGCAGGGGCTGATAACCTTCTGGATCTCACGTCTTCTCGGACGTCGCACGAAGTTGATCGAATACAAGTCACCAGGCAGCGTCCGTTATCGAAATCCCCCCCAATCGGCCGAAGTACCTTGATCGGCTTGGTCTTCCGCGCGGAACGACCGAAGCGCCATCGGAAATCGCCGCAAGCGGCAAGAAACGCCCGTTTTCACGGGCGCGAGAGGGTCTATACTGATGCCGTCATCGACGTCGTTGCACGCAGCCGAGCAGCAGATCGCTGCCGCCGTCGCCGGTCGCTGGCCTGCCGCGCGGCGGCGTAATGAGGGTGAGCGGATGAGTTCCCGTCGTTATTGCTTGATCACTCCCTGCCGCGACGAGGCGAAATACGCGCGGCGGACGATCGACAGCGTGCTGGCGCAGACCGTGCAGCCGACGCTGTGGATCATCGTCGACGACGGCTCCACCGACGAGACGCCGCAGATCCTCGCCGAATACGCGGCGAAGATTCCGTACCTCCACATCATCCGCCGCGCCGACCGCGGCGAGCGCAAACTCGGCGGCGGCGTGATCGACGCGTTCTACAGCGGCTACGACGCGATCAATCCGGACGAATTCGATTACGTCTGCAAGTTCGACCTCGACCTCGATCTGCCGCCGCGCTATTTCGAGACGCTCATGGAGCGCATGGAAGACGATCCGCGCCTCGGCACGTGCAGCGGCAAGCCGTACTTCCACAGCGGCGGGCCGCAAGAACGCACGCATTATCCGATCGCGCCGGGCAACGGCTTCGTCTCGGAAAAATGCGGGGACGAAAACTCGGTCGGGATGATCAAGTTTTATCGGACGGCGTGCTTCAAGCAGATCGGCGGGTTCGTTCGCATGCTGATGTGGGACGGCATCGACTGCCACCGCTGCCGGATGAGCGGCTGGGTCGCCGTGAGCTGGGACGATCCGGAGATCCGCTTCGAGCACCTGCGTGCGATGGGGACGAGCCACAAGAGCTGGTGGACCGGCCGCGTGCGTCACGGCGTGGGGCAGTACTTCATGGGCACGTCCCCCGCGTACATGCTCGCCAGCGCGTGCTACCGCATGTCGCGACCGCCGATCGTCGTGGGCGGGATGGCGATGCTGTGGGGCTATTTGAAGAGCTGGATTACACAGCAGCCGCGCTACGAAGATCCGGAGTTTCGCCGCTTCTTGCGGGCGTATCAGTGGGACTGTCTGGTGCAGGGGAAGCAGCGCGCGACCGAGGCAGTAAATGCGCGTCAGGCGCGGAAGTGGACGTCAGGAAAAACCCACGCACCCGTCCATCCTCCGACGCCCGCGATGTCGTAATCCGTGCCTCCGCCGCGGCTTATGCCTGCCCTTGCCCAGATTTGATTCCCCTCATGTGACGCGCATGACGCCTGTATTTATCGGACGTTACGTCGCACTGCGCGCGTCAGTAAAATGATCTTCGCTGTGGGGCGCGGGACGTTTGCTTTCCCCCACCGCCGTTACGATATTCCGTGTGTCGATCACAGTGGGTTTCGCTCAACTTCGTTGTTGGCAGCGCAACTGACCGCAAGAACACCGAGGTTTTGACAACGGGAACGAGGATGAGTTCGCTCGCGCCGGATGAAATGGTTCGGCGGCTCGTTATCCCTTTTGTCGTGACTTTGACGATGAAGCAGTAGCCGCGCCCGCGCGCGTCGTTTTTGGTTATGGGTCCAGGCGCGCGGTGGCGGTGCATGGGATGCGCGTGTGACGTTTACCGCGTGCCCCGGCTTGTGGAGAGACCCTGGGAGAGGGAAGAAATGCGTATGTATCGCCGCTACGGCGACACGACCTGGGAGTCCGCCGCCGCCGAGGCGCCGGGAGGTAGTTCTCCGGTGAGCTTAGCCAGCCTGCGCCCGCGAACCGGTCGATCGAGCAGCCGTCTGACACCGCCGCTTCCCGCCGCGTCGTTGCCTGCCATTCGCCTCCACGGCGTGCGCCTGCACGCGATCACCGAGAAGCGCGCGATCGCGCACATCCTTGACGAACTTGATGCGGGTCGCGGCGGCGTGGTGGTTACGCCGAACCTCGATCACCTGCGTCGCTGCACGCGCGACCTGTCGTTCGGCGCGCTGGTCGCCGAGGCGGATTTGGTTGTCGCCGACGGGATGCCCCTCGTCTGGGCCAGCCGCCTGCAAGGGACACCGCTGCCGCAGCGCGTCGCGGGTTCCGATCTCATTTCAACGCTCGGCGCCGGCGCGGCCGCACGCGGGCGATCGGTTTTCCTGCTGGGCGGACTGCCCGGCACCGCCGACGCGGCGTCGAAGGTTCTGCGAACCAACAGCCCGACGATCAAAATCGCCGGCACGCACTGCCCGCCGATGGGCTTCGAAGAAAACGCCGCCGAGATGGATGCGATCATCGCGAAGCTCAGCGAGGCCAAGCCGGACATCGTCTTCGTCGCGCTCGGCTCGCCGAAACAGGAATACCTGATCCAGCAAATCCGCCAGGTGCTGCCCAATGCGTGGTGGCTGGGCGTGGGGATCAGCTTCAGCTTTTTGTGCGGCGACGTCCGCCGCGCGCCGCGCTGGATCCAGTCAGTCGGCATGGAATGGATGCACCGGCTGTGGCAGGACCCGAAGCGCCTGTTCCGGCGGTACATCGTGGTCGGGCTACCGTTCGGCATGGCGTTGCTGTCGCGCGCGCTGATGCGCGGCGTCGGATATCGCCTGCGCGGCCAGACGGCCCTGGCGGAAAACATGCCGCACACCGGCCCCGCCAACGGAAATGGCAATGGAAATGGCACTGCGACGCTGGTCGATCAAGGGATCGCGCTGGCGCAGCCGATCCCCCAGCGGCCGCGACGCCAGCGCGCGTCGGCGTCGGCGTCTTCGGAAACGTCCCCCACTGCCGGCGCGCATGCGGGCGGGCTGACGCGGCTGCGCGCGATGATCCTTCTGGGCGGCTCGGTTCGATCCAGCTCGCTCACGGAAGCGTGTGGGCGCAGCCTGCTCGATCTGCCGCTCGATCACGACGGGACGATCTTCAACCACTGGCTGCACCAGGCGTCGGAGCTGGCGCGCTACGCGGGGCTCGAGAAGCTGCCGGTGCGCGTGATGGTCAACCGCAACGCCCCCGAGCCGGTCAGCGCCGCGCCGAAGTACGTCGGCAGTTTCCGCGTCGAGCGCGACTTGTCAGAATACCGCGGCACGGGCGGCGTGCTGCGCGATCTCGCGGTCGACTACGCGGACGACGATCTCGTCCTCGTCTGCAACGCCGCTCAGATTCTGCTCGATCCGCTCGCCGCGATCGCGACCGCCCTGCACAAGAAGGAAGGCGACGTCACCATCGTGTCGCATAACGACGGCACGCCGAGCGGCGTGCAGCTCATCACCTGCAAAGCGCTGCGCGAGATCCCGGAAGTCGGCTTCGTCGACATGAAGGAACAGGCGCTGCCGCTGATCGCGCAGAAGTACGATGTGACGGTGCTTCATTGCCGCCGCCCCACCGCCCTGCCGATCCGCGAGGCGAAGGATTACATCCGCGCGATGAAGCTGTATCACGGCCGCAAGTCCGGGACGGCGACCGCGTCGGACCCGCTGGCGGAAGACTGGCACCCGACGTTCCAGATGGTCGAGCCGGGCGCGGTGGTCGACCCGCGCGCCCACGTGCACGACTCGATCGTGCTCAAAGGCGGCGTCGTCGAAGCGGGCGGCGTGGTCGTCCGATCCATCGTCTGCCCGGGCGGGATCGTCAAGAAGGATCGCCCCCGCGTGGATCAGCTTGTGTGTCCGGATGAATAAAAATTCCAGTTGGCGCGGATCACTTTACGATGTAAAGTGAACGCGACTGCTCTGTTTTGTTCCCGTTTGATGCATTGTTTGGAGTTTTCGTGGCTGTGGCACTGACACGCTCGTTTCGCACCGACCGCCTGACCAAGTTGCACGTCCTCGCCGCCGTGGCGATGGGCGCGCTCGGCGTGCTGGCGACGCGCGAGGCGTGGCTCGACATCTACACCCTGGCGCAGGACGAGGAATATAGCCACATCTTCCTCGTCCCGATCGTCGCCGCCGCCATGGTGTACGTGCGGCGGATGCGCATGCGGCACTGCAAGCCGTCGGGTCCGATCGTCGGCGTGGCGATGGTCGCGCTGGGGTGGACGGCGCTGGCTTACGGCTTTTACCACGCGCATCAGGCGCTTTGGCACGCCGGGGCGGTCGTCGTCGTCCTTGGATGCATGCTCTCGGTGCTTGGGAAGAACGTGTTGTTCCGATTCTTCCCCGCGGTGGCGGTGCTGATCTTCATGGTTCCGGTGCCCGGGCGAATCCGCCAGCAGATCGCGCTGCCGTTGCAATCGTGGACCGCGCGAACGGCGCAAACCGGCTTGGAAATTTGCGGCGTCGAGACGGAAGTGAGCGGAAACACGCTAAGCATCAACGGCCGACCAGTCACGGTCGCCGAGGCGTGCAACGGCATGCGGATGGTCTTCCCGCTCATCCTGGTCAGTTATGCGTTCAGCTTCGCGCTGCCGCTGCGGCAGAGCGTGCGGTTCCTGATGCTGCTGGTTAGTCCGTTGATCGCGATCTTCTGCAACGTCGTGCGGACGATCCCGACTATCTGGCTTTACGGGAATGCGAGTCGGGCGATGGCCGACGCGTTCCATGCCTGGAGCGGCTGGGCCATGTACGTCGTCTCACTGCTGCTGCTGCTGGTGATCATTCGGTCGCTGAAATGGGCGATGCTGCCCCTGAACCGCTTTCCGCTGGCTTCGCAGTATGCGTGAGCCGCGGGTCCGTTTGCCTTGAGTTGAACCGATGGGAATGAGCTTTCGCCGAGTTGCGCTGACCCTGACGCCGCCGCTGCTGTCGGTCGGGCTGCTGGCAGGCATTTTTGTGGAGCAGCGGACCCACCTCAAGCCGCAGGCCGTCGAGCCGTACCACGCCCGGGCGAAGGCGGCGGTCGACCAGGTGCCCTATTTTATCGGGACCTGGACCGGTCAGGACGATGAAATACCAGTGGCCGCGCAGAAGCTGTTGCGGCCGAATGCGATTCTTAGCCGGACGTTCATCGACAGCTCGCCGGGCGACTCCCGGTCGAACTACCGCTCGGCCAGTTTGTTGATTGTTCAGTGCCGCGACTCCCGGGACATGGTGGGCCACTACCCGCCGATTTGTTATCGGGCCCACGGATTGACGATTGACGAAAAATCGTGCGGCCCGCGAGATTGGTCCGTTAACGGAAAGACGATTCCGGGTTACGAGTACCACTTTACCGAGGTTTTCCAGGGTCGGTCCTCGCGGACGACCGTCTACAACTTCCTCATCGTCCCGCAGCGCGGAATCGTGCGCGACATGAAGGGAGTCGAGCAGGCGGCCGAAGATTATGAACAGCGCTACTACGGTGCGGCGCAGTTCCAGGTCGTGTTTCAAAGCCAGGGATCGGCGGAACGTTCCCGTGAAGAACGGGACGAGATTTTCGCCACGCTTATGGGACCCAATATTCCATTGATCGAGACGTTAACGTCGGGAGTGCTCAAATGAGCCGCGATATCCAGATCTACAGCCAGTCCCACCTGCCCACGATGCAGGACGACCTGTTCCACGCCAACGCGCTCGGTGTCCCCGGCGCCAGCGGCGGCGGGAGCGGCAACGCCAACGGGCAGAACTCCCCGCTGCGCAAGGTGCAACGCCTGCTCCGCGGACGCGAGAAGCTCGCGATCGGACTGGCCATCTGCGGCATGCTGGTCGGCTGCATCGTCGGCTGGCTCGGGCAGAAGCCCAAGTGGGTCAGCAGCGGCGTCGTCTGGATCCGCCCGATCATCCCCCGCCTCACCGAGAGCGACAAGGTGATGCCGTTCTACCAGTATTACGTGCAGAGCCAGACCGCGATCATCACCGGGCCGCGCGTCCTCGAACGCGCCGTGCAGAGCAACGAGTGGAAGGCGACCGGCCTCCCGTCGAACTCCGACAGCGTCTCGATGATCAAGCAGGACCTGGAAGTCGTCTACGCGAAGAACTCCCAGCACATCCTCGTCAGCTACACCGACGAGCGCGACGTGGTCGCACAGGCGGCCGTGCGCTCGGTGATCCAGGCCTATCGCGACATCTACAGCGACGCGAACGGGCAGGAGATGAAGAGCAAGCTGCAACAGATCGAAGCGAAGAAGGATGAGCTGGACAGCGCGATGCGCGGCATCCAGGGCCAGATGCGCGCGCTGGTCGAGAAGCACGGGCATGACGATCTCAGCGCGATCTACATCGAATCGCAGAAACGCCTGATGGAGCTGCGCGACAAGGTCCGCAGCACGCAGATGAAGCTCGATTCCGCGATGGCCGGCGCGCCCAAGGAAGGCGAAAACGTCGCCGCCGCCGATCCCACCAAGGGCATCACCCTGGAGATGATCGCGTCGAACGACGTGACGATGCGCGAGTACATCAAGACGCTGGAAGCGATGGAGTTCAATCTCCAGCGCCTGGCGCGCAACGTCGGCCCGAAGAGCCGCATTTACGCCGACGCCGCCGCCGACGTCGAGCTCCAGAAGCAGCGCATCAACACCTACGCCGAATCCTTCCGCAAGAACTTCACCGGGCAGGACATCTTCAACCCGGACACGATGCAGGTCCTCCCGCTGACCAAGGGCATGCTCGCGCAGCTCCAGCGGCAGGGGGACGAGCTGCTGAAGCAGTACGAAAAGGACCAGGCGGACTTCCAGGTCCTCAGCCAGGACTGGTCGAAGATTCTCGATCTCAAGCAACAGCTCGAGCGTCACCGCAACGACCTCGATAAGTACACCAAGCAGTACGAAGAGCAGGTCGCGCAGGCGGCCATGGGCGGGACCTTGCAGGTCGTCAGCGACGGCGACACGCCCGTGCAGGCGCCGGATAAGCGCAAGCAGTTCGCGTTCGTCGGGCTGCTCGGCGGCGGCGGATTGCCGATCGCCGTGCTGCTCCTGGTCGGCCTGCTCGACGGCCGCATGCGCTACAGCGAGGAAGCCGGCGCGGACATGAGCGGCATGACGCTGCTCGGCATCCTGCCGAACCTCCCGGACCGTCTCACCGATCCCGCGCAGGCCGCCACCGCGGCGCACTGCGTCCACCAGATTCGCACGATGCTTCAGATCAACTCCGGCGAAGACCGCAACGTCTTCGCCGTCACCAGCGCTTCGCCGGGCGATGGCAAGACGAGCCTCACGCTCGCGCTGGGCCTGTCGTTCGCCGCCAGTGGCAGCCGAACGCTGCTGATTGACTGCGACCTCGTCGGCGCGGGCCTCACCGCCCGCCTCGATATGTCCGGTCCGGACGGCGTGCTCGAAGCGATGGCCAACCGCGAATTGCTCCCGCACATTCGCACGACCGACATCGCCGACCTCTCGATGCTCCCAGTTGGACAGGCGCAGGCGCACCACGCCGGCATGTTCAGCCCGCAGGCGCTTCGCCGGCTGCTCAACGAAGCCAAGAAGCACTTCGAGATCATCCTGATCGACTCCGGCCCGGTTCTCGGCTCGATCGAGGCGACGCCGGTGTGCGCGGCGGCTGACGGCGTGATCCTCACCGTCAGCCGCGGGCAGCAACGCCCGCTCGTCGAGAAGGCGATCCAGCACCTGATGAGCATCGGCGCCCGCTTCGCCGGCGTGGTCTTCAACCGCGCCCAGGCGAACGATTTCGCCCGCTCGATCAGCGGCATCAGCCTGCGTTCGATCGCCCGCCAGCACCAGACCGGCGTCGCCACCGGCAACGGCCACGGCACGCACGCCCACGGCACGTCCGGCATGCAGCGCAGCGATGGCGTCAAGGCCTTCGGCCCGGTCGCCCGCGCGGTCGCCAGCAGCGTCAAGCCGCAAGATCAGGAAGGGCTGTAACGGCTGCGCCGCCCAACGAGAGCCAGATGACGGAAAGACCTCGCATTTGCGAGGTCTTTCCTTTCCATAGGCAGTTCTCTCACGTGTGAGATCGCGGTAGTATGACCGGCCGCTTCGGGGATGTTTTCGCGATGGCTCCGACGTTCAGTTGGTCGATGTTTGTTGTACCGAGAGTGAGCTGATGGTCAGCCCCGTAATCTCCATCCCTTCGCCGGCCCAAGCCCCCTTCGCGACCGCCGCCGCGCCGGGTTCGCTGAAGCAGGCCGCGCCGCGCACGATCTGGGGCCTCGATCCGTTTCAGCTTTACACGCGCTACTGGGCGGCGATGGGTGTGCAGGTGGTTCGCCAGGGTGAGCCTTCGCCGATCGTCAGTCACGCCGAGCTTTTTTTGCTCACCGAGCCGCGGACGCTGGTGCTGTTTCAGCTTCAGTCGCGCGTGATGGATGCGTTGAACTGGGTCAACCCGCAGGTGATGTTCCTCCGCCTGCACGACACGCGCGAGCGCGCTTACCGCGAGCAGGTCGTCACCGACGAATTCGACCGCTTCGTTCGATTCAATCGCGTGTACGAAGCTTCGGAGCATCTCGCACGCGTGGTGATCACGCCGGAGCGCGAAGTCGCGCAGCTCTGGCAATCCGCCCCCGATCCGCTGACCGGCTGGCGACGCTTGCGGCGGTTCACGCCGCGGATCGACCGGCTCACGTTGTCGGTCGACGGCAGCGCGTTCCTCGATACCTCCGATCACGAGATCGCCTACTTCCTGCACGAGCTTCAGACGCTCTGGAAGAGCCCGAACACCACGATCGCGCGGGCGCACCGTCTCGGTTACATGTGGAAGGACCCGACGTCCACGGTCAGCCCGGGCGTGAAGTGCATCGGGCCGGTCTGGGTCGGCGCGGGGCGTCACTTGACCGGCGACAAGACGCTGATCGGGCCAGCGGTGCTGTGGGACGATCCGAATCAGCGCCCCAAGACCGAGGCGATCCAGTGGCTCGACATCCAGCCGACGGTGCCGCCCGCCGAGCCGGCCCCGAAGGCAACCACCACCGCCGAGCGCCTGCTCAAGCGCCCGTTCGACGTCGTGTTCGCCTTCTTCGCGCTGCTGTTCACGCTGCCGCTCTACCCGTTCATCATGCTGGCGATCTGGCTGGAGGACGGGCGACCATTCTTCTTCGCGCACAAGCGCGAGACGATGGGCGGGAAGGAATTTCCCTGCCTGAAGTTCCGCTCGATGCGCAAGGACGCCGAGAAGATCAAGCGCGAGCTGAAGGAGCGCAACCAGGCGGACGGCCCGCAGTTCTACATCGAGAACGACCCGCGCCTCACGCGCGTCGGAAAATTCCTGCGCAAGTACAACCTGGATGAGCTGCCGCAGTTCTGGAACGTGCTGGTCGGCCACATGTCGGTCGTCGGCCCGCGACCCAGTCCGTACAGCGAAAACCAATTCTGCCCGCCGTGGCGCGAAGCGCGCCTGAGCGTGCGTCCCGGCATCACGGGTCTGTGGCAGGTCCGCCGCACCCGCCGCGCGGGCAGTGACTTCCAGGAATGGATCAAGTACGACATCGAGTACGTCGAGAACCGCACGTGGTGGCTTGACCTCAAGATCATCTGGAAGACGTTCGAAACGATCCTGCGCAAGGGAACCCGACAATGAGCTTGCGAGCCCAGACGGTCCGGCGACTGGCGATCCTGCTCGCGGCTGTCATGGTGATGGTGGGAACGGGCGCGGCGCTGTACTGGCGGAACGAGCACCGCAACGCGACGCGCCTGGCGGAATCGCGCGACGCGGGAATGACCGCCTTCGCCGCCGGCGATTACCGGGCGGCGCTCGATTCGCTCAAATATTACGTCGCGCGGGAAAAGGGAAAGCAGGATCCCGAAGCGCTCTACGCGTACGGCGTCTCGCGCTCGCGGCTTGAAGAACCGAACGGCAAGCACATTTCCGAAGGCATCGCCGTCTTCAACGCACTGCTCCAGCTCGAGCCGGGCAATCTCGAGTCCAAGCACCGCCTGCTCGATCTCTACACCCGGGCCCATCACAACAACGAAGCGATCGAGCTGGCCGACCGGGTGCTCGTGAATGCGCCGACCGATGCCGACGCGCTCCGCGCCAAAACGCTCGGCCACGACCGCCGCCGCGAATATGACAAGGCGCTGGCCGCATCCGAGAAGCTCAACGAGCTCAATCCGACCGATCTCGATCAACAACTGATCACGTACGAGTTGATGCGCAAGCTCAAGACGCCGCCGCAGGCGATGCTCCTTCGCGCGCAGAAGCAGCAGCAGGCGAATCCGAGCGACCCGCGTTTCGCGATGCTGCTGGCGATGGCGCTCGGCAACGCCGGACAGGTCGAGCAGGGCAAGCAGTGGCTGAACAAGGCCGCCACGCAGCCGGCGCCGGACGCGTCGTTCGTCAAGCACATGGTGCGCGTGCTGGATTCGTTGAAGATGTACACGGAGAGCGAAGCGCTGCTCAAGCGGGTGACCGAACAGAGCGCCGATCCGCTGGTCTTCCGCGTGCTGGCGCAGCGGCTGTGGCAGAACGGGCAGAACACGCAGGTGATCAAGCTTTTGGTCGATCTCGATCCGGCGTCGGAGAAATCGGATACCGGGCTGCTCGCATACCGCGCGCT
Organism: Phycisphaerales bacterium; assembly: GCA_034666045.1. Lineage (GTDB taxonomy): Bacteria > Planctomycetota > Phycisphaerae > Tepidisphaerales > Tepidisphaeraceae > JAICTV01. The sequence goes on along the minus strand of JAXDMN010000359.1, from coordinate 10,710 downwards.
GGCGCTGTACGAAACGGGAAAGAAGGACGAAGCGCGCGACATCGTGGCAAAACTAGCGACCCGCAAGGCGGACAGCGACGCCGTCGCCTGGTCGACCGCACTGGCGGCGCGTTTCGCGCCGACGGAGCCGAAGGTCCAGCTCGCGCAGTATCAGGCGGCGCTCGTGCGCGCGCCGGACAATTCGATCATCCGTTTCCTCGTCGGCGAAGCGTACGCGCGGCTCGGCGAGACGGAGCTGGCGATCGCCGCGTGGCGCCGCGCGGGCGATTTGTCGCCGAGTTGGGCGACGCCGCACGTCGACATCGCGCGCACGCTGGCGGCGGGTGGGCGGATCAAGGAGGCGTTGCTTGAAGCGCAGGCCGCCGTCCGCGCGGCGCCGACGCAGATCACCGCCGCCGTCACGCTCGCCTCAATCCGCGCCAAGTCGATCGAAGAAATGGGCGGCGACGCGGCGGAGGAAGCGCGGCTGCTCAACCTCGTCGAGCAGATCCAGCAGATGGCGCCGGGCGAGCCTGAGACGCTTCCGCTGCACGCGAACCTGCTCGCCAAGGCCGGCCGCCGCGACGACGCGATCGCCGCCGTGCGCAACGCGATGAAGGGAACGCGCCGCCCGGATCAGGCGACGCTGCTTCGCCTCACCGCCGTCAGCCGGGAGAATGATCTCGGGCTCGAAGAGGAATTGAAATCCGCCGGCGACGCCGGTTCCGATACCCCGCGCCTCGCCCTGGCGCGCGCCGCCGATCTCGCCGCCACCGGCAAGCCACTGGACGGCTTGGCGCTGCTCGAGGACAAAGCCAAAGCGGCGACGACGCAGCCGGTGCAATGGCAACTCGCGCTGACGCAATACAAGGAGCTGATCCGCGACCCCGCTGCGCGCGGCGAGTGGGTTCAGCTCGGAGATGCGAATCCGAAGGAACTGTCAGTCCAGAACGCGATCCTCAAGACAGCCAACAGCGCGCGCGGCGAGCGCGAATTCATCGCGCGCACGATCGAGCGCGTCAAGGAGCTGACCGGCGCGGAAGGACAGACCTGGAAGATCGAGCGCGCCCGCTGGTTGCTCGGCGGCGATGGCGGCAAGGACACCGCCGAGGCGGTCAACACGCTCACCGAGATCGTCCGCAGCTCCCCGACGCTGACCGAAGCGCGGCTGTTGCTCGCGTCGGCGTTCGAGAAGGTGAACAACGTGCCGGGCGCGATCAAGGAGCTCCAGGCCGCCGCCGAGCTTGATCCGAACAACGCCGCCGTGGCGATTGAAGTGGCCCGGCTGATGCAGTCGCAAAACAAGTTCACTGACGCGCGGACGTACCTCGAGCGCGCGGCGGCGACGCCGGACGTCTCATCCGATTCGCGCCGCCGCATCGCGACGATGCTCGCCCAGCAGGGCGATTACACGCGCGCCGTGAAAATCCTCAAAGACGCCGGCAACGAGCTCGACACGGCGGGCAAAGTGCTGTTGGCCGACATCTACCGGCGCGAGAACAAGCCGGCCGACGCCGACGGCGTCTACAAGCAGCTCCTCGCCGAGCCGGGGCCGATCGAGGTCGACGTCATTCGCGGCGCCGCGGATTTCTACGCCTCGAGCGGCAAGCTCGCCGAAGCGCAGAAGGTGATGGATCGGCTCAGCGAGACGCGAGCGAAGCCCGGGCAGGTGGAACTGATCCGCGCCAGCTTCGCGGAGCGGCACGTCAGCGTCGAAGCCGCGCGTGCGCTCTACATCGCGGCGACGACCGCCGCGCCGGGCGATGTCACGGTGTGGCGTCACATCGTCGCCTATCACCTGCGTGGCGGACGATACGATGACGCGCTCGCCGCCGCCGATGAGGGAATCAAGGCCATCGGGCGTGACGACGCGGTGCTGAAGCGTTTGCAGGCGGCGTCGCGGTCGCTGGTGCAGTTGTCGTCGCAGAAGCCCGCGCTGCGTCCGATGTTGAGCCTTCTCGCCACCGCCGCGCCGGAAGACCGCGGGGCGAGCGAATTTTTGTCGGCGCCGCAAACCGCGGACGCCGCGACGCAGCCGTCCGACGAAGCGGTGCTCGCACGCTTGCGGAACATCGCCGGGCTTTATCCGCGCTCGATGCCGTTGCAGGCGGCGCTTGTGCAGTGGCACGTTGCCCGCCGCGAATATGCCGACGCCGGGCAGGCCGCGACGCGCATGATGGAAGCGTTCCCCAACGATCCCGATCCCGCGCGCATCGCCGCAAGCGTCTACCGCGCCGCCGGTCAGTACGACGTCGCCGTCTCGGCCATTCAGAAATGGCGTGCGCGGGCGCCGGAGAACGCATTGCAGGCGGACGCGATGATCGCGGAGATCCGCCTCGCGCAGGGCGACGCCCCCGCCGCCGCTCGCGCCTTGCAGCCGCACTTGCCGCTGATCACCAAGGACCCGAAGCACCAACCGACGCTCGCGACGCTCCTGCGCGCCTACGCCCTCAGCGGCCGGGAGAAGGAAGCGCGACAGATTCTCGAGCCGATGCTCGCGAAGGACCGCGCGGCCCGCGCGCTCTGGCTGCAACTGGCGAGCAGCGACATCAAGGACCCGACCGTCGCCGGGCAGTGGGTCCGCCAGGTCGCGCCGCTGATCCCCGCGGACGCGCTCGGCGAGCGGACGGCGCTCGGCAGCGCGTGGTACAACCTTTCGGTCCGCCCGCGCGACGCGCGCGTCGACGGCGCCGTCGAGGAGGCGATGAAAATCCTCGACCCCATCGTCGCGCGCGACGATGCGCCGGTCGACGCGATCCTTCTCCGTGCCGCCCTGGCCGATCGCGCGGGCGAGCAGAAGGTGTCTGAAGATCTTTACCGTCGCGGGTTAAAAATTCGACCGGACCAGCCGGAGGCGCTGAACAACCTCGCCTACCTCATCCTCATGCGCGGCGGCGACTTGAACGAAGCCAAGGGAATGATCACCCGCGCCGTGCAGCTCGCGCCGAATAGCGCGAGCTTCTACGACACCCTCGGGCGCGTGCAGAACAAGCTCGGCGAGCGCGACGCCGCCATCGCCAGCTTCAAGAAGGCGATCGACCTCGAGCCGAACAATCTCGAAGCGTTGATCGGCCTGGCGACCGCGTTCACCGACGCCGGCAAGCGCGACGCGGCGGCGGCGCTGTTGCCGCAGATCGACACGCTCCTCAAGGCCCGCCCGCCCCTATCCGCGCCCGTCCGTCGCGAGCTCGACGCGCTGCGGGCGACGATGAAAGCATCCTTGTAGGATGTTGTGCGAAGCTCGTGCGTCACGCGCACGGGCCAACCCGTCACCCTGCCGGCCAGCTTGACCCGGCCCCCATTTTGACACCCTGCCCCGCCGCTCTGCCGTGCCTCTGCCGCGGTCGCTGGCATTGCCGTTGCATAAGAACCTTGACCGAGCCGGAGACTCGGGCGGGCCGCTCGCGGGAGCGGGCCATCGAATAAGGATGTTCCTGGGTATTAAGGGAAGCGCGAGAAAGAACCCCGCAATCACTTCCGCGCAACGCGCAGTCGCAGCACGAGAACTCAGGGATTTGGGAAAAATGCCGACCGCAGCCGATGACCGCGTGTCTTTGGCTTCGGTCGTATGTGTGCGAGGAGTTTTATAATGTACCGACTGCTCAAACCGGCGCGCATCGGCAGCGCCGCAGCCGTCGTAGCCGCGTTCGTCGCCTTGGCCTTGTCCGTAGGCAGCCCGGCACGGGCGGACGCAAGCTTGACTGAAGATCAGGCAAAAGTGATCGCCGCCGTCGCAGCGGCTTCAGAAGACGCAACGCGCATCCACGGCGACGACGTCCAAGTCGCCGAATCGGTCATCGTTCCCGAGCCGGACGAGACGCCGGCGTGGTTCCCGGAGCTCGATGCGGACGCCCTGACGTTGACTCCCCCGCCGATCCAGACCACCAGCTTCCAGACCGATGACGCTGCACATCTCGTCATCACGAACGAGCACGCGGTCATCCCGCTTCCGCCCGCGGCGTGGACCGGCCTGGCCGGGCTGGCGTCGCTCGCGACGATCGGCGGACGAAAGGCGATCCTGCGATTTTTCACCTGACTGCGCTTTAAAATTTGCTCTCTACTTACTTTTCTTCCTTAACGAAAAAGCCACCCGCCTGAAATGACGGGTGGCTTTTTTTGTGTCCAGTTGAAAGCTCGCGCGTCAGCTCGTCTGCGTCGCCGCCGTGGCGTCCTCGCGCTGGCTGGTCTGCTCGGCGCCGTCGGCCATCGACGACGACGACTCGTCGCCCGCGCCGGCGCCGCTGCCGTTGCCATTTTCGTTGCTGCCGGGACGGCGACGCTGGGCGGAGCTGCGTCCGCCACGCCGGCCGATCTCGGCCATGTGCTTCCGATTCACGCTGACTTTTTCGCCTCCTTTACGACCGGCCGCTCGGGCCTCGTCGGGGGTGAACTCATGGGCTTTGCCTTTTTCATGGGCGGCCCGCCCGCCTTTTCGCGCGATTTCGCGCTGGCGGTGAGCGTCCATGGAGGCAAAGCCTCGATTGCGGGTACGTGGTGTGGTTTCCATCTCGATACCGACTCCCTTCAATCCTTGCTAAGCAAGGTCTCGCGCCGCGCGAATCGTCCCGGATCGGCGCCACACGAACGAGCATGCCGCGGGTTGACAGCCAGCGGCGGCGGCGCAAATTCCGGACGACACAAAACACGGGCGAAACGCGGTTTTCTCCGCCAATCCGTCGCGACCCGACCAACCCACGAAGCGGCATCCTGCCGCGTCGTGGTGGAATGGCCTGCCCGCGCGGTCTCCCGTGCGGGTGACGGTTGAATCGCCCTAAAGCGATTCAACGCCGGGACCTGCGCCACATTTCAACCAATGCCAACAGCGACATCAGGCGGCGAAGTGTCGAGCCCGGCCGGCGAAACAGTAAGGCTGCAATGGATATACCACCCGGTTAGGCCCGCTTGATTCCCCGACGATCCCGTTAGGGAAATCCGAAGCACGAAATCCGAAATCCGAAACAAACGGCAATGACGAAAGAAGAAATGGCCGAAAACGTGCGTTTGCCGCTTTCCGGTCTTTCTTCATTTCTGCTTGTTTCGGATTTCGTGCTTCGGATTTCGTGCTTCAGCCCCTCAGTTCCCCTCCTTCACACGTTCCTCCCCCCGCCATATCATCAACTGACTCGCGTATTTGTCGATAATCTCCCCAGAGGCGAACCGAGAGAGCTTCATTCCCATGCAGTCGTTCGACATCATTAACCGCGCCAACGCCGAATACATTGACGAGCTTTACCAGCAGTACCAGCGCGACCCGCGCTCGGTGGACACGACGTGGCAGGCCTTTTTCTCCGGCTTCGACGCCGGCGCCGCCCGCAACCAGACGCCAGGCGGCACCCACCCGGGCGAAGCGCCGCACCCACAAGGCGCCCTGACGACCGGCGTGTATGACCTGGTCCACAGCTATCGCGAGCTAGGCCATTTCGTCGCGCGGCTCGATCCGCTCGGGCACGACCGCCCGACCCACCCGCTGCTCCAGCTCTCCGAGTTCGGCCTGACCCCCGCCGACCTCGAAAAACCGTCGATCAAGGGTGGCTTCCACGCCCCCGCCGGCACGCCGGACATCATCACGCTGCGCGATCTCATCGAGATGCTCCGCGCGACCTACTGCCGCACGCTCGGCGTCGAATTCATGGACATCCCGGACAAAGCCCAGCGCGAGTGGCTCGCCGGGCGGATGGAGCCGATCCTCAACAAGCCGGAATTCTCCCCCGACGAATCGCGCGCGATCCTTTTCCAGCTCGTCGCCGCCGAGGAGTTCGAGCACTTCCTCCACACGCGCTACGTCGGGCAGAAGCGCTTCTCCATCGAAGGCGGCGAAGCGCTCGTGCCGCTGCTCAACACGCTGATCGAAGACGGCGCCGAATTCGGCGTGCAGGAAGTCGTCATGGGCATGGCCCACCGCGGCCGGCTCAACGTCCTCGTCCACGTCATGAACAAGCCGTACGAAACGATCCTGTCCGAATTTGAAGGAACAATTAAGCACGACGAAACCGACGAGGGCGACGGCGACGTCAAATACCACCTCGGCTACTCCAACGAGCGCGCGACGATCCACGGCAAGAAGGTCCACCTGCTCCTCTCGCCCAACCCGTCGCACCTCGAGCTCGTGAACCCGGTCATGCAGGGGATCGTCCGCAGCAAGCAGACCTACACCAACGACGTCGATCGCAACCGCATCGTCCCGATCACGCTGCACGGCGACGCCGCCTTCACCGGGCAGGGCATCGTGCAGGAAACGCTCGGCCTGTCGGAAATGCCCGGCTACCGCACGGGCGGCACAGTCCACGTCATCATCAACAACCAGATCGGCTTCACGGCGACGCCGAAGCAGATCCGCTTCACGCCGTATCCGACCGACATAGCCAAGTCGATCCAGGCGCCGATCTTCCACGTGAACGGCGACGACCCCGAGGCGGTCGTCCACGCCGCACGGCTTGCCATTGATTTCCGCGAGCGCTTCAAGATGGACGTGATCATCGACCTCTGGTGCTACCGCCGTCACGGGCACAACGAAACCGACGAACCCGGTTTCACCTCGCCCGTGCTGTATCGCGAGATCGAGAAGCACAAGACGACGCGCGAGCTCTACGCCGAGCGGCTCATCGCCGAAGGAAAAGTCACCGCCGAAGATCACGAAGACATGAAGGCGGAAGTCATCGCGCGGCTGACGAGCGCGCAGGGCCTGGCGAAGGAGATGCGCCCGCGCCCGCGGAACGTTTCGCTCGGGCCGGCATGGAAAGGGATGACCAAGGCGCCCGCCTCCGCCGACGGACATTGGCAGGCCGCCACCGCCGTGCCGCGCGACGTCCTGACGCACGTCGTGAAGAACGCCACGAACGTGCCGCCCGATTTCACGCCGCATCCAAAGATCAAGCGCGTCCTCGCCGCGCGGCAGCAGATGATCGAGACCGGCAAGGGAATCGACTGGGGCGGCGCCGAGCAGATGGCGATGGGCTCACTGCTTCTCGAGGGCCACTGGGTTCGCCTGATGGGTCAGGACGTGGAACGCGGCACGTTCTCGCATCGTCATGCGATCCTCTACGACTACGAGAACGGCAAGCGCTACGTGCCGCTGGCGCACCTGTCGAAAGAGCAGGGGCACATCACGATCACGAACTCGATGCTGTCCGAGCTGGCCGTCCTCGGGTTCGAGTACGGCTACACGCTGGCCGACCCGCGCCCGCTGGTGATGTGGGAAGCGCAGTTTGGTGATTTCGTGAACGGCGCGCAGCCGATCATCGACCAGTTCATCGCCCCGGGCGAAAGCAAGTGGCAACTGATGTCGGGCCTCGTGATGCTGCTCCCCCACGGCTACGAAGGGCAGGGCCCGGAGCACAGCAACGCCTACGTCGAGCGCTGGCTCAGCCTGTGCGCGGAGAACAACATCCAGGTCGCGACGCCGACGACGCCCGCACAGTATTTCCATTTGCTGCGCCGCCAGATTCATCGCAAATTCCGCAAGCCGCTGGTCCTCTTCACGCCGAAAGGGCTGCTGCGCTACGAGCCGAGTTTTTCCGCGATCGAAGAGCTGACCGACAGCGCCCTTCAGCTCGTCATCGACGACCCGTACGTCACCGCGCCGGCCGACAAGGAAAAAGTCCGCCGCGTTCTGCTCTGCACGGGCAAGGTCTATTACACGTTGCAGACCGCGCGCGAGAAGGAGCCGACGCCGGAGGTGGCGATCATTCGCGTCGAGCAGCTTTACCCATTCCCGGAAAAGGAAATCCTGGCCGCGGTCGGCAAATACCATCGCATGGAAGAAATCGCCTGGGTGCAGGAAGAGCCGCAGAATCGCGGCGCCTGGACCTTCATGGAACCGCGCCTGCGCGCGATGTTCCCGGACACGCTGCTGGCCTACTACGGCCGCGACCGCGCGGCGAGCCCCGCGGTCGGCTCGGTCAAGGTTCACCAGCAGGAAGAAAAAGAGCTGGTCGCCGCCGCGTTGGGCGTGCGCCCCAAGAGCGTCCCCGTCGCCAAGGGAACGCCTGCGACGGCGACGACAGAGACGGCGGCGTCGCAGTAGGCTTGGCGTCCCCGCGCGCATGTCACCCGCGCCCCTTGCGCTCGCGCACCGCTTCGCGCGCCGGACGACGCTCGTGACTGCGCGCGACGCGGAACGCCGCCGGCGACACACCCATCTGACGCTTGAACGCCGTCGAGAACGCGAACGCGTTGGCGTACCCGACGCTGCGCGCGATCTGCTCGACCTTGTGCGTCGTGGATTCCAGCAGCATCGCCGCGCGCTGCATGCGCAACACCGTGAGGTGGCGCATCGGCCCGCGGCCGGTCTCGCGCTGGCATAAACGCCGCAGGTGTTCGCCGCTCATTCCGGCGGCGTCGGCGAGCAGTTGCCGGGTCCAGGGGTAGCCGAGGTTCGCGTCCACCTGCTCCCACACCGCAATCAGGCTCCGCCGCTCGTGAACCGTATGCCCCAACCGAGCCGCGTACGCGTGCAAAAGCTCGACCCAGTGATCGAGCACGGTCGGTTGCGCCGGGCCGATCGACTCGCGGTACAGACCCAGGATCGCCGAGCGCAGATACTCCGCATCCGCCGGCACCAGGATCGCGCGCGTGCAGTCGATCAGCGGCGGCTCGCCCGGCGCAATGTGCCACCAGATCCAGGCGAACCCCCAGCGGTGATCGGGGACAGTGTGATACGCGTGCGGCACGCCGGGCGGCGCGAGGTACGCGGTCCCGGGACCGCACGCCTGCCACCGCCCATTGACGAGCACGCGTCCCTGTCCGCTGAAGCACGCAAGGATGTGCCCAAAGTGCGGGCTGGGCCGCACCATGTCGAACCCCTCGCCCGCGTCCGACACGCCGGCGAGGCCGATGTGGAACGTCCGCATCAGCGGCGAGACGTTGGGCGCGATGATCTTCTCCGGCGTGTCGTCGCCGACGATGTGCGTTTTACGAAGGTCATTGTGCGAATCTCGCATGCCCGAAATATTGTACCTGAGGTAAGATTTAATGCGGTGTGACCATATCAGGCCGCTTTCGGGGTCAGTAAAAGGCTTGCAAGAGCCATCAGGGACAGGCGAAACGCGAATGTGTCGAACGCTGCACGTCCTCCGCGGAATTGAGATTTTAAAAACTAACTCGTGCGCGCTGGCCGTGACCTGGAGGATTTTTATGTCTCGTCGTCGCCGATCCGGTGCCTTCACGTTGGTCGAACTGCTCGTCGTGATCGGGATCATCGCGGTCCTGATCGGCATGCTCCTGCCGGTCCTGGCCGGGGCGCGCCGCGCCGCCGAAACGGCGCAGTGTCTCTCGAACCTGCGGCAGATCGGGCAGGGGTTCGCGACCTACTCTTCCGAGCACCTCGGGTGGTGCGTCCCCGGCTTCATCCGACAGCAGCCGAGCGTCGGCGGTCGCGGCGAGGAGACGTGGGCGACCATACTCGTCGTCAAGAAGTACATCCGCAGCGCCGACCAGATCGATTTTGTCGGCAACGGTGGCACGCCGCCCGGCGAGGATGCGTGGGATTCCGAAGGCTCGGCCGGCAACACCGTCTTCCGTTGCCCCAGCGGCTCGAACAAGCAGAACGACGTCTCGGCCAACATCCCGACGAACAAGACCGACGACATGAACGCTTAGTTCTGGCGGCGCCAATCGCTGCTGCACGCCGGTGTCGCCGACAGCCAGGGCTCGGCGCCGATCGTCGATAACTGGTACGCGATGAATGGGGTGCTGCCCTCGGTGGCTGACATGCGCGCCAACAAGGGCCAGGACGCCTGGCCGATGCGCACCTTCGGCTGTTTCCGCAACGCCAACTCCGGCTTCGGCAAAGGGCAGATGGTCGGCGGACCGCTCATCAAGGTGTCGAAGATCAAGAAGGCCGGCGAGATGGCCATGATCTACGACGGCATCCAGATGCACGACTTCAACACGAACAAGATCAGCGCCCGTCACGGCAAGCGCAAGACGCAGACGAATTTTCTGTTCGCCGACGGGCACTGTGCCACGGTGGATTCAAAGTCCCTGCCCACTGGCGGCGACGCGACGGCCTGGGATGGCAATGAAACCACCAGCGACCTGCGGTCGGTGGATACGCTGGTGAACTACCCGTTCCCCAAGTGGCGCCTCGATCAGTAGCCGCACAGGACCGCTCGATATTCGCCGTTGTCGCTTAGAATCCTCCGCCGATGGCGAAATACTCCCTCGGCTTCGATTTCGGCACGGAATCGGTCCGCGTTGTCGTGGTCGACATCACCGACGGCCGCGTCGCGGCGCAGACGGTCGAGGCGTATGCGCACGGCGTGATCGACGAGGTTTTGCCCGGTTCACGCGAGAAACTCCCGCCGGATTACGCGCTTCAACATCCGCAGGATTGGCTCGATTCGCTCGCGGCCGCGTGCAAGAACGCGGTGAGGCAGAGCGGCGTCGAGGCGCAAGAAATCGTCGGCATCGGCGTGGATTTCACGAGCTGCACGATGCTGCCTTGCCGGGCGGATGGGACGCCGTTGTGCCTTCTCGATGAGTTTCGCGCGACGCCGCTCTCTTGGGCGAAGCTGTGGAAGCATCACGGCGCGAAGGCGGAGGCGCAGCGGATCAACAAGGTGGCGCGCGATCGCGACGAGAAGTGGCTGGCGCGCTACGGCGGCGCGATCGGGCTCGAGTGGTTTTTTCCAAAGGTGTTGGAAACGTTCAATCACGCCCCACACGTCTACGCATCGGCGGACCTTTTTATCGAGGCGGGCGATTGGCTGGTGTGGCAGTTGACGTCCGGTC
>JAXDMN010000358.1:0-23483 GCA_034666045.1 Phycisphaerales bacterium | reverse complement strand
AAATCATGACGCAGTCCGAGAAAATCATGGATACCCCGTTGATCCGCCGCTTGAGCGAGACCGAGCGGCGATTTGCCGAGCTGCAGGATTCGCTGAACGATCCGGCCGTGCTGAGCAACTCCGCCAAGCTCGTCGCCGCCAGCAAGGAGGCCGGGCAGCTCGATCCGGTCGTGCAGAAATTTCGCGAGTTCAAGCAGGCGGCCCGGCAAGTCGAGGAGCTGGCGGAGATGTCAGCGAATCGCGCCGACGCCGAGATGTCCGCGCTCGCCGCCGCCGAGCTGCCGGAAGCGCGGGCGACGGCCGATGCGCTGCTCGAGGCGCTCAAGGACGCGTTCGTCTCCGCCGAGGACAATGCGATCGACAGCTTCTTCTTCGAAATCCGCGCCGGCACCGGCGGCGACGAGGCGGGCTTATTTGTCGGCGACCTGTTCGAGATGTACCGCCGCTATTGCGAGAGCAAGGGGTGGAAGTTCGACGTCTCCGATTTTTCCCCGAGCGACCGCGGCGGATTCAAGGAAGTCATCGTCAACGTGAAAGGCGCTGGCGCCTACCGCCACCTGCAATTCGAAGGCGGCGGGCATCGCGTGCAACGTGTGCCCGAAACGGAAGCGCAGGGCCGGATTCACACGAGCGCCGCGACGGTCGCCGTCCTCCCGGAAGTCCCGGACATCAGCATCACGATCAATGCTAAAGACGTCGAAGAAGGCGGCTGCCGCGGCGGCGGACCGGGCGGGCAGAACGTCAACAAAGTCGAGACCGGCTGGCGACTTCTGCACAAGCCGACCGGCATCCAGTTCAAGATGACCGAGCACAAATCGCAGGCCCAAAACAAGGAACGCGCCTGGGCGTTGCTCCGCGCCACGCTCTATGAAACCGAACACGCCAAACAGCACGCCGCCCAGACGAGCGCCCGAAAAGCGATGATGGGCAGCGGCGATCGCAGCCAGCGCATCCGCACCTACAACTTCCCGCAGAACCGATGCACCGACCACCGTTTAGGCGGCGAAGGCGGCGGCGAAAAGAACTTCAATCTCGATGCGATCATGGCCGGGCAGCTTGACCCGCTCGTGTCCGCGCTGCTGGAGATGGATAAGTTGCAGCGGCTGGAAAATCTGTGAATTTCTGGCTCCCTCTCCCCGGAGGGGAGAAGGTTGGGGAGAGGGGGGAGCGCATGGAGACAACTGCCGTTACTTCGCTGACTTGGATTTTCGATTCGCGAAACAGCCCAAGCTTGAATTTCACTTTTGCGCATCAGCGCACTCAGACTCGGCACGCTCCCCCCTCTCCCTAACCCTCTCCCCTGCGGGGAGAGGGGACCAGATTAGTCTGCCGTGCGCCCGCATTCGCGGAGGATCGTCCGTAGCACTGCGACGACATCGTCGTGCACATCCTCATTCAGAAATCGAATCACGCGATATCCCTGCCGCTCGAGAAACTCCGTGCGCTTCTCGTCGTGCTCCGCGCGCTCGTCGTGCGACGGGCCGTCGAGCTCGACGATCAGCTTCATCTCGTGACAAAGGAAGTCCGCGATGTAACGCCCCACCGTTACTTGCCGGCGGAATTTCAGTCCGTCGAGGCGATGTGCGCGGAGATGTTGCCAAAGAATCCCCTCGGCGGGGGCGGCGACGTGGCGCATTGAGCGGGCGCGCTCGAGCGATACCGGGTGAAAGCGATGAAGCGGACTTTCGCCAAGCGACTCCATGCGCTCGGCCCTCTCCCTAACCCTCTCCCCTCCGGGGAGAGGGGACCAGACTAAAACGGAATATCATCCTCACTGATCCCCTCCCCATACTCCCACTCGATCTCCCGCGGCCTTTCGTCCGGTTCGTCGTAGCGCTTCTGCTCTTCCTCCCACGCTCGGCGGGATGAGCGGACCCATTCGGGCTCGGGCAATGGTTCGCCGGGTTCGAGGCCGTATTTCCATTCTTCGCCTTCGATGTCGTCGTCGTCCTCTTCGCCGAATTCTTCGTCGAGCTGCTTCCACTTGCTCTCGCTGGGGTCGTATTCCGGCTCGTGCTCGTCGCCGCCGGCAGGCCCGGAGGTGGCGCGCTCGAATTCTTCTTCGCCCCAGTCCGCGTCGTCATCGTCATCCCGATCCTCATCGTCGTCGTCGCCGGACCAACCTTCGTTGGCCGGGTGCGCGGGATCGGTCGGGAAGATGTCGAAGCTGAAGCCTTTGCCGTCGCAGTTGGGGGTGGGGCACATCCAGAACCCGTCCAGCTTGCCGTGCTGCGCGTTCTTGATGCGCTGGAACCAGATCTCGCTGCTCATGAAGATGCGGCGGCAATGCAGGCAGTAACATTCGCACGCGATCTTCGGGGGGCCGAAGGGGTCGTCATGCTCGCGCTCGTCGCGGAGATCGCGCGGAGTAGGCTCGGCGCGCGATTGAAGGGATTCATCGCGCCGGGGCGTTGCGCTCCCGCCGCCAGCGGCGGAGGCATCGACGTCGGCGTAGTCCTCGCCGTCGCTCATGGGCATATATCATTCTACGCCCGCGGCGATTCTGGCAAGCAAAATCCGTCGCGGTTACAATCCCGCCTCGCGAAAGGACTGCACGCCATGGCGAAGAAGAAGACGGAAACGAGTTCGACCCAGAAGAATCCCACCCCCGCGAAAAAAACCGCGGGCCCAGCCGCCGCGGCGCACGCGCCCGCGCCGGCGAAGAAACCGGCAGCCCCTGCCGCGGCAAAATCCGCCGCGCCGGCTGGTTCGACGCCGCGGATCGACACCTCGCTGGCCGCCAACGCTGCGGCGGCGATGATTGGCAATAAAGCCACGGGCGGCGGCGGGAAATCACAACCGCAGAAGAAAGAATCATCCGCCTTCAAGCAGATGAAAGCCGGGCTCAACAAGCCATCCGCCGGGGCGCTTGGCGGCGCCTTCGGCGTCGGCGCGACGCAGAAAAAGAAAACCACGCAGAACTACGGCGGCGGGAAGCAGATCGGGCAGCATAACCAGACCTTCGGCGCCGACGTCAATCGCGCCGGCATGCCCCGCCGCACGCCGGGGTGATCGCGAACAGTCTGCTCACGCGAAAATTAAATTAAAGCGTCTCGAGCATCTCGCGCACGCGCGGATTGCGCTGAAGGAACGTCCCGTGCCGCCCGACGCCGTCGGCGTTGTAGCTTTCGATGCATTGGAACTGCCGGCAGGCGCGCGGGCGATCTTCGTAGATTGTGCAGAGATCGTCCTCGCCGAGGAACTGGCACCGGCCTTCGACGTACGGCAGGACCCGCTCGTAGGTCAGTCGGCCGAGTGACTCGATCGGCACATCGATCGCGAAGGCGGCGAATTTTCGAACCTCATCGCCTTCGAGAATCGCCGCAAACTCGTGCCCGTTCTGTTTGCAGCACGCCGCCGTACAAAGATCGCACGGGCTGTCGCCGACGATCGCGATCCTCATATGACCTGCTTGATTTCGACGTCCGTGATCTGACGCGGGTCGAAGTCGATGCGCTGCTCGAACGTGCCGCCCAGACCTTCGCGGCCCGTCGCGATGATCCAGCCTTGCTCGACGATCAGATCTTCGATGACGCGACCGCCGACGAGCGTGGCGCGGATCACCGCGGTGTATTTTCGCTTCGGCACGCCGTGCGCGACGAGGAGTTTTCGCCATTCCTCAGGCAGCACTTTTGCGAGGCGATTTCGTGGGGGTGATTTGGAATGCATCGTGCCAGGTCCGTTCCGGTCAGCGACATAGTCCACTCGCAAACACGCAGACGATGACGGCGACATTCGCGAGCAGACCCCCAAGCGCGGTGTTACGACGTCTTCCGGATGCCCGCCACATTCTGGCCGCTGCGACGACGATTCCGACGAACGTGATGAGCAGCGCCCAGCCGGCGCCGATGGCTGCACTGATGCCGACCTCGCCGCCGCGATCGCCAAAGCCATACTCCAGACCCGTGAGGAGGACGACGACCCCGGCGACTAAGGTGCAAATGAGTGAGAAGGCCGCACGTTTCACGCAACGGCCTCGCAGGACGTTTCGGCGCCGCCGTCGTTCACTTCATCCGCTGCGTTCGCCGCCGGCCAGACGCCGGGGCCTTCGGTGGCGTAGTGATTTTCGAGAACAGCCGTCCAGTCGCGCAGGCTGTGGACGTTGATGAATTCTTTTTTCACGTCGGCGGCGCGCGGGTGGAAGCGGCTGTACTTGATGCCCATCTTGCGCATCCGCCGGCCGGCGAGTTGTTCGCCGTGGATCTGCATGGCGATGGCGAAATGCTCGGCGAGGGCATCGCGCTGCTCGTGAATGGTCGGCGGCGCGATGGATTCGCCGCGAAGCAGTGCGGCGGCGTGGGTGAAGATCCACGGATTGCCGATCGCGCCTCTGGCGATCCAGACGACGTCGACGCCGGTTTCGCTCAGCATGCGCACGACGTCTTCCGCGGTGAAGACATCGCCGCTGCCGAGGATTGTTTTGTCGGGCCAGCGCTGCTTCACTTCGCGGAGAAAATCCCAGCGGCTTTGGCCGAGGTATTTTTGTTCGACGGTGCGGGCGTGGACGCGGACGGCGGCGTAATCGTTCGCCCAGATTGTTTCGACGAGCTCGTGGAAGCGCTCGAGCGATTCCGGCGATTCGTCGAATCCGCGGCGGAGGCTGACGGTCGTCGTCGCGGTCGGCGGGAGCGCGTCGCGGACGGATTTGACGATTGAGATCGCCCGCGCGGTGTCGAGCAGCATATGCCCGCCGCGGGCTTTGTTTTTGATCTTCTTCACCGGGCAGGCGAAGTTGAGGTCGATGACGTCATAACCGGCTTGATGAAGCAGTTGCGCGGCGCGGGCCATCGTTGCGGGTTCGGAGCCAATGATTTGGCCGGCGACGGGATGGTCTTCGTCGCTGATGTCGATGGATTTGCGGAGGCCGACGCCGCCGTTGACGAGGATGGTGTCGAGGAGCGCTTCGGTGACGGCGTAGGGACAGCCGCGGCGGCGCGCGACGAGACGCATGGCGCGGTCGGAGTAGCCGGCGAGACCCGCCTGGCAGAAGGGGTGGGCAAGTTGGATGGGGCCGATTCTCATTCGATTGTGGAACTTCCTACCGCGACGCGCTAATGCGTTCCCCACCCTCGTTATCACGTTGAGCGAGGAGGTCGTTCACCATCGCCGCGCGTTCGAGTTCCTCGACTTGCCGCGGCTCCTTCATGGGTTGTTCCTTGTAGTAAATCACCTTTCCGTCGCGGTCGATGATGACCGTGCCGCGCTTGCCGCAGTTGAAGGGTTCTTCGCCGGCGAAGAGGCCGTAGGCTTTGACGACTTTTCTGGTCGGGTCGGCCAGGAGGTCGTAGGGGATGTTGTATTGCTTGCGGAACGCGGCGTGGCAGAAGGGGCTGTCGGTGCTGACGCCGAAGACGACCGTGTCGGCGTCCGGGCCGTTCAATTTGTCGAACGCCGGGCCGAACGTGCAGTGCTCCTGCGTGCAGATCGGCGAAAAATCCATGGGATAGAAAAGGAGCATGACTTTTTTCTTCCCCCGATAGCTGCTGAGCTTCACTTCCGCCTTGTCCTGGTTCATCAGCGTGAAATCCGGGGCGAGCTGTCCGACCTGCAGAGGCGCATTTTCCGGCATGAAATCTCCTTGGGCGAGTGACGTCATGATTGTTGCCTGCCGGCCCATGCGGGGCAACCCGGCGAATGCGCGGCGATTGCGGTTGTCCAATCGGACGTTCGGTCGGACAATATCGGTAGTGGCGTCGAAAATGCCGCGGGGTGAAGTGATGTCGAGCAAAAAACGCAAACAGCGCGGGTTTTCACTGATCGAGTTGATGGTCGTCATCGGGATCATCGCGATCCTGATCGGCTTCCTGCTGCCGTCGCTCCAGATGGCGCGGCAGAGCGCGCTGCGCCTGAAATGCATGAGCAACCTCCGGACGATCGGGCACGGGTTGATGATGTACGCGAACGCCAACAGGCATCTCCCGCTCCGCCTTGGCACCCAGAGCTCCCCCGACACCGGCGACTTGTGGGGATATGACGAAGACCTGATCGCGATGAAGGCGGCCGTGAAAGAGACGTTCATCTGCCCGAATCACATCGACGCCGGCATGAACGACCTGCCGCACCAGCCGAGTTACGGGATGAACTGGTACTTCGACAACCAGCCGTACACCAAGGGAAAGAGCAGCGACATCCTCGTCGCGGAATCGTTCGGCCCGAGCGGGACCGGCTCGCACCGCGCGGACGTTCACGATCGCCCGCCCGGGCAACTGGATCGCTATCGCCACGGCGCGGGTGGGTCGTCGATGACCACGTCCGGGCAGCGCCGGCGATCGAACTGGCTGTTCTTTGACGGGCACGTCGAGTGGCTGACGTACGACGACGCCTCGGGGGCGGAGATCACCGGAACGGACGGCCAGCCTGAGCGTCAGAACTGGGGCCTCGATCACGGCGATCATGGCAGCGCGAATCCATTCTGAAAGCTCCCTCTTCCCGGTATTCCGGGGAGAGGGTTGGGGAGAGGGGGAAGCGGCGCGACACGTTTAGCATCGATCGATTCGCGGATCGATCTGCAAATCGAACGACGTCAGACTGCACGCGCACCTTGCCCCTCTCCCCTGCCCTCTCCCCGGAGTACCGGGAGGAGGGAGTGGACGTATAATCCGACCAATGAAGTTCGGCCGGATCAAACGTCAGCACGGCCGGGTCGGGGGGCTCGATCAGCTTCTCGATCAGATCATCAAAAATTGTCCGCACGTGGCGCGGATCGTGCCGGGGCGGATCAAGGTCCGCCGCGGCAAGACGCCGGCGAGCTTCAAGATTCAATATCCGACCGATTCCGGATTGAAATGCCTGTACACAGGGACGGGGACGGTGCAGGAGGTTTTCCTCATCTGCTCGGATGAGCCGCGCGCGCGGAAGTGGCTCGTCGATGAGGGGATCGTGGCGGGTGAGCCATGATGGGCACGATCATCCGAGCGGCCGCGATCTTGCGGAGTGGGCGGCTCGTCGCGTTTCCGACTGAAACGGTTTACGGCCTCGGCGCGGACGCGACCGACGCGGCGGCGGTGCGAAAAATCTTCGCCGTCAAAGGTCGACCGAGCACGAATCCGTTGATCTGTCATGTGCCGGACGCGCACGTCGCGCGGCGGTACGTGACGGCGTGGCCGGACGAGGCAGAGCGGCTGGCGGAACGATTTTGGCCGGGGCCGTTGACGCTCGTGCTGCCTAAGACGGATGAAATTCCCCACGAGGTGACCGCCGGGCGCGACACTGTCGCGCTGCGAGCGCCGGATCATCCATTGACGCTCATGCTGCTGCGTGTGCTCGATCGTCCGCTCGTCGGGCCGAGCGCGAACAAGTCGGGCCATGTCAGCCCCACCACCGCACAGCACGTGCGCGACGAACTGGGCGACGGCGTCGACATGATTCTCGATGGCGGACCGTGCGCCGTCGGCATCGAGTCGACCGTGCTCGATTTGAGCGGCGACCGCCCCACCATTTTGCGTCCGGGCGGGGTCACGCGCGAGCAGATCGAAGCGGTGATCGGGCCGATCGATGTCTTCACGGGCGCGGTTGATCCGTCGGTCGCGGCGACGAGCCCGGGACAGCATGAAAAGCACTATGCCCCGCGCACGGCGGCGTATCGGTTCGAGTCGGCGGATCGATCGAGAGCCAGCGGCGCGGTGCTGGAGCTTGGCGACGACGCGATAGAGTACGCGCGGCGATTCTACGCACGGCTGCGTCAGCTTGACCAAGACGGCGCAACCGCGATCTACATCGAAATGCCGCCGGACGAGCCGCAATGGACCGCCATCCGCGATCGCATCGTCCGCGCGACGCAGCCGCTGCCGCCGCCGTGATCGGCGGTTATCGGACGCAAATAACAGGATTTGCTTCGCCGACCGGCATATTGCACATCTCTTCACCCTCACCATTCGCCTCCAAGGGAGAAGAGCAATGTCGCGGTCGAAAACCAAGCTGTCGATTCCGAAAGCCGCCCGCGAGAGCGAGCGGCAGATTTTTATGACGATGGAAGTCGTCAGCGGCGACGAGACGGGACAGCTTTCGCCCGACGAGATGGCGACGATCGCGAATCACCTCAACTTCGGCCCGTACGGCATCACGCCGCTGAGCGGGCTGCACTTCGACAGCGAGAAGGACACCGCGGCGTCATAACACTCACTCCGCCTTGGTCGCGGTCGCAACCAGATCGCTGCCGCGATCGGTTTTTCGATTGCGGCGGCAGATCATGCGATGCGCGATCGCGAGGTTCATCCAGCGCGGGATCGACTGGCCGCCGCGCCGCGCGAGGTTGATGCTCTGACGGACGGAGCCGCGACGGGGACGGGTTTCGCTCTTCACGTCGCAGAATCCCGCCTGTTCCAGCATTTTCGGAAGCGTCGCCGGCTCGAAATGGAGCAGGTGACGCGGCAAGTCGATCTGGATGGCGAACTCGCCGAAGCGCTCGACTTCCCACGCGTGAAAATTCGGGACGTGGACGAGCAGCGTCCCGCCGGGGCGAAGCACATCACGCGCGGCGCGCAGGACAGACAGCGGATCGGGCACGTGCTCGAGCGCGTGCTCCATCACGACCGCGTCAAACGTTTCCGCCGCGAGCTGCGGGTGCGGAAGCGTCCCCTGGTGCGCCGCGAAACCGCTGGCGCGCACGCCGTGGACCGCCTGCTCTGAAAAATCGAGACCCGTCACGTCCCACCCCGCCGCGCTCATGCGACGAAGAAGTTTTCCGTGCCCGCATCCAAAATCGAGGAGTTTTCCGCTACCGCGGACCGGCAGACCCGCACCGAGGCGGTCGGATCCGCGCAGCGCGAGAAGAACTGACGCGAAGACGCGGGCGGGGCCGGATGGCTTGCGATCCGGTGGCGCGTACAGCTTTTGCAGGAGAAGTTTCCGCATGCGCACGGATATTTTGTCGCCGAGGACGTCTCCCTTTTGCGCGCGGTGCGCGTGGTACTCCTGCGGGTAGTACGTCCCGAGGCGCGCCAGCGTCGGGCGCGGGTTCAGGTAGCACATCGAGCAGTCGGCGCAGCGGACGATCGTCAGCTCGACCGGTTCCTTGAGCACGTGATCGCCGCCGCGCAAGACGATCGCGCTGCGCGTGCCGCCGCAGAGCGGGCAGGCGATTGGTTCGTAACCGGGCGGGACCTCCATGCGGTTGCGCTTCTAACGGATCGGGCGCGGGCTCGCAATGCGATCCGGCGTTCCCGCGATTGCCGCTTGCCCGCAGCGCCGGTCACGAGCAGAATCTCCCCTCATGACTGCTGCTGATTTCGAGAAGCTCGGTGTGTTCTACCTCGGCCGCGCGCACGACCTGGCGACGAAAACGAGCGGCGATGAGCTGATCCTGTACGACTCGAAGGACCTCACGACGCACGCCGTCTGCGTCGGCATGACCGGCAGCGGCAAGACCGGGTTGTGTCTCGCACTGCTCGAAGAAGCGGCGATCGACGGCATCCCGGCGATCATCATCGACCCGAAAGGCGACCTGACGAATTTGATGCTCACGTTCCCGAATCTGTCGCCGCAGGATTTTCGGCCGTGGGTGAACGAGGACGACGCGCGCAAGAAGGGCTTGAGCGCCGACGAGTTTGCGCAGCAGCAGGCGGATTTCTGGAAGTCGGGCCTGGAGAAATGGGGGCAGGACGGCGCGCGCATCCAGCGCCTGCGCGACGCCGCCGATTTCGCGATCTACACGCCCGGCAGCAACGCCGGCATCCCGGTCTCGATCCTGAAATCCTTCGCCGCGCCCGAATCCGCCGTGATGGAGGACAACGAGCTGCTGCGCGAGCGCATCTCGACGACCGCGACGAGTTTGCTCGGCTTGCTCGGCGTCGACGCCGACCCGATCCAGTCGCGCGAGCACATTCTCATCTCGACGATCTTCGGCAACGCCTGGCAGCAGGGACAAGACCTCGATCTGGCGGGATTGATCCAGCAGATCCAAAACCCGCCCGTCCCGCGCATCGGCGTGCTCGACGTGGAATCGTTTTATCCGTCGAAAGAACGCTTTTCGCTGGCGATGCGGCTGAACAATCTGCTCGCGGCGCCCGGATTTTCGTCCTGGCTCGAAGGCGAGCCGCTCGACATTCAGGCGATCCTGCACTCGGGCGCGGGCAAGCCGCGCCACGCAATTTTTTCGATCGCGCACCTCGGCGACGCGGAGCGGATGTTCTTCGTGTCGCTGCTGCTCAACCAGGTGCTCGGGTGGATGCGCCAACAACCCGGCACGACTTCGCTGCGCGCGATCGTCTACATGGACGAAATTTTCGGTTACTTCCCGCCGACCGCGAACCCGCCGAGCAAAACGCCGCTGCTGACGCTGATGAAGCAGGCCCGCGCGTTCGGCGTGGGGATGGTGCTGGCGACGCAGAACCCGGTGGACCTCGACTACAAAGGTCTCAGCAATGCGGGGACGTGGTTCATCGGGAGGTTGCAGACGGAGCGCGACAAGAACCGTCTCTTGGATGGTCTCGAAGGCGCGGCGGCGGGACAGAGCGGAAGATTCGATCGCGGCGCGCTGGAGGAGACGCTCGCGGGGTTGGGAAACCGCGTTTTCCTCATGAACAACGTGCACGAGGATGCGCCCGTGGTGTTTGAATCGCGCTGGGCGCTGTCGTACTTGCGCGGACCGCTGACGCGAAATCAGATCAAGACGCTGATGGACCCCATCAAAGCGCCCGCACCGCTTGCTTCTTCGCGACAAGCGCCTGCGGATGCACCCGTACGCGTATCCGCGCCAGCAGCGCGAAGTAGTTCGTCCGCGGCACGTCCGGTGCTTCCTTCCGAAATCACGCAACTCTTCGTCCCGCTGCGATCGAATCCCCCGCAGGAAAAAGCGACGCTCGTCTACCGTCCCGCGCTCCTCGGCTGCGGGAACGTCTATTTCACCGACACGAAGACTGGGGTCGACCAGCAGGAAGAGCTCTGCCTGCTCGCGCCGCTCACCGACAACCTCGTCGCCACTGAGTGGTCTAGCGCAGAGGAGGTGAGCTTCGACGAAGCGGAGCTCGATCGTGAGCCCGCGGAAGGCGCTGGTTTCGCGCCGATTCCGTCATCTGCGGGGAAATCGAAGAGTTACGACGCCTGGAAAAAGCAATTCGCCGACTCGCTCTATCGCGGGCGGTCGCTACAGCTCTTCCGCAGCGCGAGCCTGAAGCAGACGAGCAAGCCGGGCGAATCGGAGCGCGATTTTCGGGTGCGGCTCCAGCAGGCGGCACGCGAGCGGCTCGACGTGGAGAAGGAAAAGCTGCGGCAGCGCTACTCGGCGAAATTCACGTCGCTCCAGGAGCGCCTCCGCCGCGCGCAGCAAGCGGTCGAGCGCGAACGCGAGCAGGCGACGGCGTCAAAATGGAACACGGCCGTCTCGGTTGGCGCGACACTGCTCGGTGCGTTCCTCGGGCGGCGGGCGCGGAGCATCGGAACCGTTGGCCGCGCGACGACCGCCGCGCGCGGCGCCGGGCGGGTCTACAAGGAATCGCAGGATGTCGCCCGCGCGGGTGAAACCGTCGAAGCCGTGCAGGCCCAGCTCGACGCGCTGCAGCGTCAGTTCGACGACGAAACGAACAACATCGCCCGCCTGATCGATCCGACGACCGAGTCGCTCGAAACGGTCACGCTGAAACCGAAGAAGACGAACATCACCGTGCGATCGCTCGTTCTCGCGTGGACGCCCTACTGGGAAGTCGGCGGAACCGCGCAACCGGCATACACGTGAATGAATCTCACCGCAGAGGCGCAGAGGGCGCAGAGGAATTCGTTTAGCGGAGTTGGCCTTCGCGTCCTCTGCGCCTCTGCGGTGAAAATTACTTCTCGAGCACAGCGCCCATCACGCGCCCAAACTCCTGCGCCACGACTTGTTCGGCGATGACCGTGTCGTCCGCGCCGCGCTGCGTCGCTTCCATCCCGCCGGAGACGAACGTGCAGCGGGCGATGATTCGCGCGGTCGCACTCAGCTTGCGGGCCTGCTCGACCACCGCGAGCGTCATCTCGTCGTTCGGAACGGTGACCGCGATGTCGGTCGCGCGATCGATGCCGGCCTGGCGAAGGATTTCCGGGTCGCGCGCGTCGCCGCGGATGATGTGCAGCCCTCCGGGGATGCAGCGGTCGACGACTTCCGGGTTGCTCTCGATGACGGTGTAGGAAATGCCCTGCTCGATGATGCTATTGACCGCCGCCCGACCGGCGAGGCCGAAGCCGACGACGATGACGTGACGCTCCACCGTCGCCCGCGCGCTGCCGACGTCGCGGGCGCCGCGCGCGGCGCGTTGACCTGCGACGTCATCCCCGCCGCCGGCAGCGTTCATCGATCCACCTCGCCCATGACGATGTCGATCGACCCGATGATCGCCGGCACGTCCGCCAGCAGCACGCCGCGACAAAGTTCGCCGGTAATCGCGAGATTGACGAAAGACGGCGCGCGGATCTTCACGCGGTACGGCACCGCCCCGCCCTGCGATTCGATGAAGAACCCGAGATGCCCGCGCGGATTTTCATATTCCGCATACACTTCGCCCGGCGGCACCTTCATATTGCGCGGCAGCTTCGCTCGGAATTGCCCGGCCGGGATCTGCTTCATGCACTGCCGCAGGATCCGGCAGCACTGCTTCATCTCCTGCATCTTCACCCAGTATCGGTCCCAGCAATCGCCGATCTGCCCCTTCATTCCGGAGCCGACGATCACGTCGAACTCCAGCTTCGGATAAATGCTGTACGGCCGATCGCGCCGCAGGTCGAGCGGAATCCCGCTGCCGCGAATCATCGGCCCGCTCAGCGCGTAGCGAATCGCCTGCTCTTTCGTCACCACGCCGACGTTCGCCGTCCGCTTGACGAAAATGTGATTGAACGAGAGCAGATCGTTGTACTCGTCGATCTTCGGCTCGAAGTAATCCAAAAACTCTTCGAGCTTCTCATTGAACAGCGGCGGCAGATCCCAATGCACGCCGCCGACGTTGATGTAGCTGAGCGTCAGCCGCGCGCCGCAGAGCTGCTCGAACAGATCGAGGATGTACTCGCGCTCGCGAAACGCATAAAGGAACGGCGTGAACGCCCCCATGTCGAGCCCGTACGTCCCGAAGCTCACCAGGTGCGACGCGATGCGATTCAACTCGACCGCGATGATGCGAATGTACTCCGCGCGCTCCGGCACTTCGATGCCGGCGAGTTGTTCGACCGCCATCGACCACGCGTGGTTGTTGTTCATCGCCGCGAGATAGTCCAGGCGGTCCGTGTACCCGATGTACTGGTAGTAGGCGAGGTTCTCCGCGATCTTTTCCTTGCAGCGATGCAGGTACCCGAGATGCGGCACCGCTTCGAGGACCATCTCGCCGTCGGTGCGCAGCACGACGCGCAGCACGCCATGCGTCGACGGATGCTGCGGCCCCATGTTGACGAGCATCTCTTCCGACTCGACGTCGATGTTCTCATCGAGCGCACCGGGCCCGAGGTCGTAGCTGAGCGTCCTGCTCTTCGAATCGGCGGCGGGCGGGAGTTGAGTCAACGACATGCAGGGATACCTTCCTCTGGCGACGATGGAATTGCACGCTGAAGTCGATCCCGAGCGATTCTAGGATAGCGGTTTGTTCGACGCCAGCCTCACGGCCGCGCGCGAGCTGCCGCAATGCCCGCGCGAACCGCCGCGACGCGCGAAATCGCGAAGGGTCATTGCCGCCACGCCCGTCACGCCTGCCGCGTCTTGCTTCGCCGACGACTTGCAACTCATCCGACCCCCGAATCGTGCGGCGGCCGGTCCGGGCCGACGTGATTTTTATTCCCGGCCCGGCCAGGAGTTGGGCCGGCATTTTCGAGGCTCCGCGCGAAAAATAACGACTTACAAACGTCGGCCGGAGTAGTAGGAATTCCCATTTTCGACCGCCGCGACCTCCGCCTAACCGGTTAACTATCTCGGTTAACACGCGGCCACGCGCCCGGCCGCGCCAAAAACGTCTCAAATCATCCCGCCGGCCTCCCGCCCGCCGAGGCGTTTCGATTCCGAATCCACGATTCGCGCCGGCAATTGGTGTGAGCTTGCGATTGGTTAACAAAGTGTGTCGCCGCCGAGCAATACAACGGCGAAGCGAGAGATCTGCGCCCGAAAGCACGAACGAACTTGCTGCGATGACCGCATAGCCGTGTTCCATCTTTCGACTACATCCAACTTCCTACAAAACTCGCAAGACGTGCTTATAGTATGCGCATGGCCGATGATGCGACTAAAACCGTCGAGGTTCCGCACGAGAAGGCTGCTGCACCGTTTCTCAGCCGTATCAAAATCCGGAACTACAAGAGCATCGGGAACGCGGTTGTTTCACTTGCACCCGTCACCGTCTTGGTCGGCCGAAACGGTGCGGGAAAGAGCAACTTTCTCGATGCCCTTCGCTTCGTGGTCGATTCGCTAGTCAACTCCGTCGATCACGCGATTAAGTCGCGCGGTGGCATCGACGCCGTTCGACGCCTCAGCACTGGCCATCCGCGCAATTTTGCGATCGAGATGGAGATGAACTTGCCGGATTGGCGATCCGCGCTGTTCGGATTTGAGATCGCTGCGCGAACAGCGGGCGGCTTCGTCATCCGGCGCGAACGCTTGATCGTCCGAAACGCGGCGGCGCAAATGGTAGCCAACTATGCGGTCGAAGACGGCAAGCTCGTAGCCCAGTCGGTGGAAAACATGCCGCCCGTGTCAATCGACCGGCTTTACCTCGTGAATGCCGCCGGCTTGCCGCAGTTCCGTCCAGTCTACGACGCGCTGCTCTCAATGGGGTTTTACAATCTGAATCCCGAGGTCATGAAGGAACTCCAAAGCCCCGACGCCGGAGAGTTATTGCATCGTGACGGCAGCAACATAGCGAGCGTCATCGGCCGATTGGGCGAGACAAAGCCGCGCATCAAAGAGCGCATCAAAGCCTACCTCGAAACGATCGTCCCAGGCATCTCGGAAGTTGAGCGTGTATCGCTTGGCCCGCGCGAGACGCTGCAGTTTCGGCAGCGGATCGTCGGCTCGAAGCATCCTTGGAAATTCTACGCAGCAAGCATGTCGGACGGCACGTTGCGCGCACTCGGGATTCTGGTTGCTGTTACACAGTTGGCGGAACGCCAGAACCCAGTAAGCTTCGTCGGTATCGAGGAACCAGAAACGGCGTTGCATCCGGCCGCCGCAGGCGCATTGATTGACGCCCTGCGCGAGGCGGCCGCGGGTCAGACTCAGGTTGTGATCACGAGTCATAGTCCGGATCTGCTGGATCAGATCGAGCCCAACCGGGAGAGATTGTTAGTGGTTGCATCGGAGGAAGGCGACACAAAGATCGCTCCCGTCGATGCGGCAAGCCGTGAAGCGATTACGAATCACCTGTATTTGCCGGGAGAACTTCTGCGAATGGACCAGCTTCAACCGGACACCCGCGATCTGGCAAATCAGGGTCAAGGGCTGCTCTTTGACGTGTCGGATGACGGATCCGCAGAGGATGAATCGTGAGCCGTATCGTGATCGCTCCTATCGTCGAAGGTCATGGCGAGGATCACGCGGTGCGAACTCTGCTCCAGAGGATTTGGACGGAGTTGCTCGGAGGCGAGCACGCCGAGATTGTTAAGCCGATCCGAAGCAAGCGTTATGCGGTCGTGCGCGAGAAGGAGTTTGAACGTGCAGTCAGCTTGGCGTGCCTGAAGCTTTCGGAGATGTCTGAAGAGCCGAAACGACTCGTGCTTGTCTTGCTTGATGCAGACGCAGATCCGCCGTGCATATTAGGCCCAAACCTCCTGGCGATGGCGCAAAAATGCCGTGCCGACGTCGACGCAGCATGCGTATTGGCGAACGTAGAGTACGAAACGTGGTTTGTAGCTGCGGCAGAATCGCTTGGGGAGTATTTGCAACTTGAAGGTGCAGCGATTCCTAGCGATCCGGAAGCAGCACGGGCGGGCAAGGGA
Organism: Phycisphaerales bacterium; assembly: GCA_034666045.1. GTDB lineage: Bacteria > Planctomycetota > Phycisphaerae > Tepidisphaerales > Tepidisphaeraceae > JAICTV01. Next base: position 7,610 of record JAXDMN010000358.1, on the reverse strand, counting down.
TGGATCGGACGGCATTTCCTAGGGCCCAGCTACAGCGAATCGGTAGACCAGCCGCGAATGACAGCACGAATGGATCTTAGGCTGTGCCGGAGGCGATCCAAATCATTCGACAAGCTGTGCCGTGAGCTCGAAAAACGCATCTGAACCGCATCGGCGCGTCCACGTGACAATCACTTCTCCTTCAACATTTTCCTCCCCACCTGCTCAATCTCGGCCGAAACTTTTCCGCGAACATCGCCAGCATCCGCGGCAAATCGATGTCGAATTTGATCGCGGAGGATTAGACGCGTCCCCGCTCGCCGCTGGTTTGGCCCTGCGCCCTCGCGACGGACCGGCCGGTTCATCGCCCCACTCTTCCGGCGAGGCTGGCGACGACGGCAAGGAGTTCGGCGGGTTCGACGGGTTTGGCGACGTGGGTTTGGAAGCCGGCCATCATCGCGCGGCGGCGGTCTTCGGAACGGGCGAAGGCGGATAACGCGGCGGCGGGGATGTCGCCGCCGGCGCCGGCGGCGCTGCCGGGCGGGAGTGCGCGAACGGCGCGGATCAGTTCGTAGCCGTCGTGGTCCGGCATCCCCAGGTCGCTGATCAGCACGTGAGGGGGCTCGCGGCGGATCTGTTCGAGGGCCTCGCTCACCGAGGCGGCGGTGATCACCTCGGCACCGCAGGATTTCAGGATGCGGGCGATCAGCGTGCGCGCGTCCGGTTCATCGTCGACCACCAGCACGCGGACGCCTGCGAGGTCGATGTCGTCGCAGGCGTTGGCCGGTCGCGACGCGGCCTTGGGATGTGCGCGTTCGCGTTCGGTCTCTTCGTGCGTCGTGACGCTCAGCGGCAGCGACACGATGAAGGTTGCGCCCTGCCCGCGCCCGGGACTCTTGGCGCGCACCTCGCCGCCGTGCAGCTCGATCAGTTGCTTGACGATCGACAACCCGATCCCCAGCCCGCCGTAGCGGCGGGTGCTGGAGGGGTCGGCCTGGCGGAAGCGGTCGAAGACATGCGGGAGGAACTGCGGCTCGATGCCTTCGCCGGTATCGCTGACGACGATCTCGACGTGCGAATTGACGCGCTCCAGCGCGACCTGGATCTTGCCGCCCTTGGGCGTGAACTTGATCGCATTGCTCAACAGGTTCCAGATGACCTGCTGCAAGCGCGACGGATCGCCGCGCACCGGTCCGACCAGCGGGTCGAGCACGCCGGTGAGGCGCAATCCTTTGGCGTCGGCGGCGGGCTTGAGCGTTTCCATCGCGGAGGTCACGACCGCGGCGAGGTCCACCCGTTGCACGTCGAGCCGGATTTTTCCGGAGATGATGCGCGAGAGGTCGAGCAGGTCCTCGATGATCTGCGTCTGGGTGCGCGCGTTGCGCTCGATGATCTCCAGTGCCTCGGGGAGCTCTGCGCCGGCGACCTGCCCGGACCGCATGAGCTGCGCGTAGCCGAGGATCGCGTTGAGCGGGGTGCGCAGCTCGTGGCTGAGGGTGGCGAGGAAGTCGTCCTTCATCCGGCTGGCGCGTTCGGCTTCGATGCGGGCGGTGCGTTCGCGCTCCAGGAGCTGGTCGCGCTCCTGCTGCGCGAGCATGAGGGCGGTCACGTCACGGGTGAAGCACTGCGTGTTCTTGAATTCGCCGTTCTCAAAGCGCACGCAAGAGCTGATCAGCACGTGGCGGATCGAGGCGTCTTTAGAGCGCAAGCGCGCCGGGTAATTGAGCAGCTTCTCGCCGCGCGTCAGGCGGGAGAGGATGTCTTCGATGACCGGCGCGTCGGCGTGGAACTCGGCGATGTGCCGCCCGACGTATTCCTCCTTCGTGTAGCCGAGCATCTCGAGCTCGCAGCGGTTGGCCCAGAGGATGATGCCGTCCGGGCCGACCCAGTGCAGGCCGACGGTCGCGTTCTCGACGAAGTCGGCAATCCGGCGCTCGTACTCCTTCACGAGGGTGACGTCGCGGGCGATCTTGGACGCGCCGGCGATCCGCCCGTCGCGGTCGCGCACGGGTGAAACGGTCAGCGAGACGTAGACCAGGCGGCCGTCCTTCCTGACGCGGACCGTCTCAAAATGGTCGATGCGCTCGCCGGCGCGCAGGCGTGCGAGGATCTGCGTCTCCTCCGCGCGCCGGTCGGGCGGGATGATGAGGGTGATATGCTTTCCAATCGCCTCGGCGGCGGACCAGCCGAAGATGCGCTCGGCGCCGGTGTTCCACGACTGAATGATGCCGTCGAGGGTTTTGCTGACGATCGCATCGTCGGAAGATTCGACGATCGCGGCCAGGCGAGCCTGCGCTTCAATTCGTTGCGCCTCGGGCTGATGCTGATTCCCCGCGTCCGGTGTCAAATCAATGCTCTCCCCTGGCGTGGTGCGGATGATCCAGATGGTCGAACGAACGCGCGCGCGGCGCATGCGCGGTCGCGGACGGCGCGGCGCTCCGTGCAACGCCTAGCCATGCACGACCTTGGAGTGGGCGGCGCAGATTTCCTTCATTGATAAGTCGGCATCCTGAGTCACGCCGACGCGCGGATAGGCGCAGAACAGCGAGAATCCGCGCTCGTGACACATCCGGTGCCACAGGTGTTCGAGGCGGACGGTGGCGCCGGTGTGGCCTTCGTTCCACAGCAGCGCGACCATCTCGCCGAAGGCGCGCACCCGCCGACCGCCCTTTCCGGCACGCTTGAGCAGGTCAGTCACCACCCCGTCGAACAGGATGTCGTCGGGCCAGCCGCGGATCATGAACTTCGCCAGGGTCTGCTTAGCGGGGAGCGCGATGTACTGGTCCTCCAGGGCCGCGCGCTCCGGATCGAACCCGGCACGCTGTAGCCGCGCTTCGAGGGCGAGCAAATGTTCCGGCGTGGCGATGACGACGACGCCGTCGCCCGTGCGGAGCCCGCCGGCGACGAACCCTTCGAGGGTGTCGAGAAAGACGCCATCATCCTGGTAGATCTGCACGAGGTGTTCGCAGGGCGAGATTTCGCCCCAGAAGATCTCGCTGGTGTTGCCCTGGTGGTCCGTTGCAAGCAAAGGCATAAGCACTCATTCTCCTGAATCGACTGGGACCATTCGATATTATGCGGTGTGGCTGAGCCGAGGAACCTCAATTCCACCGCGCGTTAGCCAGGTTGCGGTGCGCGCGGCAGGACACGGCGCGGCGATTCGAGATGAGTCCGCTACTTATTCTCCAACATCTTCCTCCCCTCCTCCTCAATCTTCGGCCGAAATTTTTCCGCGAACATCGCCAGCATCCACGGCAGATCGATGTCGAGCTTGATCGCCGACGGCTGAACGTCCACGTGGCCGGTGACCGATTGGCCCATCGCGGCGAGCTTGAAAGACAACTGGTTGCCGGTCCAGGTTTCATCGACCTGGGCGATGCTCTTGGCGTGCTCGGCCTTCAGGTCGGCGATCCCCTTCTGTAGCCGGGCGCGAGCCTGGTCCTGGGTGAGGCGGTGCGGGATGGTGACGGTGATGGTTTTGTTGTTCACGGGAAATGATATGCATCAAGTGCGCTGGAGCGTCGCGAGATAAGCGCCGCCGGCGATGAGGAGGACGCCGAGCCAGTTGATCATGCTAGGGCGCTCGCGGAGGAAGATGACGGCGAGGAGGATGCCGAGCGGCATGCTGAGTTTGTCGATGGGGGCGACTTTGGAGACTTCGGCGAGCTTGAGGGCCTTGAAGTAAAAAATCCAGCTCGTCGCGCCGGCGGCGCCGGAGAGAAGGATCGCCAGCATTGGCCGCGGGCCGACGCGGAGTTGGCCGAGCTTGTCCCAGGCGCCGATCACCGTCGCGAAGCCGAGCAGCATCAGGGTCATGACGATGCTGCGGACGGTGGTGGCGAGGTTGTCGTCGATCTTCTGTACGCCGAGCCGACCGAAGACGCCGACGAGCGACGCGGCCAGGGCGGAGAGGATCGCGTAAAGAAGCCAGGGGGGCATGGTCTTTCCTTCCTTCAATCACGCGCGGCGCGGGTACCCATGTACCTCAGAGGGTGATTTAGAAGTCGCTTTTCACGTGGCATGGGCGCCTCGCCCATGCATTCGCGGCGGCCAGCCGTTTCTGTGACGCAACGAAGAGTCGCTGGCGCGGCGAGATGCATGGGCGAGGCGCCATGCCACGACTTTTCAGACACCCTGTCAGGACGACAAACTCGCTTTGCCGTTTTCGGCGCGACCCGCCGGACGGCGATTCTGGCCCGGCGCGCCGGTGCGGGCGTCGCCGAGGTCTTTGCGGGCTTCGGCGGCGACTTTTTCGAGGTCGGCGATCAGCTCGGGATGATCGGCGGCGAGGTCTTTCGTTTCGCCGGGATCGTCGCGGACGTTGAAGAGGAGCGTCTTCTCCGAGTCGGGCGGCGGGCGGCCGGGGAGGACGAGCTTGAAGTCACCCTTGCGGACGGCGGCGAGGCCGAAGTTTTCGTAGTAGTAGAAGGTGTCGTGAAGTGGCTTCGTTGCCGGCGCATCCGGCGCAGTGATGAGCGGCGTGAGGTCGACGCCGTCGATCAGACGATCGCCCGGCACGCGCGCGCCGGCGGCGGTGGCGAACGTGGCGTAGAGATCGAAACCGGCGGCGAGCTGGTCGCAGGTTTTTCCCGCCGGCGCTTTGCCCGGCCAGCGGATGATCATCGGGACGCGCGTGCCGCCTTCCCAGCGGGACTGGTATTTGCCGCCGCGGAGGACGTGCGGGCGTGACGTGTCGACGTCGCCGAATCGGCCGTAGACGCTTTTCAGTTCCGGGTGCTTCTGCCAGAGCGGGCCGTTGTCGGAAGTGAAGACGATGAGCGTGTCGTCGGCGAGGTGGAGCCGCTCGAGCGTTTCGGTGATCCGGCCGACCATCCAGTCGAGGCAGAGGACGGCGTCGCCGAACGGGCCGTCGCCGGATTGATTTTCGAAGCGCTTGGGGACGAACCACGGCGTGTGCGTTTCGATGTTGGAGAGGTGGAGGAAGAACGGCTTGTCCTTGTTGGCCTCGATGAATTTTTCCGACTCTTCGACGAAGCGGTCGGGGAGCGTTTCGAGCTTGGCGGGCGCTTCGATGGTTTTGAGATTGCGGATGAGCGGGATCGGCGGGAAGCCGCGCGGCTGGTTGTCTTTCGTGAGGCGTTCGGGGCCGTGATCGTTGGGGTATGGGATGCCGAAGAAGAGGTCGAAGCCGTGTTTGGTCGGCAGGTGCTCGGGGCGGTGGCCGAGATGCCATTTGCCGATGCAGGCGGTCGCGTAGCCGGCGGATTTGAGCAGCTCGGCGATGGTGATCTCGCGATCGGCGAGGCCGACGTTGTCATCGGGGAAGAGGACGCGCGGCAGGCCGACGCGCTGGGGGTAGCAGCCGGTCATGAGCGCGGCGCGCGTCGGCGTACACGTTGGCGCGGGAGCGTAAAAGTGGGTGAAACGGACGCCCTGCTGCGCGAGCTTGTCGAGGTTGGGGGTTTTTAGTTTGGGAGCGCCATAGCAAGAGAGATCGTCGTAGCCGACGTCGTCGGCAATGATGTGGATGATGTTGGGTGGACGGGCACTGACGGGGACGGTGAGGATGAGAATGACACCGGCGCAAAGGGCGACGAGGCGAGTCAGCATCGAGCCCATGTTACCGCGACGCGCGCGAAAGATGTCATCCTGAGGTACTCCGAAGGATCTGGCCTCGAGCGACGAGGGACGCAGATCCTTCGGCGTACCTCAGGATGACAAGCTTTTAATTCCAACGCCAAAGAGAATCGCGCGACGAATTAGTCCTTCTTCCCGCCGTCGCTCTCGCCGGGTGATTTCTTGGCTTCGCCGTCGGTTGGGCCGAGCTTGGGTTTGCCGGCGTCGTCGCTGCTGGCGGCGCCGCCGCCTACCTTCTTCTGAACTTCCTTGACCATCTCGAGGTGATGCTGGAGTGTCGGGAGCGTCTTGGCGGCGAAGGCTTTGATCTCGGCGTCTTCGCCGTCCTTCGATTCCTTCTCGAACGCCTTCACGTCTTTCTCATGCTCCTTGACCATGATGGCGACGTAGCCCTTGTCGAACTCCTCGCCCTCCAGCTTGCGCAGCTTCTGGCTCATGCCCTCGGAGCGCTTGGTGGCGCCGGCCTGCGCCCTGGTCAGGTCGATCTTCTTCGACTCGGCGAGCGACTTGAGCTCTTCGTTGGCTTTGCTGTGATCGTCGGCCATCTGCTGGCCTAGTTTTTTCACTTCTTCGGAGCTGGCCTTCTCGGCGGCGAGCTTGCCGAGGGCGACTTCGACTTCGCCATCGCGGACGGCGTTGTTGACGAACTTCAGGTCGGGGCCCGGCACCTCAGCGGCGCGGGCGAGCGGAACCATTGAAAGACCGAGCAATGCGACGAGCGCGAGCGTGTACTTGAGCATGGATTCGTCCTTTCCTGAATGTGGATGAAGCGTGTTGCCGGACGATCCTACGCTGCGGCCGCGGCGGCAGTCAGCGCCCGAACGGCACTCATGATTTGCGGAGGAACCTGACGAGCGCGTCAGTTTTTCCGGCCGAACGATGCGCTCATATCCGTGCCGGCCGACCCCGCGCCGGTTGGCTGTAACTGCTTGCGACCGCCGTACTTCTTGGTCAGATCGGCGAGGAACGATTCGAACGCGTCGCCGTCCAGCGGCAGCTCGACCGGCTGGCGCGTGAGCCCGGCCATCAGCATCGCGTTGCCGAGTTCCAATCCCTTCGCCCCCTCCGCTCCGGGCGCGATGAGCGGCGCATCCTTCAGGACGGCGTTGATGAAATTCTGCGTCATCGTTTTCGTGTTGTCGGCGAACTCGCCCTTGTTGACCGGGACTTCGACATCCCACGCTTCCGGCATCGCGAAGGACTGCGTGCTCGTCTCGCGGAATTCGCGCACGCCGGTGCGGTTCATCTTGAACGAAAGTTTTCCGGCTTCGCTGACGATCTTGCCACGATCGCCGGCGATCTCGAGACGATCGGTGCCGGGGGCTTCGCCGGTGGTGGTGATGAAGTGCCCGATCGCGCCGTTGTCGTATTCCATGATCGCGCTGACTTCGTCCTCGACCTCGATCGGATGCGTCTTGGCGATGAATGCGACGCCGGTGATTTTTCGCGGCATCATGCCGGTGAGCCAGTGGAGCTGATCGAGATTGTGCGGGCATTGATTGATCAACACGCCGCCGCCCTCACCGGCCCACGTGGCGCGCCATCCGCCGGAGGCGTAGTAGGCATTGGGGCGGAACCAGTTGGTGACGATCCAGGTGATGCGCGAAATTTCGCCGAGATCGCCGGCGCGGATCATGTCGCGGACTTTTCGCAGCAGCGGATTGGCGCGCATCTGGAAATTCATCGCGAATTTGAGGTTCGGCTTCTTGGCGGCCGCGTCGTTCATGCGGCGAGCCTGCTTGACGGTGACGGCGGCGGGCTTTTCGCAGAGGACGTGAAGGTTGTTGTCGAACGCGGCGACCGCGATGTCCGGATGCTGAAAGTGCGGCGTGGCAATGAGGACGGCGTCGATCGTTTTCGACGCGAGCATCTCCTGCCAGCGCTCGAACTTTTGCGCGTTCGTGAATTTTTCCGCCGCCGCGTTCAGCTTCGCCGCGTCGCTTTCGCAGATGGCGGCGAGGCGTGCGCCCTGCAACGTGTCGAGGTAGTTGCAGTGGTACGTCCCCATGTTCCCCAGGCCGACAACGCCGAAA